>CAIZFH010000121.1 GCA_903932155.1 uncultured Granulicella sp. | reverse complement strand
TGGGTCAGGACGGACATGGGAGGCCCGCAGGCGACGCTGGGGCTGGCGGACGGCGCAAAGACTTCGGTGCGCCTGGCCACATTGCCAGACGACGGCCCCACCGGCGGCTACTTTCACATGGGCGAAACGCTGCCCTGGTAGATGGAGCAAGTCAGCAAGTCAGCGAGTCAGCAATTCGCTAGAGGATCGCGGATTCAGGATTTGTTTGTCATGCGCGCAGTCTGCCACGCCTTGGCGTACTTCCAGCTGGTGTAGGCCGCCTGGTACAGGTGCAGCAGCAGCCCCTCGCGTCCATCCAGAAAGCCGAGCCGGAAGAAGTAGTTCCACACAAAGGTCAGCTTAGGAATCAACAGCACATTGCAGACAAACGCCAGCCACGAACGGCTCACATTGCCCTTGTTCACCAGCACTTCGCTCCCCAGCGTACTGTAGCGGTCCATGTGCTCCAGGTAGTTCTCCAGCGTTGGATAGGCATGGTGGATCAGGTCATGGTTCAGCGTGGCAGTCTTGCCGTCGAAGGCGATGGTCTCGTGTACAGGGCGCTCCTCAAATTGCAGCGTCGTTGCAAATCTGGCCGTCGCGCGGCGAAAGAGGCGCAGCTTCGGGTCCGGATAGAAGCCGCCGTGCTTAATCCAGCGGCCCAGGAACAGATTGCGCCGGCGGATGAAGTACGCGTCCACTGGAGGGTCCGAGTGCAGCAGCGTCCGGATATCCGTCTGTAGCTCCGGGGTCAGCTCCTCGTCAGCATCCAGCGAGAGCACCCACGCGCCGGTGCATTTTGCAATGGCGGAGTTCTTAGCCGTGGCAAATCCCCCCCACGGTTCCTCGAATACCTCGGCCTTCGCGGCACGTGCAATCTCCACGGTCCGGTCGGTAGAGCCGGAGTCCAGCACCACAATCTGGTCCGCAAACTGTACGCTAACCAGCGTGCGCGCCAGATTTGCCTCTTCGTTTTTGGTGATGATGGCAACGGAGAGCGTCTGCTGCATGGTCGTTCTAGTCCTTCCCCCCGTTTGCGCCCCCAGGTCGATGCACTTCAAGATGCGCGATTGAAAGCAGTCTATACCGCTTCAGCCCAGCGTGATTGATGGATCGTTGAGATGCTCGCGCAGCAGGCGTTGGATGAGCTGCATCAGGGCCTCGCCGGTCTTGGGAAACACAAACGCGCCCGCGGCCTCGTCCCAATCCAGCTTGAAGCTGGTGGTCTGCGCGGAGATCCATATCTGGCGGACGGGCGTGTTGGGCGTCACCACGAACTTGCTAGACCCATCCTCGAACATAATGTTCATCACGCCGTTGTTGTCTTCAAACTCGAAGCCGGCACTGTCGTCCTCGGCGGCGATCAACGCCTGCTTCAGCGACTCGAGGGCGCGGTCGCATTCATTGCGGAAGGTGGCTTCATCCAGCATGGGTCTAGTGTAGCGGTTCTCACGAGCAACGGGCTCCCGCTCATACTGGAGGATCGCGATGAATGAAGAAATCGGCAGCTGTAGCGTTGAGCCGGTATGATTCTCTGGCAAATGAAATTCGGGGTTTGGAGGGTCACAATGCTTCGAGAAAAACTCTCGGTTGCTCTCCGCAGTGTGCGACGGCAATCTGGTCGCGGAATGCGCTGCGCTTTGGCAATCCTTTGCCTTGGATTGGCGGCAAAGGTGATGGTCGCGCAGGATTTGAAGGTGCTCTTCGGCACGCACGTCTCAGGCCCAGGCAAGGGATTCTCCATCTCCAGCTTCGATTCCAGGACGGGCACGCTAGGCAAGCCGGAGTTTGTGGCTGAGTCTGCGGGGCCGGCGTACTTCATCCTGGCTGATGGCGGTAAACGCCTCTACACCTGCAATTCAACCGGCTTCATCAGCGCCTATGCGGTCGCGGACCAGGGCCGCAGCCTGATCCTGCTGAACCAGGTCCCTAGCGGCGGCGGCGACCCTAGTTACATCAGCCTGGACAAGCCAGGCAAGGTCGTCTTTGTGGCGAACTATCAGGGCGGAAACATTGCAGCGTGGGCGCTGAAGCCGGACGGCAGCATCGGCGAGCGGACAGCGTTCATTCAGCACACAGGGTCAGGCGTCGATCCGAAGCGCCAGACGCACGCCTACGCGCACTCCATCATTGTGGACCCGGCCAACCGTTTCGTGTTGACGGCGGACCTCGGCTTGGACAAGCTCTTCGTCTATAAGTTCAACGCGAAGGATGGCTCGCTGACGCCAAACGACCCGGAGTTTGCGAGCGTCTCGCCGGGCTGGGGTGCGCGTCATGTGATCTTCCATCCCAATGGCAAGTGGGTCTACCTCAACACCGAGATGGGCAGCCGCATCGTCTTCTTCCACTGGGACACAGCAACAGGATCATTGATCCAGCAGCAGGTGGTGTCGATCCTTGCGCCTGAGTTCCACGGAACCAGCGCTGCCTCGGAGATGCGGGTGAGCGCGGATGGCCGGTTTATCTACGCGGCCAACCGGTACGACGTCGGCGATGGCGATATGGCAGTCTTCGCGGTCGATGCCAGGAGTGGCCAGTTGACCCCAATCCAGCACATAGGCACGGGTGGTCACACGCCACGCAACTTCGACATCGATCCCACGGGTGAGTGGATGGTGGTGACTAACCACGGCAGCAACAACGCGCAGGTCTTCCGCATCGACAAAAAGACTGGAATGCTGACGGCAGCGGGCGCGCCGGTCAGTGTGCCGTATCCCTTCAGCCCGCGATTTGTTGCGGCGGTGAAGTAGGCGGGGTGCCGACTGAACTTCCATGCCGGTTGTCGTACTCACTTCTATTAACTCGCACGGAGATGCTCAATTGAATTCGAACCAATATGCACCGTCAACGTGGAAGTCTCTTGTCCACGTCCTCCTCTTTCTACTCGGATGTGCCCTGATCCTGATGATCGTCTCGCCTCACTCGCCTCGGCTTGGCCTGCAATGGTCGCAGACAGTCGTGGGCCTGGAGGCTAGCCTCGCAACCCTGGCCCTGACGTTGCTATTTGTGCGCTGGGACGGCATCCGGTTGGCGGACATTGGAGCATCCCCGCAGCGCCCCAGCATTGGACGCATGCTGCTGGGTTTCGGGATAGGGCTGCTTCTGATCGCGGCCCAGTCAGGACTATTTACGCTGGCGGAACATGTTCGCTGGCTCAGGTCAGACGTTACCGGGTATACCTCCATCATCTCCGCACTGGCTGCGTACCTGTTGCTGGCGTGCCGGGAGGAACTGGCTTTTCGCGGTTATCCGCTTCGCCGTCTGGATCGAGCGTTCGGACTCTGGACCGCACAGCTAATGGTCGCGACAGTCTTCGCACTGGAGCATCGCGCCGGAGGCTACAGTTGGACGAATGCGCTCTTCGGTGCGTTTGTCGGATCGCTGCTGTTTGGCATGGCGGCACTGGCAACGCGAGGACTTGCCCTGCCCATCGGCCTGCATGCCGCCTGGAACTTCGGTCAGTGGATCGTCGGCGACAAGGAGATGCCAGGCCTTTGGAAGCCAGTGCTTGCGGGCGGCCCCACGGCGCAGGCTGACCATGCTGCAATGACCGCATACGTTGTTGTGTTTGCCGTTGCAACTATGGCTTTCTGGTTGTACCGTCGGACGTCGCTCAGAGCCTAGAACGGAATGTCGTCGTCCGTGATGCCCTGGTCGGCGTAGTCGGGCGCGGCCGCTGGCGATGTGGCCGAGTAAGGAGCGGTGTTCGACTTCGCATAGCTGCCGCCGCCTTCGCCGCCGCCGGGCTTGCCGAGCAGGGTCAGCTCGTTGACCAGGATCTCCGTGCGGTACTTCTTCGCGCCGGTCTCCTTGTCGTCCCACGAGCGGTTGGTGATACGGCCTTCGATGAAGAGCTGAGTGCCCTTCTTGACGTAGTCACGGACAATCTCCGCCGTGCGCTGGAAGCAGACCAGGTTGTGCCATTCGGTCTTGTCGGTCCAGTTGCCGTCCTGGCCCTTGGTGCGTTCGGCGGTGGCTAGGCCAAACGTAGCGATCTGCATCCCGCCCTGCGTGACTTTGAATTCCGGGTCTTTGCCTACATTGCCGAGAAGAAATACTTTGTTGACGCCTTTTGCCATGGTTCTACGCTCCAGATGGTGCTGTGTCTGCGAAGGATGAGAATAGCAGATCGGCGAGATAGCAAGTTAGCGAGTCAGCAAGTTAGCGAGTTGGCAGGCCTGTAAATCAGCGCGACAGCCTCCGGTGGGGCCGTTCATTCGCTGACTTGCTAACTCGCTGACTCGCTATTTTCTTTTCTTCCCAACCAGCTTGGCCAACGCCAGCACTAGGGTCAGCGTACCCAGCGGCAGGCAGCCCATGGCGATCATCAGCGCCAGCCAGCCCGAGTTGCTGTGCGGACCCTGGCGGCTGATGCCGCCGCCGACGGTAAGCGCAAACACCGCCGCCACCGCTCCCGATAGGAAGATTGCGAGGCCGGCACGGAGGAGTTGGCGGGTGTCTCGTTGCATGAAGGCAGTTGTTAGTTGCTAGTTGTGAGTTGTTAGTAAAGACACAGACAACCTCAAGGGCAAAGACAGATGCGTCAGTGGCAGGCGGCCTGCATCAGGTAAACGATGACGCCTGTGACCGAGACGTACAGCCAGATGGGAAACGTCCAGCGCGCAAGTCGCTTGTGTGCGTGAAAGCGCCCGGTGAGCGAGAGGAAGAAGGTGATCAGGATCATCGGTAGCGCCACCGTCGACAGCACGATGTGCGAGGCCAGCAGCTTCCAGTAGAACGGCCACCAGGGGTTGAAGCGGTTGAAGTGCGTCTCGCCGTGCAGCGTGAAGTTCACAAGGTACGAGACCAGGAAGATCGACGAGAAGATAAAGGCGAAGGACATCGCGGCGCGGTGTTGCAGGACGCGTCGCTTGCGAATCTCCTCGAAGCCGGTGAGTAGCGCGACGGTGGCCAGCCCGTTCAGCACGGCGTTCACCAGCGGCAGCGAGCGCAGTTGCGTGCCCGCCACGTCGGTGGGCGCATGGTAGTAGACCAGCCAGCAGATCAGCGCGCTGGCTGCGGCCGAAACGCCGAGTATCCCGAGGATGACGCCGGGCGGTGTGCGGAGGTGGGCGTGTTTGTGGGGAGCAGGCATGGATTCGTTCTCACTGCTGAGTTTAGAACAATAGCCGTCCACGGGCATCCAGCATCATGGCGGCCAGCAGCAGCGGCAGGTAAATGATCGATGCGTGCAGCAGGTCGCGCGCTGGTTGGCGGTGCGACGGCGCGTCCGCATCATTCAGGTTCGGGCTGCGTCCTGCTGCTCCAAATCCGATCCGCGCAAAGCGGATGGTACATCCCAGATAGCCCAGCGACAAAACTGCCGCAGCAACCGCATAGGAGACGCCCGTAGTCCCCTGCACAAAGGGCCACAGGCTCACCGGTATCATCACCGCGGCATAGACGAGCGCCTGCACCACGGTAGATCGGACGGCGTAGCGCGTGTTCTTCAGCGTAGGCGTAATTCGTATTCCGGCGCGCGCGTAGTCCTCGCGATACATCCAGCCGATGGCCATGAAATGGGGAAACTGCCAGACGAAAAGAATGGCAAACAGCGCGACGCCCGGCCACTCAATAAGTCCGCGCGCGGCGGTCCATCCGATCAGAGGAGGCATCGCTCCGGGAAACGCGCCGATAAAGGTGTTCATGGTGGTCACCTGCTTCAGCGGCGTGTAGATGGCCACATAGCCGACCGCGGTCAGCAGTGTCAGCGTGCCGGTCAGCAGGTTGGTGGCGTGGGCCAGGTAGAGCGAGCCGAGGAAGACGGCCAGGAATCCGACGATGAGTCCGTGTGCAAGTCCGATGCGGCCTGTCGCCATCGGCCGGTGGAGCGTCCGCAGCATCAGCCGGTCCGTCTTGCGTTCCAGCACCTGGTTCAGTGCGCTGGCTCCGCAGGTGACCACCGCGATGCCGGCCAATGCCTTAACCATTTCCATGTTGATGGGGCTGATGCCGGAGCGTAGGCTGCCCAGGTAGAAACCGGCCGCCGACGTAATCAGCACCATGGCGGTGACGCGCACCTTGAACAGCGTCGCATAGTCTGCGAGCAGGCCTGGAGGCGGCGATGCGGCGGCAACCGCGAGCGGTTGGATTCGGTTCTCCGAGGTTGCGATTACGCCCACACGTTCAGCATAACGCGTTTGGATTGCGAAGGATTGCGATATATAGGATGCGGAGGCCGATATAGCACGCCACAATACCGAATGACCTGAAACGGATTAACTCCTCCAGAGAATCTGGGTCGATTCTAGCGGCAGCAACCCTGGCAGGCGGCGCGGCAGCACGCGCGGGGTGTAGTCGCTGGCGGGACGCGTCGCATCCACTTCAGCCACATATTGCAACACACCCGCGCCCCCTTCCCCCTTCTCTGCGGTCATCTCCTGGATAACCGGCCCACCCCCGGAAACTACCTCCGCGTAAAGTTCCACTCGCAGATCGTCCACAGCCACGTCGCCGGGAAAGACCTCCACCTGGAATCGGGAACGGCCATCCTGCGACTCGACCTTCAGCTCACCAAAGCAGACCGAACACCAATGCCGCTCCATCTCCTGTTGCCACTGCAATAAATCAGCCCCCACTTTGCCGTTATCTGCCGCGCGCAGTTTATATCCAGCAGCAGCGGGCAGATAGTGGTTCTCCGTGTATTCGCGGATCGCACGGCTGGCCGAGAACTCCTGAGTCAGTACCGCCATGCTCTCGCGCACGCGATGCAGCCACTTCACCGGTAGGCCCTCCTCGCTCCGCTCATAGAACTCCGGAACCACCTCATTCTCCAACAGCGTATACATCGCTTCGGCCTCTAGTGCATCCCATGCCGAATCGTCCCCATGCTCTTTGCCGTCACCAATGGCCCAGCCAACCTCCGGCGTGTAGGCCTCTGCCCACCAGCCGTCAAGCTCCGACAGGTTCAGCCCGCCGTTGGCCAGCACCTTCATGCCGCTCGTCCCGCAGGCCTCCCACGGACGGCGCGGTGTATTGATCCACAGATCCATCCCCTGCACCAACTCCTGCGCCATCTGCATGTCGTAGTCGCTCAGGAACACAACATGCGCGCGCACCTCGGGCCGCTTGATAAAGTCGTTCCATTTTTTTATCAACTCCTGCCCCGGCATGTCCTGGGGATGCGCCTTGCCTGCAAGCACCAACTGTACTGGCCGACGTGGATCAGTGAGTAGGCGAATCAGCCGCTCTGCATCGTACAGCAGAAAATCCGGTCGCTTATAGGTCGCAAAGCGCCGCGCAAAACCAATCGTTAGCGTCTCAGCCTTGAAGACCTCCGTGGCATCCAGTTGTGGATCGCCCTCGGCCGAGAGCTGCCGCATGTGGCGTTCATGCACGCGCGCGATCATCGTCTTGCGCGCATCCGTGCGCATATGCCACAGCGCAGTGTCCGTCAGTTGGCGCACGTCGTTCGCCATGGGCCGGTCGCTGCGCCAACGCTCCGGGCCGCAGACCGTCGTCCACAACGCATCGGCTGCTGCAGAGTCCCACGTCGGTACATGAATCCCGTTCGTCACCGAACCGATCGGCACCTCCGGGCTCGGCCAGCGCGGAAACAGCGGCCCGAAGATCTGCCGGCTTACCTCGCCGTGCAGCTTGCTGACGCCGTTCACCTGCCCGCTGCCGTGCAGCGCAAGATAGGCCATATTGAACGACTCCGACGCATCGCCCGCGTTGGCCCTGCCCATGGAAAGCAAGCTCTCTACAGAGATGCTGAGTTCCTGCTTCGCATAGTCGCTCAGATACCTGCGGATGAGCTCCGGGTCGAAGCGGTCGAACCCGGCAGGCACGGCCGTGTGGGTGGTAAACAGGTTTCCCGCACGAGTCACGGTGAGCGCAACCTCGAACGGAACTTTATGGTCTTCCATATAACAGCGCGCCCGCTCCAGCACGGCAAAGGCAGCATGCCCTTCATTCAGATGGCAGACCTCGGGATCAAGCCCAAGCGCGCGCAGCAACCGCCAGCCGCCGATGCCCAGCACAATCTCCTGCTTCAGGCGCATCTCCGAGTCGCCGCCGTACAACTCGCTGGTAATGCCGCGCTGCGCAGCCGTATTGGCAAAGTCGTTGGCATCCAGCAGGTACATCTTCCTTCGTCCTACAAACACTTGCCAGCAACGCAGCCATATCTTGCCACTGGGAAGCCGAAGCTGCAGCCGCAACCACTCTCCATCCCCACGGCGAAGCGGCTGAATCGGCAACTGGCCGGGATCGTTCACTGGATACAGGTCTCGTTGCCGACCATCCGCGTCAAAATCCTGGCGAAAGTATCCCTGCCCCCACAGCAACCCCACACCAACCACCGGGACTCCCAGGTCGCTGGCAGCCTTCATCTGGTCGCCTGCCACATTTCCCAGTCCGCCGGAGTAGATGGGCAGCGCCTCCGTCAGCATGAACTCCATGCTGAAGTAAGCCGCCGTAGACAGCGCGGCACCCGCGTGCTTCTTCTGGAACCACGCGTCCGAAGCAAAGGCCTCATGCTTGTGGCGCAGCATCTCGGAGACGCGCTGTTGGAACCTTGGAGTCGCCAGCAGCGCGTCGATCTTTTCCTGCGAGACCGTCTGTAGGATGACCCACGGATTCTGTGTCGTCTTCCATAGATAACTGTCCAGCGCCTCCCATATCTCATCCGCGCGGTGGTTCCACGACCAGTGAAGATTGAGTGCTAGCTCGGTCAGCGCGGCCGTCCCGGAAACCGGCAGCTTTGCAGACTCTGAATCTGTATGGCTGGTTGTACTCGACATGCTGGTCTTAATGGATTGTCCCGGCTTTGGATCGGTCACATTGTCTCCTGGACTGTAGGTGGTCCACTCTCTCTTCCGGCAACTGGATTGCCTTGGAGCAAAATTGCACCCACAGCTACAGTGCCTTCGATGGCCTGCGCTTTGTCTCGATTAATATCAGATGCCGCTTATGGAGGATGCTGTTGGCTTGGACTGTCTTAGCGGTCTCGGCACGACGAAAGGACGAGCGAAAATCATCCGCTCAAGCGATGGTCCAGATACCCCTGGACGCTGATTGCACCACATAGCTTCAGCAGCGGAGTGTCATACCGAGCGCAGACTCTTCAGTTAGTTCGCCGCCGTTGCAGCCGGAATCGAAGCTTGAGCTTCCTTATCCCAGGGAGGAAGCAGCTTCACCAGTATCCACAAGATCACCAGGGGAAGAACGGTCAACGCGATCGCCGCGAACAATCCCTCTTTCGTGACCAGGCTCATCTTATAGGTGGTGTAGCCGAGAAAGCTCTTGGAGAAGAGTTGGCCACCGATCACCACGTTCCAGCGCATGGCAAATACACCTAACTGGACCAGGAATCCCGACACTATATAAATCCGCCTGCGCACCAGTTCAGGCAACTTTTTAACCTGAGTGATGGCCAGCAGAAAGATCGGAACCAAAGTCCCCAGGCATATCTGGAGAACGATCTGCGAGAAATAGAGCTTTGTATGCACCATGAAGTTCAAGGTACGGAAGCTTTCGTCCGCCTCGTATACGCGATGTACCAGATCCAGCATCTCCAGGCTGAAATCGAGGATGAAGATGTAGAAGAGGTACATCGCAATGGTGTCCACGCACGGCATGTCGACGGGCGTCTTGCGCAGCTTCGAAATCCCCATATAGAGCAACAGAACAGCGGCGATGCCGGAGACCATGGCGGAGAAGAGGAAGACCACCGGCATCAACGGCGAGTTCCACCAGGGATTGGCTTTGAGCGAGCCGAAGATGAAGCCGACGTATCCGTGCAGAATGAAGGCGGAGGGGATGCCGACTAGGGTCACGATCCAGCCCACCTTGTGGTCAATGGCCAGCGATCGCGGGCTGATGTTGTCCGATCCCAGCGTCATGGCGCGGTATAGCGTCCGCTTCCAACCCGTGCTGGTCTGCGACAGATGAACGATGTCGCTGCGGTAGTCGAGCCAGATCTCAAATACCAGAACAGCCATCAGATACCACAGATAGACGAAGCCGAACATTGCCATGGCGGAAGTGCTGTGGGGCGTGAAGTACATCTCCGGCGAGCGCAAGGGATGACCCAGGTGCAACTGTAGGGGCAACGGCGCCACCAATAGGAAAGAGAGCGCGGTCAGCAGCGCCAGTCGGTAGGTGGGCGCAACCGCCTTGACGTTGAAGATGCGCACCAGTGACGCCAGAATGAACGCGCCGGCCACCAGTCCAGTGATGTAGGGGTACAGAACGATGAGCACACTCCAATTCAGAGTGATTTCGTTTGGATACATATAGCCTTCAACACCGCTCATAGCTCACCGTCTCCTCATCTCGCCAAATCGTCTGAAACACTATTTTGCAACCAGTCTTCAGGAACCTTATCGCACCGATCCATCCATCTCGTTGTAGAAGACCTTCGCTCCTGTCGCCATCTGCGGTTTCAACACCTGAACCGAATGGGTCTTTAAGAATGTATGAATGGGGTCGTTCGGATCTTTCAGGTCGACCAGTTGCCGCGTGCCGGTGGGGCATGCTTCGCAGCAAGCCGTAGTCAAGCCCTTGGTGATCCGGTGATAGCAGAGCGTGCATTTGTCCGCGACTTTCTTCTCGGGATGGATGTAGCGGCAGCCATAGGGGCATGCCTGCACGCAATAGGCGCATCCCAGGCAGTAAGTCTGGTCCACCAGAACCACCCCATCCGGAGCGATGAAGGTCGCGCCCACCGGACACACCTGGGTGCAGGGCGAATCCTCGCAGTGGTTGCACAGCTTGGGAACGAAGAAATACTTACCGGCCGATTCGGGAGAGGAAGAGAATCCCTCATCCCCACCTACGCTCTTGGGAACCGCAGGGAACCCTTCCTTGCCGCCATCCGGCGAGACGACTTCGGGGTTGGAGAGGTTCCAGTCGGTCACATGGTAGCGTTCCACCCAGGTGCGGAAGTGTCCATCCGGCACATCGTTCTCCGCCGCACAGGCGCGTACGCAGTTGCCGCATCCGATGCACTTCGGAATGTTGATCAGCATGCTCCACCAGTGATCGGTCATGGTGTAGTTGGGCGATTCTTCGGGCGTTCCCGCAAGCACATACTTCCACGCGATCGCCGCCGCGGGCAGCATCACGAGTAAATGGCGTCGGTCGATGTTCACTTGGGTCCTCCTGCCTGGATCACAGGCCGTTATGCGGCTGATGGCAGGTCTCGCATGGCACCCCGCCGGAGTGTTGCACCGGGTCAATTTGCGGGAATACACCAGGTTTCGCAGCACTGTCCGCATGGCAGCGTATGCACACCTCGGTCGTATTGATCTTGGTCGGCTGAATCGAAGGGTCGTCCGCATGCTGCGCTAGCGGGCCATGGCAGGCCTCGCAACTCACATTCTCGTGTTTGCCCGCCTTCTTTGCCTCCCCAATGTCAACGTGGCAGGTTTCGCACTTCTGGTGGCCCGCGAAATGCATCGGGCGAGCGGCAATCTCAGTAATCGCGGCACCGCGATAGTGGCCATACTCCCCGAAGGTCTTCGGCACCACAAAGTGGCGAATCACCAGAAATACCACGAATGCGATCACGAAGAGAATCGCAAAGCGGAAGAGATGTCTTGCATCCTTGGGGATACTCATCGAGTAATAATCTTCCTTCCGATAAATGGCTTGTCCGTGTGCGACCGGCCGGGTTGGAGATAGAAAACTCCATCGACTGCAGCATCTCCACATCGTCCTATCATTCATACGGGGTGAGCAAAAGGATTGTATGTGCGCTGTGTCACACCGCCGTCCGGATGGATGGTTGGAGCATGCATTGGAGCGCGACAACAAATGTGAGCAAAAGGGAACAACTCATACAGGACGGCGCGCGTAGAATCACCTGAATTGCTTACACCCGAATCAATCGGCAAGGCGACTTCTATTCATGTGTGATAGAGGTCACAGCCAAGGCATTTATCTCCGGGCCTATACTCGCGTTGTATGTGACAGCTATCACATCAATATCTATATCCGACAGGATAGTGTTACTGAAGTTCAACAAAACTTGATGCACAAGATGCTGTTGTTGGACAACCGAAACGAAGTTGTTGTTGGATTACTGGAAGGAAGCAGATGTCATCGGACAACAAGAACCAGGTAGAGGTTATTGGACGACCAGTCTGTGCGGACGTTCTCCGCGGAGGGGCTGAATGAAACGGTTTGTTCTGTATTTCGCTTTGATCGCGTTACTGCCGGGGCTTTCCACGAGAGCCGGGTTTCTCTTTGCTGCGGGCGCGAAGCAGCAGACGGCTGTGGCGCAGAAGGTGGCCGCTCCCAATCCTGCCGATTTTATCGGTTCGGAAGTCTGCGCGACCTGCCACGCCGATCTCGTCAAAAAGTTTGGCGACAACCCGCACCAGAAGCTTGCCCTCAAGAACCATGGCACAGGAGCTACCTGTGAGAGCTGCCACGGGCCAGGCAAGGCACACGTCGAGGGCGGCGGTGACGTCACCAAGATCAAGCAACTTGCCAAGATGCCCACCAAGGCGGTGGATGAGACCTGCCTGGGTTGCCACGCCGGCACCCACCCCAACTTCCTGCGTTCTCCGCATGCCAAGGCAGGCGTCGGATGCACCAGTTGCCACAGCGTGCATGCCGGCGACACCGAGGGCAAGCTGCTGAAGGCCTCACAACCAAAGCTCTGCTACCAGTGCCACGCCGACCAGAAGGCTCAGTTCAACATGCCGATTCACCATAAGGTGAACGAAGGACTGTTGAAATGCAGCGACTGTCACGATGTGCATGGCACCTTCCTGGCAAACAATCTGAAGTCCACGGAAGACCAGAATCAGGTCTGCACTAAGTGCCATACCGATGTGCGCGGACCGTTTGTATTCGAGCATGCTCCGGTAAGGGCAGAGGGTTGTGTAACCTGCCATACTCCACACGGTTCGCAGAACCCGCGGTTACTGAACGCGCCGTCCATCGCCACTCTGTGCAACCAGTGCCACAGCCCGCTTTCAGCAGGTGGGGTACACGGATTGGATCCTGGTTCAACCACAGTGACACCCTGCATAACATGCCACACCATGATTCACGGCTCGAATGCCAGCCAGGCATTTGTTCGATAAAGGAAGCTCGTGCCGCCTGACCCAATGGCGGCACGAGCTTCGATGATGACGAAAGTTTCAAGTTTTCAAGATGGTTGGGTTCATTCAAGAGAGGCTTCAAATGAAGAATAATGGCTTGTTCTTAGAGGATTTCGATCAACTGCCCTCTTCCGCAAGAGTCCGCCGCGCTGCGGCTATCATGACAGTTGCCATGCTCATCGCCACGGCTGGTGCCCTTGTGGCACAAGACGTAGCTCCTGGCAGCACGGCTCTGGAGCCAAAGTTTTCCACGCCGGAAGGTTATACGTCTCACCACTCCATCGACCTGGGTGGACGGATAGCAAATCCCGTGGGCAGCGGCGCGATGTATGACACTCTGGTCAACCTGCACAGCGGCCCGCGCGTCTTCGGTGAGAGCTACTCCATGCATGCTCTCCCGACCAAGAAGAACACGCTGGTCGATGACCTTTCCACATTTGGCAGCGGGTTCGGCGGCGATCCTTATGTTTTCTCCAAGCTCGATGCCTCGAAGGGCAAGGTCTACGAGTTCTCTGGAATTTTCCGGCGCGACCGCCTCTACTCCGACTACGATCTGCTGGGTAATCCAAACATTCCCACCGGGCTTCCGACGCCCATTGGGCCATCGAATGCTTCCGTCGGTACGTATTATCAGCCGCAGGTGAATCAGTCGCCCGTGATGTTCAATATTGTGCGGCGCATGACGGATACCAGCCTTACAATTTCGCCGTTATCTATGGTCACATACAGGCTTGCCTATTCTCACTCCACCATGGAAGGGCCGACGCTCAGCCCTTCGTACACAATTCTGAAGTACAACGCGCTGTTGGAGCAATACGAGCGCAATGGCAGTGACGACTTTCTGGGCGCGATCGACTGGAAGCCACAGCCGCGCACCAAGATTTCGTTCGAGATGCAGGCTAATCATTACAAGTCGGACACGTTCTTCAAGCTGAATCCCAATGGATATCAGGCGCAGGAAGCCGACGGAACGCCAGTCTACCTGGGCAACTATACGGCCTTTGTGGCATACGGCATCGCTGCCTGCAATACGGGCAGCATGGGTGCCGCGTATACCAGCGCGTCGATCTACACAATTCTGTCGCCCACAAACACACCCGGAGGCCGGCCGGTCATCAATGCCGCATGCTCCGCGGTAACCAGCTATGTGCGTTCGCAGCCGACTCGCACTTGGACACCGACGGAGACACTGCGACTCCAGAGTGCTGCAATCAAAAATCTCACAATCAATGGAAATGTTCACTACACCCGCGGCGAATCGGACCTCAATCATTATTACGAGAACGCCCAAGGCCTGACCACGACAACGGGTACGAACGGCCCTGCCAATCGCTCGGTTATCTGGACGGGTGGTCACGCCATGGTTCAGCACACAGTGATTGGAGCCGATATTGGTGCAGTCTGGAACGCTTCTGCGTCAGTCAGCATCGCCGATCAGGTGACCTTCTCCAGCACGCACGAACCAGGCTCCTCGATCATTCCTGTCCAGACCGCGCTGGCGACTCCCACGGGAGCAGGCAACGCTACCATCAATTACGGCGGTACCCTGGTTGCTGGAACGGCCTCATTGCCTCACGGCATCAATGGCACTCTGACTTACAACTACTACGGCCAGGAATACCTGATCAACAATCTGACGGGGAGTTGGGACCCTTCGGCGCGCATGCAGTTTTCCCTGACGTATCGTTACAGCAACCGCAACATCGGACAGGGCGTTCCGCACCAGGGTCCCATTCCGACGGCGGCTTTGACTGATCCGGTCAGCGGAACTGTCACTATCAACGAGAATGCCGGAGTCTTCACTACGGCTCTGCGTCCTGCCAAGAACTGGAACCTGAACGGCTCGGCCGAAATTGGCTATGACGACAACGCGTTCACGGCGGTGGGCCAGCGGCAGTTCAGGATTTACCGGGTTCACACAATTTACAAGCCGACGGGCTGGGCGACCGTGACTGGATCCTTCAGTGACCGCGAGCGTCACAACAATACGAACAACAATGCGGCTTCCGTGGCTTTGGGCGATGCGAATTACAACGGTCCGCTGATGCACGTCGACCACAACCGGATTGGCAGCATGGGCTTGGTGTTGGCGCCGAATGAGCACTACTCGTTCGACTTCAATTATTCCTACAGCGACGTGTATGCTGCGACGAACATTTGTTACAGCAACGGCGGGGCGGCGGCTACGACGGCGACGCCGGCGATGCCGGCTATACCGGGTGCGGCCACGGTGAACAGCGCCGGTGCGCCGAACCTTTGCTCGGGCAATGCGACTTGGTTTGCCAGCGATTTCATGGATGCGCCGACGCAGTTCGCGATGGTAGGGCTTTCCTACTCCCCGATTGCTCAGGTGCGCATGGCGGGGGGCTACACCATCAGCGCAGTCAACGGTAGCCGGTTCTTCAATGATGCTCGTGACGTAAACGGTTCGATGGTCTCCGCTTACCAGTCTCCTTATCTTAACCTGGCTTGGACGGTGAAGCCGGGATGGGTGTGGAAGGCTGACTACAATTACTATGGCTACGGCGAAGGTGGCCCATCGGGCGCTCAGTTGTGCAGCACCGCTACGAGCGCAACCGCGACGGTGGTGCCTTGCAGCAACTTTCCTAATATGACTGCCATGGGATTACCTGCCGGGCCAGCTGCGACTGCTGGGTTTACCGCCCCGCGCAACTTCCATGCCAATAATGTCACCTTGTCCATGCACTACGAGTTTTGATCGCAGGGCTATTGCTTGAACGAATAAGTTAGAATCGTGGGGAAGTAAACAGGAGATTGACTATGAAGTTACGTACCGGAATTACCCTCGTCGCCATCTTGGCGGCCACCACTGTGACCTCAGCATTTGCCCAGGGTTCGGGCGCGGATACCTTCAAGTCCAAGTGCGCAATGTGCCATGGCGCGGATGGCTTGGCCACCGGCCCTGCTGGCAAAGCTATGCAGGTCCCGGCCTTCAACTCGCCGGCTGCGGCCAAAGCGACTACCGCGGAGATGATTGCGATCACCACCACTGGCAAGGGTAAGATGCCGGCCTACACCGGTAAGCTGACCGACGCGCAGATCAAGGATGTCGTCGCCTACATTAAGACCCTGCAGAAGTAGAAGACACGGCAGTAAGGGGCAACATGGCTTCAACAGAGAGCGGCAGCCCCCTTTTCTTCTGATTGGAATGAGCTGGCTGCAGAGAGCAACCGTGTCTGCGATAGAGTTTTCGTCTCTGAAGGCGTGGTATGTTTGGGTCCCTATTTTCTCTCCCGGAAGTCGCCTGCATTGCAGGAAAGCGTCAGGCTACGCAAGTGTATCTACCCAGTGACGATTCGCAAAGATCTGTCTCCGGCCGCGGAACTCTGGCCGCTGTACTTGCCGTCGTGCTGCTTCTCGGCTTCTCCTCCATGCTGCGCGCGCAGACCGATTGTCTGGGATGCCATGCCGACAAAACCATGCAGGACGCTGCGGGAAACAGTGTCGGGGTCGATGCGGACACCTTCCATGCCAGCATTCACGGTAGCCTAAGCTGCACCGATTGCCACACATCGATCAAACAATATCCCCATCCGGACCATATTGTTGCGGTCAAGTGCGAGACCTGCCACACCGAACAGGCAAAGGGAATCACAGGCAGCGTGCATGCATCCGCCAGTGCGCATCCCTGCACCAGTTGCCATGGCGATGCCCACACCATCTTTCCCAAGTCCGACGCACGCTCCGCGGTCTATCCCCTGAACATTCCGCGCACCTGCGGCAACTGTCACTCCGACCCGGCGCTGGCCAAGAAGTATGGCTTGCAGAATGTCTTTTCTGTTTACATGGACTCCATCCATGGCTACGCCGTCAGCAAAGAGGGGCTGTTGGTGGCCGCAAACTGCATGAGCTGCCACGGCTCGCACAACATTCTCAGCCACAAAGACCCGAAGAGCCCCACCTACAAGGCAAATATTCCCAATACCTGTGGAACTTGTCATGGCGGTGTTATGGCGGAGTACACCACGGGGGTGCATGGCAAAGCCGTCGCCGGCGGCAACCTGAACGCGCCAGTATGCTCCGATTGCCACACCGCGCACGCCATCCTGCAACCCACGCTGGCGGACTTCCGCATGCAGTCCACGCCCATCTGCGGCTCCTGCCATAAGGGGCGGTTCGCTACCTATCAGGACACCTTCCACTCGCAACTGGGATTGCTGGGCGGCTATGTGGAGACGGCACGTTGCTGGGACTGCCATGGAGCACACAACATCCTGCCCGAATCCGACCCCAACTCCCCAGTCAATCCGGCCAATCTGATCAAGACCTGCGGGCGCTGCCACGCGGACGCCAATGCCAGCTTCGTGAAGTATCAGCCGCATGCCAATCCACGCAATCGCAAGTTGAATCCAGCCCTGTACTTCACCCGGTTCTTCATGAACCTGTTGCTGTGGAGCGTACTTGGGTTCTTCTCGCTGCATACTTTGCTGTGGTTTATTCGCGCTAAGAGGGAACAGGGCAAACGCGGGCCGGCAGAGGGGGAGAATCATGACTGACGACACGCCAATCGTGCCCGCCGAGCAGCCGGAAGGCCAGCCGCTAACCAGTGGCCAGCCGCAGGCCAGCGCCAAAGAGAAGTACTATGTCCGCTTCACTCTGGCCCAGCGATACCTCCATGTGGTCCTGTTCTCCTCGTTTCTTGGATTGGCGGCCACCGGCCTGCCCATGCGCTTCAGCGACAACGTCTCCGCGCGTTTCTTCGCGCGCATAGTAGGCGGCTTTGGTGCCATCCTCTTCTTCCATAAATTCTGCGCCGTGGTCCTCACCCTGGCCTTCCTCTATCACCTCAAGGACATCGCCGCCCGCGCCCTGGTACATCGCGAGAAAGGCATCTTCTGGGGCCCCACCTCCATGGTGCCCAACTGGAAAGACGTGCAGGACATCGTTGGTCACCTGCGCTGGTTTGTGGGCCTGGGCCCCAAGCCGCAGTTCGAGCGCTACGCCTACTGGGAGAAGTTCGATTACTGGGCTGTCTTCTGGGGCATGATCGTCATTGGATTTTCAGGCTACGCCATGTGGTTCGCTCCCTTCTTCGCCCGCTTCCTGCCCGGCTGGGCGTTGAACGCCGTCCTCGTCATTCATGGCGAGGAGGCCCTGCTAGCCATCCTGTTTATCTTCTCCATTCACTTCGTCAATACACATCTCCGCCCCGACAGTTTCCCAATGGACATGGTGATCTTTACCGGCAAGGAGACGGACGAGGAGTTCCGCAAGAAGCGTACGCTGGAGTACATGCGACTGGCTGCTCAGGGAAAGCTGGAAGCAAGGGTTGGGGACAAGCCGGTATATTGGTGGGAGAACTTCGCCCGGGTTATTGGTTTCACTGCCATCCTGATCGGGCTTGTTCTGCTTGTATTGACATTGATCGGTTACTTCGGCACCGCATAATCCGCCATCAGGGGTCAGCATGTTTGCATTCGATAAGCTGAGGAAGAGCCTTCGGCTGTTCCTGTTCTATGGGAACAACTGGACCAGCCTGATTGGCGGCGCCATTACCAGCGCGTCGGCTATCGTGCTGATTGGCTTCTGGGTCGTCGAAATCTTCGGCCATAGCGGCTCCAGAAATCCCTATCTTGGCATCATCTTCGATCTCTGTTTGCCTGGTCTGTTTGTCTTTGGCCTGCTCCTGATTCCCATCGGCATTTGGATGCGACGCAGACATCTCAAGGCGCTCGGGCAGATCCCTTCCGTCTATCCCCGGATCGAACTCACGGACCCCGTCTTCCGGCGCGGCATCGAGATCGTGCTTGTTGCCACCATGGTCAACTTCATCATCGTGGGGACAGCCAGTTATCGCGGCGTCTCCTACATGGACTCCCCCAACTTTTGCGGACTGAGCTGCCATGTCATGGCCCCGCAGTGGACCGCCTACCAGGTCTCTCCGCACTCCCATGTGGCCTGCGCGGAGTGCCATATCGGCGCTGGATTCTCGGCGGCTGTCCAGGCCAAGGTGAACGGCACCAAACAACTAGCCGAGGTCACCTTCCGTACCTTCCCGCGGCCCATTCTGGCTCCGCTCTCTGTGCTGCGTCCGGCGCGCGCCACCTGCGAGGAGTGCCACTCGCCCACCCGCTTTGTCGGCGAAAAGCTGCTGGTCGAAACCATGTACGGCGATGATGAAAAGAACTCCTTGACTCACAATGTGCTGGTGCTTCACCTCGGTGGAGTGGATTCGCTCTCCCACCTCAGCGGCATTCACGGCCATCACCTCGACGATTACGAGTATGTGGCCACCGACTCCTCCTACCAGACCATCATCGCCGTCAGCAAGCACAATTCCGACGGCTCCTCCACCCAGTTTGTAAGCTCCGACTGGAAGGGGCCCATCCAGGGCGTCACCCGGCGCATGGACTGCATGGACTGCCATAATCAGGCTACCCACACCTTCCAGACGCCTAACGACGCCATCGACAAGGCCATGGTGGACGGAAGCCCCAGCGCCAGCCTTCCCTTCGTCCACAAGGAGGGCCTGCAGCTGATTCAGGCCGAGTACGCCTCGCAGGCAGAAGCGGCCACTAAGATCACCTCAGGCCTGGACAACTACTACCGCACCCAGTATCCAGCCATCTGGAGCGGCCAGCGCGCCCAGGTAGATGCCGCCGCCAATACCCTGGTCGCCATATACCAGCGCAACGTCTTCCCCGACATGAAGGTCACCTGGGGTACCTATCCCAACGGCATGGGACATAGCGTGCCGGGGCACAATCCCTCGCCTGGATGCTTCCGCTGCCACGACGGCAGCCACACCTCGAAGGACGGCAAGACCATCACCAACGACTGCAGCGTCTGCCACAATCTGCTGGCCAGCGATGAGGTCAACCCTAAGCAGTTGTCCTTGCTCGGCCTGCAATAGCTGCTGAAATTAGCGGCTGATCAGCTCCTCACGCATCGCGCTCATCTCGGCCAGAGCGTGCTGGTTGCCCGTGCGTTGGGCCGTGGCAATGCCTTCGTCCAGGCGCTGCTGCGCCGCGTCGATGCGGCCTAGCGTTACCAGCGTCTGGGCGGACATCTGGTAGGCAGGAACGTAATCCGGCGAGTGCATGATCAGTGCGTCGAACTCCGACAGCGCGGCTTCCGGATTGCCCTTAGTTATGTGTTCCATGGCAAGGCCGTAGCGGGCGAAGGAGTTGCCCGGGTCCATCGCTAGAATCTCCTGCAGCGCGGCAAGTTTATCCATCCCTCGATTCTAGTGGCTCTTCGCCAGCATTTAGAATAGAACCATGAGCGATCCAAGGGTTACGTCGCGTACCGTGGCGGAGTCGCAGGCCGAGCGCAGCGAGATCATCTTTCCCGCGGACACCAACGCCATTGGCAACCTCTTTGGCGGACGCCTGATGCAGTGGATCGACCTGGTGGGCGCAGTGGCGGCCGTACGTCACTCGCGGGCCATCGTGGTGACAGCAAGCATCGACCACTCGGACTTCGTAGCCCCGGCGCACGTCGGCGACCTGCTCATCCTGAAGGCCAGCGTCAACCGCGCCTTCCGTACCAGCATGGAGGTCGGCGTCCGCGCCATGGTGGAGGACGCGCTCGGGCAGACCCTGCGCCACGTCTCCACGGCCTACGTCACCTACGTCGCTGTGGACCGCGAGGGACGTCCTGTCCCAGTGCCTTGTGTCATTCCGGAGACCGAGCACCAGAAGCGCCGCTTTGCGGATGCGGGGCGAAGACGCGAAGGGCGCGCCGAAGAGACACAGCGCTCCAAGGAGATTCGTGCTGCGCTCGGCGCCGGATGGCATGTTTGAAATACAGGTGTGAGTTCTGTGAAGGCCTGAGTTAACAGAGGAGAATTGATGGGACATACAGCAGCAGGAGTTCCGCAAGGGCCGCAGCCATTGCCGGGCATAACGCATGTAGTGGCCGTGGGCAGCGGCAAGGGTGGTGTCGGCAAGACGACCGTCGCGGTGAACCTGGCCGTCGCGCTGGGCAAGCTTGGCTACAAGGTGGGACTGCTGGACGCCGACATCTACGGCCCCAACGTGCCCACCATGATGGGCATGACCCGCCAGCCAAGCATGGTGGCCGACGACCGCATTGGTCCGCTCACGGCTCATGGCGTCAAGTTCATCTCCATCGGCCTGCTGGCTCCCGGAGACAAGCCCATGGTCATGCGTGGCCCCATGCTGCACCAGATCATCCGCCAGTTCCTGCAGCAGGTTGAATGGGGCGAGTTGGACTTCCTCATCGTCGATCTGCCGCCAGGCACCGGCGACGTGGTGATCTCGCTAGTGCAGACCGTGCCGCTCACCGGCGCGGTCGTCGTCTCCACACCCAGCGACGTCAGCCTGCAGGACGCGCGCAAGGCCATCGAGATGTTCGCCCAGGTCAAGGTCGAAGTCATCGGCCTAGTGGAAAACATGAGCCACTTCACCTGTCCTCACTGCCAGCAGGTCATCGATATCTTCTCCTCCGGCGGAACGGAGCGCACGGCGGGGCAGTTTGGCCTGGAGTTTCTCGGCTCCCTCGACCTCGATCCCGCCATCCGCGAAGGCGGCGACCGTGGGCTTCCGGTGACACTCGCAGGTCCGGACAACGCGGCAGCTAAACCCTTCTTCGACGTTGCCCGCCAAGTCGCCGCGCGCGCGCAGCAGCTCGCCGACTCCAGCGAGCAGGTACTGGAGATTAGCTAGAGGCTGGCTGCGCTGTCTAGCTGGGTGATGCGGCGCAGGCCGCGAACGGAGTTGCAGAGATACAGATCTCCGGCGGCGCGGAGGTCAGCCAAGGTGAGGATGCGCTCTTCGGCGCGCGGCACGGCCTCCAGCAGGTGGCGGCGGAAGACGCCGGGCAGAACGCCGCAGGCCAGCGGAGGAGTGCAGAGCCGCCCTTCGATGCGGACAAAGATATTGCTGATGGCCCCCTCGGTGACTTCGTCGCGCTCGTTGCAGAAGAGCACATCGTCGAAGCCTGCCAGCTGCGCGGCGGCGAAGAGCCGGTCGTAGAGCGGCCGGCGGGTGGTCTTATGGCGCAGGAAAACATCGCTGGACAACGTGCGCTCGGCGGCGATCGTCACTCGACAAGTCTCTGGGTTGGCCGCAAGCGACGAACTGGTGAGGGAGATTTGGCCGCGCTGATCGAGGGTGAGGCGCACACGATGCTGGCTGAGCGGGGCGAAGGTTGCGGCCAGCGCGAGCAGGCGGGCTTTGATCTCTGCAGCGTCGAAGGGGCTGTCAAAGTACTCGCAGGAGAGACGCAGACGGTCGAGGTGCAGGGGCTGCAGTGTGTAGCCGTCGCGCCAGAGCAGTGTCTCGATCAGCTCAAACGACGGCTGCGAGCGCGTGAGGAATGCGGCCTTCAGGCGACACTCGGCGTACTCGGCTGCGGGGTCTGAGTCGTAGACGATGCCGCCGCCGATGCCCATGGTTGCCGCGCCGTTCCCCAGCAGCAGTGTTCGGATGGCGACGTTGAAGCAGGCGTCGCCCGTGGGGGCGATGAAGCCGATGGCCCCGGTGTAGATACCGCGCGGCGAGTCTTCCAGCTCGCGGATGATGCGCATGGTGCTGATCTTGGGCGCGCCGGTGATGGAGCCGCTGGGGAAGAGGCTGCGGAAGAGCTCGTGCCAACGGAGGTCGGCGGGAAGCGTGCCGCAGATGGTCGAGGTCATCTGTAGCAGGGTCGGGTACCGCTCGATGGAGAAGAGGTCGTTGACGCGGATGCTGCCGGTGGTGCAGATGCGGCCAAGGTCGTTGCGCAGCAAGTCGACGATCATGATGTGCTCGCTGCGGTTCTTCACGTCGTGGTGGAGTTGGAGCGCGGCCAGGGCGTCTTCGGCGGCATCGAGGCCGCGCGGCCAGGTGCCTTTCATGGGGCGAGTCACAATCTGCCGGTCGCGCACGCGAAAGAAGAGCTCGGGCGAGAACGAGAGGATGCAGCGGTCGCCAAGGTTGAGCAGCGCGGAGTACGCTACCGGCTGCCGGTGGCTGAGCGCGAGGTATAGCTCGGCGGAAGACGCGTCGTTGCGCATGCGGATGCGATCGGTAAAGTTGACCTGGTAGGTGGCCCCGGCGGCAATCTGTTCTTTGATCTGGAGGATCTTGCGGCGGTAGGCGTCGGGGGAGAGGGTAAGGGCTATCTCGTCTTCGGCGAACGCTGGCGAACGCTGCGGTGAGGCTTCTGTCTGCGGCAGCGGGGGCAGCGGCGGGCCAGTGAAGGTGCCGAGGTTGTGGTCGAAGACGATGGGTTCGGCGTAAACGCCAAAGTAGGCCAGGGGCAGGTCGTGCTGGGTGGTGTCGTCGGCGATGCCTTGCAGGGAGTAGCCGCTCTCGTAGCTCAGAAAGCCAGCGGCGGTGCAGTCATCGGCGAGCGCCTCTTCGATCTGCCGGAAGAGAGCGGGCAACTCGGCGGACGAGTACGCGGTGAGGATGCGGAGGGGGTCGAGGAAGACGTAGCTGCGATGATTCTCGGCGTCGCAGCGCGAAGTCTCCAACAGCACGGCGCCGGGCGTCTCGCCCACCAGCGCGTGAATCGTCTCCGGCAGAGGGGTGGGCTGGGTCATGAGAGCGTGAGTGCGAGTGCGAATCTTCGAGCAGAACCACGGGAGCGGTTTCGGCTGCCGCGGCTCTGCGGGAGTTGGGCGTCAGGCGAAGCGAAGGTGAACGGCGTAGTAGGGCTGGTTGCTGAGGGTTGGGTTGAACGCCGGGTGCAGGATGGCTGTCGTCGCGGTGTGTAGTTCGAAGTAGTACTGCAACGGATAGGGCGAGTCGGTATACGCGGCGGGTATGGCGGCTTTATGGCTTACTCCGGCCTGCTGCATCGGCGTGGAGAGCCACCGTTCTCCGTGGTTGACATGGCGATACCAGAGAATCGACTCCGTAACGCCCGCCGGAGTGGTAATCGCGAGTACCAACTCGCTGCCTGGGTGGAAGGATCGCGGCGCGATATGCTTCGCGGCGATGGCGGGGCGCGGAGTGGGGTGGAGGGCACGCTGGACAATTGCGTCCTGGGAAGTTGGCGGCGTCTCATTCGAGAGGGTCCCTAACGTCTCGCCATATTTTGTAATAAGAAACGCGCTGAATGCTGCGAGGTCGGCATCAATGGCCGGCAGGCGATCTCCCCAGTGCCCGCGTCGCATCGGCGATAAGCCATAGCTGATATCGATGGTATACACGGTCTTCGCGCGAGTGGCCATCGTGGCCCAAGTGTCGCGGGCCTTGCGATACGCAGCCAAGGTTGCGTCGATGGCCGCAGCCGGTTTTTGGGACTGCTGAGCGATGGAATAGAAGAGTGCTGCCCGGAACAGATTCGCGTAGTACGTCCCCAGCCCGTTCAGGATAAGGATGTCTTCCTCTGCCCGGCGGAACTCCGGCGTTCTGGCCTTCGCGCCAGCTGCCGCGCGCGCCGCCGCCAGCCCCTTGCTCGACGTGTTCACCATCGCTTCCAGCCATGCGATCACCTCGCTGGTGTTGTAGTGCGCGTTCTTCGTGCCTGCGACTAGGTCTTTGGCGTGTTGGTCAATCGTGGTAAAGATCTGCGGGTCGAGCGGGCTGATGGCGCTCACGTTGTGCGGCGCGGGCGAATCGCTGTAGGGCGCTCTGCCGGTGTACGGCAGGATCGATACCGGAGTCAGCATCTCCGGCCAGAACTCGTGGTTCGACGCCGACGGGCACCACGCAGTCGTCACCAGCGGCAGGATGCGGCTTGCCGCGGCCAGCGCGCTCTCCAGCCCAGTCCCCGCCGATCCGTATGCTTGCCGGTAAGCGCGATGAGCCACCTCAGGCGCGGTCTCCGGGTTATACAGATAGCGGCCCCATAGCTTGTAGGTCAGGGCGAATTTGGCTGTGTCGAGCGTGGCCTGCCCCAGAGATGCATCGGCGTAGGCGTTGCGTCCGCCCGCATGGCCCGATCCTTCGCGTCCCTTGAACGTCAGCGGCTCGCACAGCTCCATCCCTGCCGCCCCGCAGAAGTTGGCGGCGCGTCCGTATCCGGCGGCCAGCGCGGGGTCGCCCCACAGCAGGTGGCGTTGCGTGCCGGGCCACACGCGGTAAAGCAGGTCAAGCCCACTGCCTTGCTGGTAGAAGTCTCCATAGCCGTAGCGGGTAAAGTTGCGTGCGCCCGCGGAGACGGCGAAGGCTCCGGTGACGCCCGCGCGCGGATACTCATTGGCGCGGATGTCGGCCTGTTGGTAGCCCAGGCCCAGATGCTCTGCCCAGTATTTCGCCCCGGCCTTCACCGGCATGCCGGTGGCGCGGGCGATATCGATCATCTTCTGGTCCAGCCCCTTGGCGTGCATATCGATCTCGATAACACGCGGCTTGCCATCGGGCGTCCTTGCTGCCGGGATCGCCTCGAACAGCGTCTGCCAGAACGGGTAGCTGCCCTCAGGAATGCCGCTCTCGCCGTGGATGCGCATCGTCAGTCCGGTGATCTGCGGGCAGTCCTTCAGAATCGCAGCCAACGCATCGCGGCAGTATGCGGCATGGATCTGTGGCGTCAGGCCAACGATGTGGTGGTCGGAGTTGGGACTGTCCGTCCACTGGTATGCGTGGGTCCAGATGCCAAGCTGAAAGTCCATACCGCGCCTCGCCGTCTCCGCGGCAATGAACTGCAGCGTTTCCAGATTGCGCTGGCGCTCGCCGGGTTGCAGCACAGGCTCAACGTGCACCTGCTCATAACCAGGGACTTCGACCAGGTAGGGATAGGGGAAGTGGAGGTAGTCGCCTGTGACGCCGCGCGGAAAATCCCAGCCAAAGCCCAGCGCGAAGTTGAACCGGTTGAAGCGCGCGGCGGCAAGTGTGTCCAGGTAGTCGGTCCAGAAGGCGCGGTCGTAGAACCAGGCCTTGTCTTCAATCTCAGAGAGATAGGCTCGCGCCACACTGCGCACCTTGTTCGGCGTGGTCTCGATCAGAGGTGCGGGCAGTTGCAGCGTGGCGATCGGATCGTCGCTCATGCGGATACGTTCGGCAAGTTCCAGAATGCCGTAAACGATGCCGCGTGTGTCCCTGCCGGTGACCAGGATTGCCGTCGCGCCCTTGTAGTTCTCCGGGATCAGTGCGGTGGTCTCGGGTTGCGTGATGCTCGGCAGTTTGGGGAAGCTCTTCGCCATTGGGCTGGTGACCGGTGCAATCAGGATGGAGAAATCATGAAACCCTCCCTTGGCGGCGAGGCCTTGCGGCGTGATCGCCTCCCGCAGCTTCTGCGTCGCCCACTGTACCGGTTCGCTGCTGATGAGCGGCGAATCATCGTCCGTAACGATGGCGATGTGCCTGCCGTTCGGCAGCGCATGAGCCAGTTCAGCTGCCGTCAGCGATACGGCAGCCGCGCTCAACTTAAGAAACGTTCGGCGACTTGGTCTTCTGCGCATCTGCAACTCCAATCACTACCATACAAATTATGCGAAGCGCAGGCTGACGCTGCCGGCGTGGCCGAAGGTGGCAACGGCGGTCGATCCAGCCGGTGCGGGAGTATTACCTGTCCAGCTTCCGGTGGTGATCCACTGCCCGGCCTTCAGGCCTCCGGTGCGCGCTGCACCCTCGTTGGCCAGGTAGGGAAGCAGCCGCATCAGGTCGCCCGAGGTGTTCGATCCGGTGCGCTCCACCTCCACCTTGCCGTTGACGGTCAGCGTCACTGTCTCTGCCTTGAAGTCGATGCTCTTCCACTCTGCGCACGCGGGTCCCTGGATGAAGCCACCGTGCATCTGTAGGTCGGCCAGCGCCGACAGGTGGTTGCCCGCCGCCTTGGGATCGATCAGTCCCGACTCAAGCTCCTCGATAATGGGATGGCAACTGGCAATTGCTGCAACCACCTCGTCGCGCGTGTAGGGTGTAGCGCGCGCGGGCAGGTCTTTCCCCAGCAAAAAGGCGATCTCCGCCTCCAGCACGCGATAGCGGAAGCGCGGGCCCTCCAGTAGCGTGCCGCTGGGCACCATCCAGGCCAGTGGCATGGGCGCGAAGAAGGGAGTGGCGTCGGGCGAGCCTGCGCCGATCTTCCATCCGCCGATAGGGCCAAAGGCCGCAATGATAATCCCGTGGACGAAGGCTGCCTCCTCCAGAGACTGTGGCTGTAGGTCGGCCGGCAGTTCGGCAAGTGGGCTGTGGTTGCGGCGGGCGTCGATCAGTAGTTGGGCGGTTTGGGTCAGTTGTTCCTTGCGGGCTTCGCTCATAGTGGTAACAGTGTCGCTCAAAGGAGCGTGCTCTGTCATGCGCGCAATCCCGAGGCTGCCTGTGCCCTGCTAGTGCCGTCGTTCCCGCCGCTTCGCATGCACAAAGTTGCTCACGCAGAAGTAGCCGAAGAACGCCAACATCGCCACCGCTACCACTAGTGGCCGATGTCCCGCCGCGTTCCTATGCCACTCCCCGCGCAGATGCACCACAGCCACCAGCGCGAACAGCGCAAACAGCCCGAAGAAGACCCCGGAGACCTCCAGCCACAGCACTCCGCCTAGTCGCTTAAATGTCCCCCAGGTAGTCCCGCCAAAGCGCCGGCCGCCGCGACGCATCCCCGCACTTGCTCCGCGCACCTGGTTAATTGTCTGGGCGGCTTGATGGGCCACCTTGCTGGTCGCTTTACTGGTGGCACTTTGGGTAGACTGCGTCGCCGGAGGCTCCTGCGGCCGCGTCGCCGCGTCGCCTGCCTTCACTCCTTTGCTCGCGCTCGGGGCTGAGGGCTTTTCCGCCGTGGCTGCATCTACCACGGCCGTCACCGTCTTCACTGCCTGCCGCGCCCCGAAGCCAAGCGCACGTCCAAAGCGAACCGCATCCATCCTCGAAGTGTAGCCTCTCGCCCTAGCTGTGTGAAAGCCTCTCGTATCGGTGCCAGCCCTTAGACAGAGCGGTCTTGAATTCCCTGGAGTCAATTTCATTTTCTGCTGCATCCAATGCATCAGAAAGCATCCTGCTCGAAGTCCCTTATGCAGTCAGGAGCAATAGCTGGTGAAAAACGTCGTCTGGAATGTTTGTTGGACTTGCACTGCGGCAGTAGGACTCCTGGTCTGGGTGCCCAGAAACTCTCCGGATGTCTATCACCTCGCCCACACGCTCAAAGACGCATGGGCAAGCCAGAACACGACCGCCTAATGTATTTCCAATGCACTGTAATGCGCCGCAAGCTGAGGAAATCGAGGTCGCAAGGGTCATTGCGACAGAAGCAGGCCCGGCGTATTCTTGAGTTCAGAGTCATAGAGAACGGGCCACATTGCAGTTCCCGCCGGATAGAAGTTCGCAAGGTAGGGAATACCCAATGCGGTCGAGTCGCAGACAGGAGTTCAATCCCAGGGCAGCCCGGAGGCGGCATTGAATCAAAATGTGAAGAACCTGATCCAGAAGCTGGGAGAGGCAATCCACGAATCAGTCTCCGAGTCGGAAAACATTGCGGGAGTAGTCCGCAATATCCGCGACCAGGGATTCGACGTTCTGCTCATGCTGGAGGCTACCATCGGCCTCAACGAAGTGGAACAGGCCAGTCCGGTGAGTGAGGATATGGACACTCCATCCGAGACAGCGACTGGCCCCTTCACCCGCAATGATCTGAACTTCCTCAAGTCCCTGCGCATCACACTCCCCGATTCCAATCCGGAATCCAGCGGCCTCAACGTCAGTTCTGCTACGGGCCTCGGAGAGACGCCCTCTGAAGACTTGTAATTGGCTAGTGTCTGCCCTTACGAGAAGTGCCTGCAAAGAGCGTACAGCCCCCTCGTCACCGATCGGTCAGGTTTCGGCGTCTGTGTGCCCAAACACTGCACACGGACAACCTTCCCATGTTAGACTCTCGATTCACATCGGTTGTGCGCGGAGCGATACTGATTCCGCTCTGCTATTGTCGTATGCAAGGACTCAGTTAGTTTCGAGGTAATGGGCTCATGAGAGACACACTCGGTGTGCTGCTTGCTGGTGGCGCTGGAGAACGGCTCTTTCCCCTCACACGCGATCGCGCCAAGCCGGCCGTGCCTTTTGCCGGCCAGTACCGCATCATCGACATCACTCTATCCAACTGCATCAACTCCGATCTGCGCCACGTCTACATCCTCACCCAGTACAAAGCACTCTCCCTCAACCGCCACATCCGCGAGGGCTGGGGTACAGTCGTGGCCAGCGAGTTGGGCGAGTTCATCGAGATTCTGCCACCCATGCAACGCGTCTCCAAGTCTTGGTATCAGGGCACCGCCGACGCCGTATACCAGAACATCTACTCCATCGGCGCCGAGGAGCCCTGCCATGTCCTCATCCTCTCCGGCGACCACATCTACAAGATGAACTACGGCCTCATGCTCAGGCAGCACAGGGAATCCGGCGCCGACGTCACCCTCGCCACTCTACCCATCTCGCCCGATGACGTCTCCCGCTTCGGCATCGTCGAGGTCGCGCGCTCCGGCGAGGTCACTGGCTTCGTCGAAAAGCCCAAGTCCACCGACATCCGCTCCCCCATCGATCCCAACGTGGTGGATGCCTCCATGGGCATCTATCTCTTCAACACGGATATCCTCCTGCCCGAACTCATCCAGGATGCCGAAGACCCAGACTCCACCCACGACTTTGGCCACGATATCCTGCCCAAACTCCTCGGCCGGGTCAAAATGCACGCCTACAATTTCGTCGACGAGAACAAGCAGCGCGCCCTCTACTGGCGCGACGTAGGAACCCTGGAGGCCTACTACGAGGCCAATATGGACGTCGCCGGTATCACCCCCATCTTCAACCTCTACGACAAGAGCTGGCCCATGCGTACCCGGCCTTACCAGTACCCGCCGGCCAAGTTCGTCTTCGGCGAACCGGGACGCACCGGCATGGCCATCAACTCCATCGTCTGCTCCGGCTCCATCGTCTCCGGCGCGGTCATCCGCAACT
Source organism: uncultured Granulicella sp. (assembly GCA_903932155.1). Taxonomy (GTDB): domain Bacteria; phylum Acidobacteriota; class Terriglobia; order Terriglobales; family Acidobacteriaceae; genus Edaphobacter. The sequence continues at coordinate 9,749 of CAIZFH010000121.1, read as the reverse complement.
CCGTCGTCTCCCAGGACGTACGCGTCAACTCCTACGCCGATGTCGATTCCTCGATCATCTTCTCCCACGTCAATGTAGGCCGCCACTGCCGCATCCGCCACGCCATCATCGACCGCGACGTCCATATCCCCGACGGCACCGTCATCGGCTACGACCCCAACGAGGACAAGAAGAACTACTTCGTCTCTGAGAGCGGCCTCACCGTCGTCACCCGCGACTACTCCGTCTACGAGAACCCCGTCAGCCCCGAATTCCTCCAGTCCGGCAACTGGTAGGCTGCATCTCCGCCAATGTAGTAACATATCTACATTGGAGGTCTAATATGCCCATCACAACCTTCTCCAGTCGCGAGTTCAATCAAGGTGCATCCCGTGCCGCGAAGGCCGCGCAGAAGGGGCCGGTCTTTGTCACCAATCGCGGTCGTCTCAGCCTCGTTCTGCTCAGCGTTGACGAGTACAACAAGCTCTCCAGCAAGGGGAAAGACATCGTAGAGCTTTTGAGGATGCCCGACGATACTCTGAAGTTCGACTTCGATCCCCCACGCCTGGGTAACATTGCCAGAGAAATCGACCTGAGTTGATGTATCTTCTCGACACAAATGTCATATCGGAACTCCGTGAACCGAGATCTCGTCCAGCAGACCGGCGTGTGCTTCGCTGGGCAAGGAGTGTTCCACCCAACGCTCTCTACCTCTCCGTAGTCAGCGTCCTCGAACTCGAACTTGGCATGTTGCAGATCGATCGGCGCGATCCGATCCAAGGAGAAATTCTCCGGGTTTGGATTGAGAGGAAGATTATCCCCAGATTTGCCGGGAGGGTGCTCGCAATCGATCTTGAGATCGCGCGGCGATGTGCTGCCCTGCACGTGCCCAATCCCCGTTCTGAGCGCGATGCCTACATTGCCGCTACTGCCCTCATCCACGGCATGACGGTTGTCACCCGCAATACCGCCGACTTCGCCCCAACCGGCGTCCACACCCTCAACCCCTGGGAAGCCTGATGAGCTCGTCCTCGAGCTACTCAGTCCGCGCCGATCAGTATCCTTTGGTGTGTAAGTAGAAAACAACGCAGCTCGCCACCAGGCAATAAATCCCAAACAGATACCAGCGCCCATTCTCCAGCCAATTGCTTAGCCACTTCAGCGCCACCAGCCCGGCCAGGAACGCAAATATCGCACCCAGCAGGCTGTAGATCAGTGTTCCATGCAGATCGATCGGCGTCCCTGCCGCAGCGGCGTCCTTTGTTGCGTGTACCAGTCGCAGTGCCTCCCGCCCAATGGCAGCCGGCGTAATCACTACTGCCAGCGCGAAGCTGAATCGCTCCGCGCGCACTTTGCTTGCACCCGTCAGCATGCCAGCCGAGATGGTTGCCCCCGACCGCGAAAAGCCGCGGAAGGGAAGCGCCAGTCCCTGCACCAGGCCCATCCAGCCCGCCTGCCGCATGGTTACACTCTCGGTTGGACGCCGCGTGATGCTGGTCACATTCGCCGCGTCGGCCTCTTCCGTCTTTTCGCGCAGTCCCGCGATCAAGATCAGAATCCCAGCACAGGCCAGCGCCGGAGCGACAAGGTCCAGCCTCCCGAAGAGCTCTTCGATCTCCGCCTTGGGCGCGCCCGCAAACATCGTCTTCTCCACCAGCTTGATCAGCGCCTCGCCGACGATCCCCGTCAGCGCCGTCGCGTAGATTAGCCGCAGCGCAAATCGCTTGAACGCGTCCGCCGAGGCAAAGTAGCTCTGCTTCCACTGCTGCCAGAAGTACGCAATCACCGCGAACATCGTGCCCGTATGCAGCATCACCAGCAGCAACGTCATCTGCGGCGAAGAAGGGTCGAGCCCCATCAGCTTTTCGGCGACAACAACGTGGGCGGAGCTCGAAACCGGCAGCAACTCGGCGAGTCCCTGCACAACGGCCAGCACAATGACTTGAAATATTGACATTCCGTTATTCTAGGCGATCCCACGCGCTCCGACGGCATCCAATTTCACCTAGCACCTAGCACCTAGTCCCTAGTCTCTATCATTCCCATACACCGGAATCTGCTGCTGCACGCGATACGCGATGCTGGCCGCGCGTGCTGCAAAGTCCGTTTGCGGATACTTCTGCTTCAGTTCGTTTGCAAGACTGACTGCATTCGCCGCGGCCTGCTGCGAGCGTTTCTTATCCTCCTGCACCACGTACATCTCCACCAGCACGCCCTCGCGGTAGGTCGCGTTGTAGAGCGCCTCGGCCGCCTTCGGGCTGTCCGGATAGCGGTCGGCGTACTTCTGGTAGAGCCCAGCCTCCATCTCAGGACACTTGGGCAATCCCTGCCAGTCGCCGCACAGCTTGTTGTCGATCAGATCGTACGCCGCCAGCGCAGCAAACTTGGAGTTCGGGTACAGCTTCATCACCTTTTGCATATCGCCCTCGTAGAGCTGCGGACGAAGGTACGCCTCCTGCTCGTGGGCCGATGGCAGTGTGCTGATATCGGCCTTGTCAATCTGCCAGCGTACATCCGCGGAGCGGAACATCGCCTCCGCCGCCAGCGGTGAGTTGGGGAAGTAATCGGCCACGCGCCGGTACAGCAAGTGCGCCTCCCCGGCCGCGTCCTTGGGAGCGTGCGGCTGCTCCGCTTGCACCTCAAAATTCGCCGCCGTGCCGTACAGAATCGCATCGCCGTTGGCGGTCGCCGGCGTCACTATGCCCTTGTCGTGAATCCATCCCGAGGCTGGCGTCACTATCTCGTCCGCGCCGAACTCCGGCTTCACGTCGTCGGCCTGCTCGTCCGGCGTATCGGTATTGGCGAACACGCGTACCCACGAGCCGTTGCGTTCGATTACCACTACCTCGTGCCCCGGTAGTACCTCGGCAATATGCTGTGCGTTGTCGTCGGGTGAGACGTACACAATCGCCGGATGCACCAGAGTCGTGCGCGCGGCTCGGTCGTAGCCGGATATGTTGTCCTTGGTCTTGTTTTGCGCCATCGTAGTTGTACCGCCTGCCCCAAGCGCAATCAGCAGCAACCCAGGCAGTAGGGCAGCAGCCGAACTTCGCATCCGTATTGGTCCCATCGCGGCAGGTCTCATGGATGTATTAGACTCCCCCTCGCCCTTCCGCGGAAGCTTCCACCACGCAACATGTAGACGTCAATTTTTCCGGTGACAAAGGACTCTGTAGTCAAGTAATGTTACCGCTCAATGAATCAAACACGGAAGGGCGCGGCCTGGCCGCAATGCTCGATCTGTGATTGCGTTCCATGAGGGCCAAAACGTGGATACCAGAATTTCCCGCCTACTTGCTGCCGCAATTCTTACAGTTCTCTTCGCATTCCCCCTGAACAACGCCCACGCACAACAGTCCTATGTAAGCCGCTTCGACGCCTATGCGGGATTCGCCGACATCGATAGCCCTGCTCTAGGCCTTAACGAGCAGGGATTCCACGCTCAGGTTGGTATGAATCCGCGAAGTTGGTACTCCATTGGCGCGGACTATAGCGAGGGAACCGGCTCGCAGCTCCTCACCACGGACCTTCTGCCCGCGGCGCTCCAGGCCCAGGTCAACGGAGCGCAGGCTCAATATATCGCGGCACATCTGCTGCCCGCGAACTACAAACTCGCCGTGCCCACCGACGCCGCTACCCAGACCTTTGCCTTCGGGCCGCAACTCGTCATCCGGCACTACTCCAAGCTCACGCTCTTCATCCGCCCCTCGCTGGGAGCGCTGCGCGAGCGCGCCGTTCCCCATCCAGCCGATGCATTCCAGACCGTCATCGTAGGTCAGCTTGCTCCCGCCGGATTCAAGCTCGACTGGACAGGCTTTTATGGCGTTGGGGGAGGATTTGAGATCGCCGTTAGCAAGCACGTCGGCCTTCGCGCGCAGATGGATTTCGTCTATAACCATCCCTTCAACGATATCCTCGCCGATGGCCGCTGGACCTACCGCTACTCGGTCGGCCCCAGCTTCCACTTCGGACGAAATACTGCCGTGGGCGGAAAGAAGAGCCGCAAGCCCTAACCGTATGCATCAATTTACGCATCGAATGATGCTATAATTGGTGCATACACTACGGGAGGCTCACCATGCGGACCACAATTAACTTGGATGACGACTTGGTCGCAATGGCGCAGGAGTACACAGGCCTGACTGAGAAATCAGCCATTGTTCGTGAGGGGCTCAAGTTGCTCATCCAGCGGGAAGCCGCGCGTCGTCTGGCAAAGCTTGGGGGCAGCCAGCCCCAACTTAAGCCAATCCCCCGCCGTCGTTCGGCAGCATGATTCTCGTCGACACTTCGGTATGGGTGGATCATCTGCGCAAGCGTGATCCGGCTATGGAAAAGCTACTCGACCAAGGCCAGGTCCTCTCGCATCCACTGGTGGTTGGCGAACTGGCAGTGGGCGATCTGCGTCCACGAGAGCCGATTCTGAGATTTCTCCATATGCTCCCTTCCGGTGTAGTCGCCAGCCACGACGAAGTCCTGCAATTCATCTTGCAGCACAAGCTCTTCGGCTTAGGCATCGGCTACATCGATGCCCACCTTCTTGCATCCGTTCGGCTAACTCCGGAAGCTGCTCTTTGGACGCGCGATAAGCGTCTCCTTGAGGTGACACGCTCACTAAAGCTGGCATTCGACCCCGCCTAACAGGCATCTACCACCAGCGCTTCGTCCCGCCCGGACCCTCCGCCTCGTCAATCATCAGCGCGAAGAAGTGAACCAGCCGCCATTGGTCCATTGCCCCTGGCTTCGGCCCGTTCAGGTCCAGGTGCGAGAGCACGGGGCTCACCAGCATCGCCTTCAGCTCGTTCGGCTGTAGCTCGCTTGCTATCCACAGCGTCTCGGCTGCGGGAATAATATTGTCCCCCTCGCCATGCAGCAGGTAGACCGGCGTCCCCAGCGTGCGCAGCCGTCCCTGCGGCGAGAGACCCGCCGAATCACTTGCATGTCGCGCAATCGACGCTGCAATCATGGCGCGCGTGGCATGCAATTTCGTGTCCATCAGGTCGTTCGCCTCGCGCTTTTGCGCCTCATTCAGTAGCCGCGTCGCCGCAGCCTCCCCCGTTCTGTCTTCGTACAGATGCGCTCGCAGCACCGTGCGCACCGGGTCGGGGTCCGCCGCCGGCACGAACTCCTCGACGTGCTCGTACTCCAGTACCAGCGGGCCGTACTCATGCGGAGCCAGCACTTCGGTTGAACCGTCGGGGCGCGCATCGCGTCCGCTCAGATAGTACTCAGCCACCCGTAGCATCGAGTCTTGCGAGCCCACCGCTACCACAAACTTGAAGGCCGCGTGATACTTCGGTTCGCTCGCAGCTACCAGTGCCAGCCCTCCGGAGAAGCTCAGTCCCATCACGCCCACTGGTCCGCCCGTCTGCACCGCGAACCACTTCGCCGACTCGCCGATCGCCTCCACCGAGTCCTGGCTCACGTGGTAGTCCTTGATGCCCGGCAGCTCCGGCGTCAGCACGCGGATGCCGCAGCTCGCCATCGCCGAGGCAAAGCCCATCAGCCGAGGCTCGTCCATACCCAGGTGATGCACGCCATGGAAGATCACCATCGCCGGCGTGTGAGCGCTGCTTTGCGCAGTCCAGGCTTTTGGGGTGTACAGGCGCGCACGCAGTTGCACTGGGCCGTTTGCCGACGTGATGGTAAGGTTGATGTCCTGGGTCGCAACCGGCACCGTCAACACGCGCGCGACCCACGGCTCCGTCTGATCAGCAACCTCCCGCAGCACCGCCACCGCCTGTAGATGCACTCTGGCAATCGGCCAGGCGGCAAGGCCAAGCAGAACAATTCCCGCCGCAAGTATCGCAGGAACACCCTTGCGTTTCACTTACGCTTGCGACCCTGGAGCCTGGTCCTTGGCATCGCCCAGCGTCACCTTGAAGTCCATCTTCTTGCGTCCGCGAAACACGGTGACAGTGACCGTATCGCCGGCGTGTCGCGCATTCATGGCAGCCGACAGGTCCTCCGGGCTTGGGATTTCCTTCCCATCGAAGGCCACAATCAGGTCGCCGCCCAGCATCACCTGTACATTGCCCTCGTAGGCGCGTTCAGTGCCGCCGTGCAGGCCAGCCTTCTCTGCTGCGCCGCCGGGCAATACCCGTTCGATCAGCACGCCATAGTCTGCAGGCAGTCCGATCTGCTCGGCGATGTCGGGAACAATGCGCAGAGTCACGACATCCAGCGTAGGACGCCGTATGCGCCCATACTTCGCATAGTCGTCGAGCACCGTCTTGGCCGTGTCGATGGGAATGGCGAATCCGATGCCGGCCGACTGCTCGGCGCCGTTCGAGGCAATCATGGTCGTGATGCCAATAACCTCCCCGCGCGAGTTCAGCAGTGGCCCCCCGGAGTTGCCCGGGTTCACCGATGCGTCGGTCTGGATCGCGCCCTCGATGGGATTATTCTCCGGGCCGCGCACAGAGCGTATCGCGGAGATGATGCCCCGCGTCATTGTTCCCTCCAGACCGAACGGATTGCCGATGGCGTAAACCTTCTGCCCCACCTGTAAATCGCTGCTGCTCCCTGCCAGCGTCGCCGGTATCAGGTTGGGAGCGTTGATCTTCAGCAACGCCAGGTCGTGGCTCTTGTCCACCGTCACCACAGTGGCCTTGTACTGGTGCTTGTCGTACAGCACCACCGAAATATTGCCCGGCTGTGCGTTCCCAATCACATGGTTATTGGTCAGAATCAGCCCGTCTTTGTTCAGGATGAAGCCCGACCCCTGCCCCGACTGGGGCACCGGTCCATAGAAAAAATCGTATCGCACCTCGGTCGCCGTGATGTTGACCACGCTGGGAAGCGCCTTCTTGTAGACAGCAATGTTCTGCTGCTCCTCGCCATCGAACGCAGGCGCGGCCGAGGCCACATTCAGGTCGAACGCCCCGTCCGACCCACGCAGCATTGCCACGTTGGTAGCGCTGTTGGCCGAATGCAAATCATCCAGCAAGGGCCGTAGCGCGCCGGTCGACGCCATGTGCGTCGTCACGAAATAAAACCCGGCAAGCAGCAAAACCACCAGCAAAACAGGACGTAATTTCATCGCAAAAGCACCTGAAAATATAGGGTTCGGTACAGACTTCCCCGCACATTGTCATTGTAGCCATTCCAGTCCAAATGGGCATTTGGAACAGGTTCAAAATCATCACGTCCGTCGCATCGCCACATCCTTCAGCACTGGCCACAGTGCGTCCACCTGCGCCTGCAACTGCTCAATCGACCCATCATTCGTCAATACATATTCGCAGTTCGTCGCGTTCCCTTCGGTTGCAGATTGTCTCGCAATTCGTAGCTGTGCTTCATCCCGCAACGCTTGACGTTCCTCTTTGCTCAGCATTTTTGCGCTGGACGCTCGCTCCACAAAACGGGCAAGCTGCAACTCCTCCGTGGCCTTTACAAAAATAATCTTGTCGAAGCGCTTGTGCCATCCGCCCTCGCCTCCGTATTTGGTCTCAAAGATCAGCGCGGACTCCACAATCACAACAGCATGAGCGTCGCGCGCGGCGACTTCCTCCATCAGTTCCGCCTGCCGTGCAATCACAGTCGGATGCACAATCGCGTTGAGTTCCTCGATTCGTCCATCCGTGAATGCAATGCGCGCCAGTACGGAGCGGTCGAGCGTTCCATCCGCCTTCATCACACCCGGCCCGAAATGTTCCACAATCGCCGCATACACAGCCTCGCCCGGCTGCATCATCGCGCGCCCAATCTCGTCTGCGGACAGGACAACAGCACCCAGCTCCGCAAACCGCCGCGCAGCCGTCGATTTGCCGCTGCCCAGCCCGCCGGTGAGGCCCACGCGAAGCATCGCGCTACGCCTTCGCCGCAGCAACTTCGCTGTCTCTCGCGGCCGCACCGCGCCTCGCCTTCGCCGCCGTCACCGTGTTTTTCATCAGCATCGCAATGGTCAGCGCACCCACGCCTCCCGGTACTGGCGTATAGGCTCCGGCCAGCTCAAACGCCGCCGGATGAATGTCTCCCACCAGCGTAGATCCGCGCTGTGCAAACTGCGCCGCTCGAGCCGCATCCCCAGGGAAAAATCGCGCCACCTCCGCTGCATCGGTCACTCGGTTGATGCCTACATCGATCAGGGTCGCTCCCGGCTTTACCATCTCCACTGTCACAAACCCCGGCCTGCCGATGGCCGCTACCAGAATGTCAGCATCCCGCGTATAGCGGCCTATATCCACCGTCTTGCTATGGCACACCGTCACTGTCGCAGACGCGTTCAGCAGCATCATCGCCGCGGGTTTGCCCACAATCTCCGACCGCCCCAGTACCACTGCATGTTGCCCCGCCACCGCAATTCCGCTGCGTCTAAGTATCTCTATAATCCCCGCCGGAGTGCATGGAGCCAACGCCTTTCCGGCTTCGATCCCATGCGACGCCGAGCTCTGCAACCGCCCCACATTAATGGGATGGAATCCGTCCACATCCTTCTCCGGCGACACCGCCTCCAGCAGCCGGCGCGTGTCCACATGTGCGGGCAGCGGCAGTTGGATCAAAATCCCGTCCACCTCATCGCGAGCATTCAGCCCGGCAATCAACTCCAGCAGCTCTTCCGTTGTTATGCTCTCGGGCGGCGTCAGCATCTCGCTCCACAGGCCCAACTCGGCGCATGTCTTCACCTTGCTGCGCACATAGATCTCCGACGCGGCAACGTGGCCCACCAGCACCACGGCCAGTCCCGGTGTAATTCCGCTCGCAGCCAGGGCCTTCGCCTCCTCGGCGACCTCCGCCTTGATCTGGGCGGCAATCTCGATACCATTCAATATTCTTGCTGTGCGTTTCATCTTGACTACCATGTTACCGCGCTACTCGTGTTGCGGCCCAAATCCAGCATTCCCCACATAAATCGATGCACGAAGAGTTGGAAGTAGTCGTCTCGCTATGTGGCGCGATTGCCGGAGTCAATGCTCTCTTAGGACCGCGTCGCATCTATCTCTGTTATGCGCAGGCGCTCGCTGGCAGCCAGATAGCTCTTGCGCCGGAACCAGTCCTCCATCGCGCTGGCAAGGCGCTCAATCGGTACGCGCAGTCCCGCTTCCAGCAAGCCGTCTGCAATCGGCAGCGTGTCGTCGAAGACCGCATCGTTGGTGAAGTTGCGCATGGCGAAGTTGTCGATCTGTGCGATGGGGCAGCGGTGCGCCACACCTGCGGTGTCAATGCGTTCGATGGTGAGTCTGCGCGAGAACATAAAGATAATGAGTAGTAAGTAGAGGATGAATCTAGCGAATCGCGGCCATTGCCGCGCGAAACAGCAGTTCAAAGTCCTCAGCCGCCTCGGGCTGTTTGGCGATGGCGGTCTCAATCGCCCGCTGCGCAACGGGCCGGGCATAGCCCAGGTTTACCAGCGCCGAAAGTGCATCGTCACCCGCCGGCCCCATCGATGAGCTGGCTGTAGCCGGCGACACTGCCATATCCTCCAGCTTGTCTTTCAACTCCAGCACCACGCGCTCGGCGGTCTTCTTCCCGATGCCGGGAATCCTCGTAAGCGTGGCATGGTCGCTCCCGCGGATCGCCGTCACCAGTCGCGCCGCGTCGATCCCGCTCAATACCGTGATCGCCAGCTTTGGACCGATGCCGGTAATGGTCAGCAGCTTCTCAAACAGCCGTTTCTCCTCGGGCTCCGCAAAGCCAAATAGCGCGATCTGGTCTTCGCGTACATGGGTATAGATGTGCAGCCGAGCCTCGGCCCCCTCCGGCGGCAGCGTGGTAAACGTCGCCACGCTGATCGTCGCGTCGTATCCAACTCCACCGCACTCGACAATGGC
>CAIZFH010000120.1 GCA_903932155.1 uncultured Granulicella sp. | reverse complement strand
TGATTACGGCCCAGTTTCTGGACTATTGCCACCAGTTGAAGCAGACGGACGTGGACGCTGCGGGCGAGTTCATCTATACCGCCTCGCTGCTGATCCACATCAAGTCGAAGACGCTGCTGCCGCGCGATCCTTCGGATGTTGCCGGCGGTGACGCAGAAGACCCGCGGCGCGAACTGGTGGAGCGGCTGCTGGAGCACGAGCGCTTCAAGGCCGCCGCGCAGATGCTGATGCAGAAGCACCAGATCGAAGAAGCAACCTGGTCGAACCCCGGCATGCGCGAATTTATGCGCGAGCAGGAGGGCGGTGAGAACGCGGGCGACGAGCAGGAGATTGCGGCCGACACGGTGGACCTGGTGCGCGTGTTTCAAGAGGTGCTGGACCGGCTGCGCAAGCGGCCCGTGCTGGACGTGAACGAGGAGTCTGTTACCGTGACGCAGATGATCGACTATGTGAAGCGGCGGCTGATGATGGAGGACCGGCCGGTGAGCCTGCGCCGATTGCTGCACAGTACCCACTCACCGCGCGCGCTGATCTGCATGTTTCTGGCGATGCTGGAGTTGGTGCGGTTGCAGGCGGTGCTGCTGTACCAGCCGCTACAACTGGGCGACATCCTGATCAAGAAGACAGATGGCTTCGACCAGGTGTTTGCCGAACAGGCTCCGGCGCGGGATGACTGGCGATAGCCTGGCTGTACGATATTCGTTTTTATAAGTGCGATATTCGCACTATATATCCTATTGTCCACAACCTGCCTGCGCGCTGCGTACATCTCTAAATAATTGATTAATTGGATATTATCGTTTGCAAAGATGTACTTTTGCGGTCAACTGAAATTGCAGTACGGCGGAATCTTTCACGGAACTGTAATATTTCTGCCGTGTGAATAGAGTAGCCTTGGCTATGGATCAGCAATTCAAGTCAGGTGATTCATGGCCACGCCAGCCACGCTGCCACAGCCCTCGATTCTCGAAGAAACAATACTCGAAAATAAGCTGAAGAAGTCGTCCCACGGAAAGATCGGTCTGGGTCTGTTTTCTCTGATCCTGGCGGGCGGACTTATTTATATCGCGACCCAGGTATGGGGAGACCTCTCGGTCGTACCTTCGGTGCATCTGTTTCCCTATCTGCTGCTTGGTCTAGCGCTGCTGATTGCACTTGGCTTCGAATTTGTGAACGGGTTTCACGACACAGCCAATGCAGTGGCGACGGTGATCTACACCCACTCTCTGGAGCCGCATGTCGCGGTGGTATATTCCGGCATACTTAATTTTGTAGGCGTGCTGCTCAGCTCGGGCGCCGTGGCGTGGGCAATTGTATCGCTGCTGCCGGTGGAACTGATTCTGAAGGGGAACTCGGGTTCTGGCTTTGCCATGGTCTTTGCGCTGCTGGTAGCGGCGATCCTGTGGAACCTGGGAACCTGGTACCGGGGATTACCGGTGTCGAGTTCGCACACCATGATCGGCTCGATTCTGGGCGTGGGGCTGGCGTATCAGTTGATGCAAGGCAGCTCGGGTGTCTCGGGTGTGGACTGGGAGCAGGTGAAGAAGGTGATTGCGGCGCTGTGCATCTCTCCGCTGGTGGGATTTGTGGGGGCCGGCGTGGTGTTTCTTCTGTTCAAGCTGCTGGCCAGGGACCCGCGGTTGTTCGAGGCACCCAAGGGGACCGAGCCGCCACCGTTCTACATCCGCTGTCTGATGATTCTGACATGCGGTGGCGTGAGTTATGCGCACGGGCAGAACGACGGACAGAAGGGCATGGGACTGATGATGCTGATCCTTGTTGGCACCGTGCCCACGGCCTACGCGCTGAACCATACCTTGGGCGCCAGCCAGGTGCAGGCGTTCGCTGTGGTGTCGACGCAGGTGGCCGGAGCGTTGGACCACTATATAAAGCCCGGGACCGCAGTGCAGCCTACCGAGCCTGAGCTGGAGAACTTTGTCAGCAGCAAGAAGTATGAGCCTGGCGTGACGCTGGCGCTGCAGCAGATGGTACTCGACATCCGCAACGAGACGACTCAATACGGATCGCTACAGGGCGTACCTGAGGGCATGCAGGCGAACGTGCGCAACCAGATGTACCTGACCAACGAGACGCTGCGGCTGATGGCCAAGAGCGGCGGACCCCAGATGTCTGCCTCGGATGCGAAGATCGTCGCCAACTACACCTGGTTTCTGGACAAGTCCACCAAGTTCATCCCCTCCTGGGTGAAGGTAGCGGTGGCTCTGGCTCTGGGGCTGGGCACCATGATTGGATGGAAGCGAATTGTAATAACGGTTGGCGAAAAGATTGGCAAAGCGCGCATGACCTATGCGCAGGGGGCATCGGCGCAACTGGTTGCCATGGCAACGATCCTGGCGGCGGGCACCTTTGGCCTTCCGGTATCGACGACCCATGTGCTGAGTTCCAGCGTGGCGGGAACGATGGCGGCCAATCGTAGCGGGCTACAGGGGGCCACGATCCGCAATATTACGTCTGCGTGGGTGTTCACGCTTCCTGCGGCGGCGCTGCTCTCCGGCTTGCTGTTCTGGCTATTCAACTCGATCGCTCGCTAGCAATTACACCTCCTGCTGGGACGATCCGCCAAGCCGCGGACTGTCGAGTTTTTGCACGGGTTTGCACACAATGGGCCGCGTGGGTTGGTATGCTTACGTCTGACACTAACTATGAGCCTGAAAGCAAAGATCGAAGCTGTAATCTACGCCTCTGAAGAGCCGGTGACACTGGGGCAACTGGTGGGCCTGCTGGGTGAAGAGGCCCAGGCGGAGTTGACCCATGCACTCTCGACCCAGCAGACGCTCTCGCTGGACGAGGCGGAGGCCGAGCCGTCGCCCCAGACGGAGCCAGATGCGGCGGCTGACGAAGCGGCTGTTGAGGCAGACTCTGCGAGTCCGATCGACGACGGGGGAGTCGATCCCACATCTCAAAATCCAGATGCGGGGCACCCGCACCCTGTGGAAGATTCCGCCGAAGCTGAGGCAGCAGCGGCTGCGCGGGCGGAACGGGCGCGCCTGACCCGGCTGCGCGGGCACTTTCGCGTGCTGCTGGACCAGTTGATTGCGGAGTACGCGGCACCGGAGCGCGGTCTGGAGATTCGTGAGGTAGCCGGAGGCTTCCGATTTGCCACCAAGCCGGAGTACCACGACGCGGTGCGCGGCTTTGTGAAGACACTGAAACCGCCGCTGAAGCTGACCCTGCAGTCGCTGGAGACGCTCGCTGTGGTGGCGTACAAGCAACCGGTGACGGCGCCGGAGATATCGGAGATTCGTGGCGTGGACGCCAGTGGTGTGCTGGGGTCGCTGATGGCGCGAAAGCTGATCACCACGGCGGGTCGCAAGCAGGTGATCGGACGGCCGATCCTGTACAAGACGACGCGCGAGTTCCTGATCAAGTTCGGGCTGAAGGACGTATCAGAGCTGCCCTCGATCGAGGAGTTCGAGAAGATGGCGGGCCAGCTTGCCGAACAGGAAGAGATGGCGATGGAGCATGAGCCGTCTGCGCCGCCCGAGCCATACGAAGAGCCAGAGCCACACGCGCAGCAGCCGGAGGAAGATTCCCCCGGCCCATCGGCGGCATAGGCCAGGATTCTGAGCGACGATAGCTAGTGAATCCTATCCACCGCGGCGAGAACGGGGCGGGCGGCTGGTGTATCGCGCGCCGGCGGGAGTCGTGGATTCGCCGTAGACTGTGACGAGGAGGGACGGAGATGGCGCGTGAACTGGAGTGGACGGACACGGAGGAGATTGGGATTCAGTTGCAGGAGATGTTTCCAGACACGGATCCCTACTCGGTGCGGTTTACCGATCTGCACAAATGGGTGGTGCAACTGCCGAACTTTGTGGGTGATCCGGCAAAGTCGAACGAGGGGATTCTGGAGGCGATCCAGACGGCTTGGCACGAGGAGTACGAGGACGCAAAGGCATAGGCAGGTATGTGGTTCAATGTTCGAGGAGTTGCGGCGGGATAGCGTTATAGATTCCATCCATGGCATAAGGCAGTGATGTCTGGCGCTCCTGTCTTGACAGGCGCGGAGGGCGTTCACTAGTGTCCCGGTGATGCACTTTTGGGGAGATGCTTACCATGAATCTGACGCGTCGACGATTTCTTGAGATTGCCGGAGTCACCGCCGCGGCTTCGCGTGCGGCCAGAGTCTTTGCGCAGCCACCGAATCCAAGGGGCGGCGGCGGACCGGCGCCCGACAGCGGCCATAGTACCGCGCTGGCACCGTGGAAGTCGGGGGTAAAGATCAGCCAGGTGTCGGATGTGCCGGGGCGGCATACGATTCATACCTACTTCAACGTGACGCCGGAGAGCCCGGACGGCAAGAGCGTGCTGTTTTATACCTCGCCGGTGGCAGACGGGCAGACCCAGGGATCGCTGGTAGTGCGCGACCGGGCGACGGAAAAAGAGCGCACGCTGGTGACGGGGCTGGACTGCGAAGACGCGCATCGCGTGGCTTGTCAGCAATGGATATCCAAAGGACGGCGCATTATCTTTCACGATCTGCGAGATGGTGAGGTGGTGGTTGTCACCGTCGATCCGGCAACTCTGGTGCAGCGTGTGTTGGCCAAGCATCACATGGTCTCGTTCGGGCAACAGAACTCGGACCTGGTGCCGATCTACGGGGTGCATTTCCAGCCGGACCAGTATCGTGACGTGGAGTTGCTGAACGCTGCGACGGGGGAGATACGGACGATTGCGAAGGCGGATGCGATCCGTGCGGCGTATCCGCAGCAGGTGACGGCCCTGTATGGTCAGAAGCCGATCTCGACTCCGTTCGGCACGATCTCGCCGGACCTGAATCTGATCTTCGTGAAGCTCTCCGCAACCGACGACGGCTATGTGCCGATGCCGCCCGGCCAGATGAAATGGCCGCACAGCTACCAGTCGGACCGCGAGGGATTGGTGGTGGTGGAAGTGAAGACGGGGAAGCTCTTGTTCTTCCAGCGCGACTGGGGGCACCCGGCGTGGTTTCCGGATTCGCGGCAGATTCTGAACTATCACAACACGGTGACGGATGCGTATACCGGCAAGACTGTCTCCATCCCGAATCTGCCGGAGTTTCACGGGCAGCACCTGACACCCAGCCCCGACGGCAAGCTGTTTGTGACTGACACGGAGCTGGAGGCGTTCGGCGGCAAGAAGGGAGAATGGGGCGTTGCAGTATGCGACGCGGCGGGTACGGACTGGACGTGGATCGCGAAGTTCCAGGGCAGTGAGGGTGCGACGACATGGCGCAAGAACCATCCACATCCGGCGTTCAGTCCGGATGGGAAGCGGATCTATTACAACGTCAATTCGGGGACGTGGACGACGTTGCATGTAGCGGAGCGGGGAGCATAGCGGCTACGCCTGTCTCCGGCGGAGGATTTGCTGGGGGAGTTTGGAGCCGCTGGCTAGCAGCGTGAGGGCCGCGGCGGCGAGCCAGACGATGCTGGCAACGGCGATGGTGAGCATGTCGTTCGCGTGGGTGGAGACGGGCGGAAGGAAGTGTGCGGCGGCGGCTGTGGCGGCGTAGGCTACGAACGCGGCAAGGAGTGCGCGGCCCAGTTCGCCGAACTCCAGGTGGCTAAATGAGACCAGGCGTTTGCGATGGAGAAGGAGGGCGAGCGCGGCGGTCTGCACCAGGATTCCGATGTCGGAGGCGATGGCCAGGCCGATGAGGCCGCGGGTGTGGAAGAGCGCGAAGTACATGGGGATGGAGAGCACGGTGATGACGGTGCCGGTGATCATCGGGGTTTTAGTATCGCTGGTGGCGTAAAAGGCGCGGGCATAGATTCCCTGCACCGCCCAGAGGGCGAGGGTGATGGAGAGGATGGTGAAGAGCTGGGTGATGGCTGCGGCGTCATCATGGTGGAACTTTCCGCCGCGGAGGAGGTCCATCAGCCAGGGGGTGAGGGCGATCATCCAGGCGGAGACGATCATGCCGACGGCGAAGAGGCGGGAGACGGAGCGGGAGACCGAGGCAGAGAAATCCTGAATGCGGTTCTGCTGGAAGAGCGAGGCGAAGAAGGGCATGGAAGCGGCACCGGCGGCCGGGCCGATGACGCTGAAGGGCGCGTTGAACAGGCTCTTGGCGTTGGTGATGAGCGTGATGCCGCCAACCTGGGCGGAGGCGAAGAGCTTGAGGAAGATGCCGTCGAACATGACCAGGGAGACGCCGATCATGAGTGGCAGCGAGAGCTTGAACCACTCGCGGAAGGCCGGATCGCGGAAGCCGACGATGGGGTGGTAGCGCAGACCAGTGCGGAATGCGCCCATCGAGTTAAGTAGCGCGGAGCCGGCGATGACTCCACCAAGAACTCCCCAGGCCAGCGAGAAGATGCCGAGCCGGTGATGCAGCAACAGCGCGCCGAGGATGATTCCCGTGTTGTAGATGAGCGGGGTGAAGGCCTGGTAGAGGAATATCTTGCGTACCTGCAGGCGCGAGCTCATGACGCTGCCGATAAAAAAGAACAACTGCGCTGGCAGCATCAGGCGGGTGAGCGCGACGCACATTGCAGCGCCGATGGGATCTTGGCCGTGACGGTAGCCGGTGAAGAAGAGTCTGACATATTCGGGTGCGAAGATCTCGCCAAGCAGAAGGCCCGCGCACAGGACAATCAGCATGGTGTTCAGGATGACAGAGAGTGCACGGTCGCCGCCTTCGTCGTCACCAGCCTCGCGATAGCGGTTGAGAATCGTGATGACGGAGATGGAGGCTGCGCCGCCAATCAGGAAGTAGTTGATGAGGTCGGGCAGCGTGAATGCGGCCTGATAGGCGTCCTGCTCCATGCCCGCGCCGAAGAGGTGATTGATGACCTTGATGCGGATGAGGCCCAGCAAGCCGGAGAGAAGCGCGCTGACCATGAGAAGCATGGCTGCGGAGCCGGCGGTGTGTTTGCCGCCGTGGCGCGAGGATGGGGCAGGAGATGGAATTGGGGACGGCTGCTGGGGCAAGCTAGTTCCCATCGCCTTCCGATTTCGATCCAGTGGAACGCGCAGCACGGACGGGCGCAGCGGAACGATCTCCGTTGGCGGGATGCTTTCTGGAAGACTTCTGTCCGCTTGCTAGCTTGGCGATGGGTTGGGAGAGCATGGTTACGATGGCGGCCAACTCGCGGCGCAGAGTGCGGAGCTGTTTTGCTTCGGACTTGGGAACTGCTTCGCCGAGCAGGGAGAGCTGCGGCTCCTTTTGCCGGAACTCAGACTTCATTACTGCTCGCGCGCCGGGAATGGTATATCCCTCATCCTTGAGGAGGGTTTTCACACGCATCGCCATCTCGACATCGCGGCGGCGGTATAGGCGCTGGCCCGTGCCACCCTTGTTGGGCTTCAACTGGGGGAATTCGCTCTCCCAAAAGCGCAGGACATAGGCAGGGACCTTGCAGAGTCGGGCGACTTCGCCGATGCGAAAGTAGAGCTTGTCCGGAATCTCCGACGGCTTCGCGCCAGAGCCAAGCGTGATTCTGCGGATTGGCTGGTTATTTGCCATTCGCCAGAGCGGAACCTTCCCTTACAGTTGCGTTCTGAACACTGTGAAAGCAGGCCGGCTCGGCGTGATCCTAGAGCGAAGACAGGCCTGAGAACAATCAGAGCGCATGCACATGGTTCAGGATGACAACCAGAAGATATTAGCACCTCAACCGAATCTGCTCAGAAGGGATTCAGTTTGGAGAGGCCCTTTTTCTTCTTGTGCTTGCTGGAAGACTCGTCTGCCTTGTCGAATGCCGGCTTGGGCGCTTTGCCCTTGACGGCGGCAGTCTGCGCTGGGGGAGTGCTGCCAGGAGTTACTTCGTTGATGGCATCGGGGGCGGCTGCGGGCTTCTCGATGGGCGGTAGGGCCGCCGGAGTCGACGGGGGCAGAGGCTTCAATCCACCGTTATCGTCAACACGCGGAACTGCGGCAGACTGCGCGGGTGCCGCAGAATCCGAGCCGGGAAAGGCTGGAGGCGAGGCAGGCGCAGGACCTGGCGCAGGCGAATTGGCGGAGGGCTGCACAATCTCGATTCCCATCGAAGTTCCGCCGGATGCGGGGGTTGATTGCGGCACATTGGTGACAACCGCTGAGGAACCGGTTGGCGCACCCGAGGTCGAGGTGGGGACGTCCTGGAACGAGAGTGGCGCGGCGGATGCAGCCGGGGTCTGTGCGGCGGCAGCTGAAGTGGGCTCGGTTGGAGTGGCGGGGGTTGCAGCCGCAGCGGTTCGCGGCGGGTAGGCTGCTGGGTTCATGGCGGAGAAGTAATCGCTCATGGACTTCTTGTACACATCGGGTGCAAGGGTGGGCTTGGCGTCTTCCAGCGGCGGATCGCCGACGGTGGCGGCGGGAACAGTGTCTGCCTTATGCAGGACGAAGAGCTCCACGCGGCTGCTGAGGGTGTACTGTCCGCGGCTGTTCTCCAGCGCGGTACTGGCTGCAATCTGCTCCGGCGTAGGAGTGGGTACGGGAAGACCCATGGCGACGAGGCGGTCTTTGGCGTCTTCAACATGGGCCGATGCGGAGTGATTCAACACCACTTCGCGGTATGCTGCGGAGGCCTGGTCGTCATCGATCTTCAACAGTTGCGCCTTGGCTGCCTCGGGCAGCTTGGATGCGCGGACTCCTCGCGCTTCTGCCTCATACGAATCGCCCAGACCGACCAGCACATCGTCCAGATGACTGTAGAGTGGGTAGGTGTCGACCACCGTCTGGTAGCGGGCGATGGTAGCGGACCAGTTCTGATGGGTGGAGTAAAAGGATGCGATATCGGCTTCCCGCGAGGCCAGCGTCTCCTGCACTTCGCGCAGGCGCTGCTTGGCCTGGGGAACCAGTGTGGAATCGGGGAACTGCTGCAACATCAGGCGATACTCTTCCTCCGCATGGACGGTATTGGCATAGTCGCGGTCCGGCTTGTCCATCTGACGGAAGTAGATGTCGCCGACGCGCATCTGGGCCTCGGCAGCCTCGGGCGCGTTGGGGAAGAAAGTGATGAAGTCCTTGTACTCCTGCTCGGCCTGGGCGAGTGCTGCGGTACCGCCTTCCCTGTACCAGCTATCGGCGACGCCAAGCTTGGCGCGCATCATGTACTGGGAGTCGGGATAAGTATTGAGCAGGGTTTGCAGATCGAGACGTGCAACGTCGTATCGACCATTCTTCACGGCGAGCAGGGCCTTATCGTAGAGCACCTTGTCGGGGAGATTGAGGTCCTGTGCCGCCAGCGGATCGATTTTTTTGGCTTTCTTGTCAGCCAGTTTGGTGTCCTTGGACTGGACGACCTTGTCTACTTTCACCTTCGGACCCTTCTTGGCCTTTTTGATGGTGATGGGAAGGTCAGGCGTCGCAGCAGCTGGCGTCGCTTGTGTCTGGGCGGCGGCGTCCGGCGTTGCAGCCGCAGCTTGTGCGCGCGCGCCAACGGATGCAGCCAGAAGGGCAGCTAGACCGAGACCGGCGAACAGGTGAGGGAAGTGGGAATGAGCTTTATTGCTGGAGACCTGGATGCTTCTGGCGGTGGAGAATTGCGTCATGCTTGGAACTCCGTCTGACCCATAGTGCGGGTTCTGGCTGGCGCGCGCGGTCGGTATGCGGCCTGGTTCTATTTTAGAGCAGATTTGCAGGAACCGTAGGGATGCGGGGGATATCTTCAGGCCAATCGCAGAAACAAAAAATCTTTCTGCGTATCCCACCTCAAAATCCCCCTCAACCCCAGGCGGGTGGTCCACCCACCGAATCATCATAAAAATTCGGGTGCCCCATCCTTTCGCGCCTCTGTCGTTTGCGAAAGGGTGGGAGACTACAAACCTCTGGGCGAGTGCCCTGAGTCTGAAATGAGTCACAAAATCGGGTGCCCCATGTCTCGATTTTGAGACATGGGATTATGCTTACGATGCGAGGTCTACCAGGATGACGCTCTCCGCCGCCAGCCTAACCTGCTCCGCGACTGCCTCGGCTCTCCCTCTCCTCCAGGCGCGTTAAATCCGCAACCGCAATTTGCGTCCCGCGTGCGCAGCTTCTACACTGACATAGGTGTAACTAGCATCTGTGGTGTGACCGTTCAGCTCTGGTTCCGGCTGGGCGGGGAGGTTTAATGCGTCGGTTCGTCACGTTGTTTGTTCTATTTCTGTCAACGATTCCATTTGGTGTCTCGATCTCGGGCTGCAACAAGGGCACTGAGCCGGTCGCGTTCTGCAATGGCGGTGACTCGGGCCCGACGACAACGCAAGCTGCCACCATCACGCTGCAGCCCATTGTCTATGGAATCTCGCTGAACTACGGGGAGATGGGACAGCTTCAGAGGCCTACCGCGACCGATTGCAAGGGCGGCAACGTCTCCGTACAGGCTTTCACCTACGGTTCCTCGGACATGACCATCGCCGACGTAGAGCCTAACAACGGTAGGTTGTGCGCTGGCACATGGAACCGAAACTCCGGCGGTGGAATTGCCGACTTCACCTACTGCACTCCCACAGGTAAATCAGGCATAGCCTATGTCGCCGCCAGCTTTAACGGCGCAACCAGCAATCCGCTGCCCATCTTTGTACATCCGGTCGTCACCAGCATCGTGCTGGGTGGTCCATCGTCCAACTGTTCCACCGACCCCACAACCGCATGCTGCCCGTTGGCCACCGTAGGCGCGGTCACTGCTCCGCCGTATCTTGAAAATTCCTGCATCTCCCAGGGATCGACCGCCCAGCTTGTGGCCCGAGTCTACGCTGGATCGGGCGCCAACCAGACCAACATCAGTTGCGTCACCGGGCATCTCCAGTTGAGCGCTCAGGGCGCAACCTCGCTCAACGCCATCTCGCCCGTCCTCAGCATCGATCCCAACGGCGTAGCCACCGCAAATCAACCCGGATCGGTGCTGATCTCCGCGAATATATCGGGCGCGGCCAGCTCGGCTGGTTTCTTCTCCACCTGTCCGCCGGCTTCCATCAGCCTTTCAACTCCTGGCACAACCTCCAATCCCGCCGTTGTCAACGAAAACAATCCGCAACCATTAGTGGCCACTGTCAAAGATACCAATGGTGTAACCCTCACGGGGCTTGAGTTGGAGTATGTATCGACCACACCAACCACCATTCCCGCCGGTCCAAGTGGCGTCATCATTCCGCCCTTCGCTGGCGCGGCCTCCATCACTGCGGTCTGCCAGCCGCCGGTCTGCAACTCAGCATCGTACAACCAGATTGGCCTCTTCGGCAATGGCCTTCCCGTTACTTCCAATTCGGTGAATATCTTTACACCCGGAACCAACAGCACCGTCCTCTATATGGCTAGCACGCAGTCCGAGGACGTGGTTCAGGTCGACTTTACAACGTCGGTAGTGGGGTCCCCGTACCAACTGCCCTATGTGCCCAATTCCATGGTCATCAGCAATGACGGTTCCACCATCTACATGGGTAGCGCTACCGCGCTGATGACCCTGAATGCCATCAACACGTTGAGCATCACTCGCACGGACAGCACCTCTCCCGGAACTGTGCTCGCCGTCTCGCCAAGCAACAGCGCCCTGGTCATCAGCGATCCGGTGCGGCAGATCATCTCGCTCGAAAGCACATCGGGAGGAGTTATCTCCACCTACGGAGGTGTGGCAACCCACGCGGAATTTTCCCCCGATAGCCAGACCGTATACATCACCGCTGGCAATCAGTTGCTCATCTATTCAGGCTTTACCGGGTGGACCAGCATCACTCCTGCAACCTCCGCGGGAACGCCAGTCACCGACGTGGCCATTACAGTGCCTGCCGTGGGCGCGTACTTTGCTGGACAGACTACCACCGCGCGCAGCTACTGTCCCATCAGCACGCCAACCACGCCCACCAACGAATCCAATGTCTTTTATCCCCCGGCCGACAGCTCTGCCGCGATTACCGACCGCATCGCCGCAACCAACGATGGGTTGCACATTCTGGGAGCCACCGCGATTACCCCCACTCCCACGCTGAACGATCTGAGGGTACAGATTCCAGCTGGCAACGCCAGCGGAGTTCCGGTCAGCATCGCATGCCCACAGACTGGGACCCTCGCCTTCTCCAACACGGTCTATAAAACCACTCTGACCCAAGTGACGGCCACCTCCATTACCGGTGTCCTGCCTGCCTCGGACTCTTCGATTGCCTTTGTCACCTACACAGGAACCGGCGGTGTTCTGCCTGCCTATGCTCCAGCCGCAAGCGGTTTGGGGACTACCACCTACATCAAGCTCTCCGGTGCGGCAACGGCTCCCATCGCGGGCGTCATCAGCGCAGACAACTCAATCATGTTCGCGGCAACCTCGGGGGACAACCTGGTCCACGTCATCAACCGCAGCACGTTGACCGACTCCTCGACCCTGGCGCCCAACCTGACCAGCCCCACTGGAACGGTTGTGCCGGTTAATATGATGGTCCAGAAGCCGCGCAGAACGACCTAAGCCTTCCTCTCGCATTTTGATCTGTGGCGGCGGGTGCCTTCTTCCGCGCCAGCCAGGGACGCCAGTCTCCAGCCCGCTCGGCGAGTAAGGCAACCCCTGCGGTTGCCGAATCCCGCTGTCCCCATTTCGAGAGCGGCTGCCAGGCAGTTCTGGAACGGAACACACCTCAATGGCTTTTCCACATATTCCACAAAAGTTGTAAATCACTAATTTTTCAAAGATTTACAATGTGCATGTTACACGTTTCATCCTGATCGGTTTTCAATCAACGGGGCTCATCCTGGTGCGGAATGGTTGATTCTTCCCCGCCAGTACGTACCCTAAAATCTCAAAGCGTCTAATATGTTTTGCTAGAAGGTGGCTTCTCTTAGACGTGATAAATTACGGTACCTTTTTCTTCACGAATATCGTCTCGGTCACTGTGTTTACGGCGTGTCTCTGTTTGCTCGCCTGGCGAAACCGCGGCATGTCGGGACTCAGGTGGTTTGCCGGCGGCATGATCGTCGGACTGGTCAAACTGGTCCTGCAAGGCCTGGAAGGGATCGTTCCCCCCATCCTCAGCGACATGGTGGCCAACGAACTGTACATGGTCTCCTTCGTCATGCAGTTGCTGGGTCTGCACTGGTTTGTGCTGCGCAAGCCAATTCGTACTCGCTGGCCCTTCGTTGTCCTTGGAATTGCCCTGGTGGTATATACCATCCTCTTTCTCAAAGATGTTCCGTACAGCAGCAATGTCATCAACATCCCCAATATTCTGATCTGTGGCGTCTCTGCATGGATCCTCTTCAAAAATGCGCGTGGCACATTTGCCGCGGTGGCAAGGGTCACTGCCATCATCCTTAGTGTGGATGCAGTCGTCATGACGTTCCGCGCCATCCTCACAAA
The DNA here is from genome assembly GCA_903932155.1 of uncultured Granulicella sp. Classification (GTDB taxonomy): domain Bacteria; phylum Acidobacteriota; class Terriglobia; order Terriglobales; family Acidobacteriaceae; genus Edaphobacter. The sequence goes on along the minus strand of CAIZFH010000120.1, from coordinate 9,437 downwards.
CCTCTACTACAAGCAGGCGGATCTGATCCATCTTGCCGACACCGATCCCAAATGGGTCTATTCGCTGGTTGGAATGGCCTTTCTGGCAACCTGTATGTCCATGTGCATGCTCTGGTTCCTGGTGACGGAACTAAGCAAGGAACTGGCAGAACAGGCACGCACCGATCCGCTTACAGGGGCCCTGAATCGCCGGGCTATGGAGGATACAGCCCTGCGAGAAACTACGCGTAGCATCTGTTATGGCCATCTGCCATGCATGATCGTGCTCGATATCGACGACTTCAAACATATCAACGATACCCGTGGACACGCCGCAGGGGACACCGTGCTCCAGGCCCTGGTACACCAGATCAAACCCATGATGCGCGCCAACGATGTGCTCGCCCGTACCGGTGGCGAAGAGTTCACCATTCTGCTGCCCAATACCACGGCTTCGGCCGGTATCGTGGCCGCGGAGCGCGTAAGACAGTCGGTTGAAGCGCTCGAGGTGCCCTTCGAGGACGAACCAATCCGATTTACCATCAGCGCCGGCGTTGCTCAGCTCGATCCTGCGCAAGGCGGCTGGGAAGGCATGATGCGGCGCGCGGACGCCGCCATGTATGAGGCCAAGGACTGTGGCCGCAATACGGTGCGTCCCAAAGCAGTCAACGGCGACTTCGACGGTATCAAATCGCTCACTACTTCCATCTTGTGATCTCCAGCAGCTAACAAATAACAAAGCCGTAAAACCCTGGCTTCCCCATGCGGTAGGCCGGAGTTGTTTTGCGGAGCTGACAGTTACATCCCAGTCAGCCCAGGCGTTGCTTCAGCAGCTTGCGCGCGATGGCGTCCAGTACTCCATTCAGGAACTGCACCGACTCCGGCGCGGCATAGCGGCGCGCTATCTCCAGCGACTCGTTGATCACAATCGCAGCCGGCGTGTTGGGATAGTCCAGCAACTCGGCAACCGCCCCGCGCAGCAGGTTGCGGTCCACCACCGCCATGCGTTCCAGCCGCCAGTTCTGCGCGTGCTCCTCAATCAACGCGTCAATCTCCGTTTGCCGCTCGGTGGCAACCCGGTACAGGTCCTCGGCAAACCCCCGCGTCTCAGCGTCCACGTCATCCCGCGAGGGCCAGAACAGCGCGCGTACCTCGTCCGGAGTCTGCTTGCCCAGGTCGCCCTGGAACAACATCTGCATCGTCAGTTCGCGAGACTTGCGGCGAGTTCCCACCTAACTCTTCCCCGCTAACTTCCTTTGTACGCTTACCATCTCAATCGCCGCCGTGGCCGCCTCGAATCCTTTGTTGCCCGCCTTCACGCCGGCGCGGTCCAGCGCCTGTTCCAGCGTCTCGCAAGTCAGCACGCCGAAGCTGTGCGGCACACCCGTCTCCTGTTGCGATTGCCCAATGCCGCGCGCAACCTCGGTGTAGATCGCCTCGTAGTGAGCTGTCTCGCCGCGCAGCAGGCAGCCCAGCGTGATGATCGCGTCGTAACTCTTCGACTCCGCCAGCGTGCGTGCCGCCGCAGGAATCTCCCACGCACCCGGCACGCGCACAATCTTGATATCCGCGCGCGCCGCGCCGCTGCGCAGCAATCCATCCAGCGCGCCCTGCAGCAGGCGATCGGTGATGACCGCGTTCCATCGCGCAACTACTATCGCAAATCTCATTCCCACCGCGGAGAGATCACCCTCAATGGCGATGGGCCTGCCATGCAGCGGATTCTCCGACTCCCAGAATCCAAGCAGCAGCGATGCCTCGGGCGCCGCCGTAAACAGCCGCGAGTTCCAATGCGTCGGCGCAATCTCAGACAGTCGTTCGCCAATCTCTTCCGCGCTACAGTTGGCCTTCATCCACTGCTCAACCACCGTGCGCACCTGGTCGAGCTGCGTCACCTCAATCAGGATCGGAGGCACAGCCGGCGCGCGTCCCGCCACCAGCTCCAGGTTGCCCAGCGGAGCCAGAAATGCCGCGCCTCGCCCGCTTCCATCCTCCCAGCCCTTGCCCGGTTCAAAGCCAAGCGCGCCGAACAGGCTGGCCAGCTTATCCAGCGTCTCCGCCGAAGCCACCTGACGCACCAGCGTGATCCCCTTAACCATCCTTCGATTGTATCGTCTGCGGATTATTGCAGGTAGTTGGTTGCGTTGCGGTGAAACCGCTCTAATTCGCGGAAGGCCTCTCGATGTGATCGATCACCAATACGTCAACGTTCCCCTTGGTCGCCTCCATCCTCAGTCCCAGCTGCTCCTGCAATGCGGTATACAGGCTGGGCAGCGGATTCGGATCGTCGGGATTCGGTGGAGGGATATGCACGCCGAACGAGGCAAACTGAGATTCGTCAGGCGCCCAGTTCAGGTTGAAGTCGTAACGCTCGGTCAGCCCAGTCTGGTCCACCACCGGCTTGTCCATCACTGCCTCCTGCATGCCATGACAGAAGTCCTTCATGGTCGAATTGGTCACCCTTAGTTTGCCCAGCCCACCGAAGAGAAAATTCCCCGGCGTGCTCGGCTTATCAGCGGTCACCGTAAGCTTCGGTCCGCTCTTAGCGACGCTCAGCGCATAGGCCGGCATTTCGCGCTGCTCGGTATGGAACTTCAGCCCAAACCGCTCCACCAGTGCATCCTGCATCAGCATCCGCATCTGCTGGATATTCGGCTGGCCGTCTACGTCCGGCAAGCCATTGACGTCGTACTTCTCGTCCATCCATGACGGGGCGTTTAGAACTTCTTTCGTCTGTAGCGAATATGCGAACGTAATCAGATCGTTCACCGTTGTGCCGATCGTCAGCACCTGCCGCCCGCGAATCGTAAACAGCTTCCCAGGCTGGTTCGGATCGCTCGGCTTCACCGTCACCACGTCATACTTCGGCTTCGCGTCGGCCGGCATGGACTTCGGCGGCTCGGGAATTGCCCACGCGTCTTCCGCCTTGACGCGGGCCAGGTTCAGCACATGCGTTTCGCCGTGTTGCGTCGCGTTACCAACGATCATGGTCCGATCAGAATTAAGCGTTCCGGAGTAGGTCAGATCCAGCGGCTTGATCGTGAAACCGAAGTTCAGTTTGTCCACCGTCACTGAGGTGACGCCGATTGGTCCCCCGCCCTGGTCGATGCTGTACATCACAGCCTTCCACCCGCCGTTGTCTGCTTTGGAGATCTTCAGGACGGTCCGCAGGCCCTTCCCAGCCTGTAGCGTTCCCTGCCAGTTACCTGAGATATCCGGGGCCTGTGCGTGGAGCACCCCAATCGCTAATAGCAGGGCTGCGGCAAATCGAAGCGCAATTGCTTTCATACTGGAATCTCCTTTTCGGCCCCGTTCGCTCAAGTTATCTCGCTCTTCAGCAGTATGGCAAGGGCGAAGCTGCCATTCCGGCCGAAACACAGAGCGATTCCGCGCCGCCTTTCGATGGGCAGAGCATGAACTGCCTGCAAAGTCCGGTCATCGGCAGCTTCAACCATTCGCTCCAAATTACCCGCCCCCCGCGAAGCCCCTCCCCTGGCATCTGCATTCAACATCCTGGGATGTCTTTCATGGCGTGTTGGATCGGATAACGAACATCGGCTTGCCGAGTCACCGTATGGCCCGCACCACAATCGTCTCTGCTAAGCGATCATGTGCGCACTGATGGTTGGGGTTCAGGAAAAATTGCAAAAATCCCAGTCCCCCTTCCAGTGCCGATGCGCCGTAACCAAGCCCTCTCTCCACCGACTGCCAGAAGCTGAGCCTGTCATGTGTCAGAGACATCACGCGAATTCTTAGCAGGATTTTGCCAGGCGTCCGCCCATCGGTAAAGCGCAGAAACAGGCCGAAGTAGAGCACCAGCCACAGGACCCACAGAACCTCCAGCGTCATATCCATGCTGAACTGGACCTTCATTTGTCCATATTGGTTTGAAGCGTGGTAGAGGTCCTCTCCGATGTGCAGCTTCTGCGTGATGAGGTATTGCAGGGCCAACTTCACAGGTGCGTTGGTCAGGGCCAAGATGGAGAAGTCGATGGCAACAGCCGCGAAACGCCGGCCAAATGGGGCTAGCGGCAATCCGCCCAGTTCTAGGGCGCGGTGGGTCTCATGAGGGTTGAAAACGCCGGCCTTACGATAAAGTGGCATGCAAACAATATAAGACGTCCGCTCACGCGAGTTGCTTTGAGAATTCAGGTAGTCATCCCCGCCGTTATAACGCAGAGTGGATCGCCAATCTTGAGACCGCCCGGCAATTCGCAACTTCCATCATTCACTCCAAATTACCCCCCGGAAGCCCACCCCCTGGAATCTGCATCCAACCTCTTGGTATGCTTAAAGGCGTGCGTATAACTGTCCCTTCTCGCTCATCCTCTGACCGCATCGTCTCCGCGCGGCCTTCTTCCGGCGCAAGATTGCCGCTGGTGCTTGCCGCGGCCCTCTGCCTGGCTTCATCTCCCATGCTGCTCACGGGCTGCAAGAGCGCATCGGCTGGCACCACCATCCCAATCGCCACCCCGCAGGCGGTCGACTCCGCGCGGCAGCAGTTGGACCTGATCCCGCCGCCCTCCAAGAGCCGTTACATGGCCATCTCCAGCCTCTCCGAGTGGGAGAACCCATACCTCACCGTGCAGCAGAACATGGCCACACTGCATGTGACTATGGCAGACGCCAATTCCAGCCAACTCGGCGTCGGCGGAATGCTGCGACCCGTCTCCGCGCGCCGACAAGACCTCACCGTGCGCGTCAGCGACCTGCCCGCCGCATTGGATGCGGTGCCCGAAAGCTCCTGGCCCTATGGCCGCGTGCTTGCTATCGAAGAGGCGCACGACACGCCCGCCTCCGCCCGGCCCGCGGTGCGACGCAATGTGGAAGCAGCTATCAAGACGCTCGGCGATATGGGTGTGGTGGTCTACGAATGGCCCGAAGCAGGCCTGCGCTAGCCGCCCCAGACAGTTTCCGCGCCGACCCGCGCTTGCGTTTACAATTCCATTTTCACCAAAGCTCTTCGTCGCACTCGATGCCGCGCAGACGCATCCAACAAAGTTGACCGAACTTGCGCAAGAAGTCTGAGGGCGAGAGGCGGAAGGGATTGTCATGAGCGAACCAAAGGTTGCGGTCGTGAAAAAAAACAAGTCGCTGGCCAAAGGGTTGATCGCCGGATTGATCGCCGGACTGGCTGCAACAGCCGCCAAGACTCTTGCCGAGCGCATCTTCCCCCCACACGCGAAGGGCGAACCGGAGCCAGAGGAATCGGCCTCCGAACGCAGGATGAGTAAAACCCAAAAGGCGCTCGTCAAGGTGAGACAGAGCGAAGCTTTCCACTGGGGCCTCGGCGCGGCAACAGGCGCCACATACGGCGCGGTCGCCGAGTTCTATCCCGAAGCCACATCCAGGGTCGGTGCCAACTTCGGTCTGACTCTGGAGGCGCTCAGTTACGAAGGCGCGCTACCCGCGCTTGGCCTCGCAGACGAGCCCACCCAACCCGAAGAGCAGAACCAGACCATGCGCGAGCATGGCAGCCATATCACCTCCTATGTCGTCTATGGCGTCACCGCCGAACTGGTGCGCCGTCTGGTCCGCCGTTGGCTCTAACCGTGGCTCCAAACAACTCCAACTCCGACTCCGGCGTCCCCATGGATCGCACGACGCTCCGCAGCTATCGCCCAGGTGACTGGCAGGCAATGTACGCGCTCGACCTCATCTGCTTCGCTCCCGTCTTCCAGTTCAATCGCGGAGCCATGCGCAGCTTTGCCGAGACTCCCGGCGCAGTCACTTTGCTCACCGAATCTGAGGGCAAGCTGGCTGGCTTCTGTATCGCGCAGTTGGAAGATCGCACCGGCTATGTGGTCACGCTGGACGTAGCTCCCGAGTGGCGCCGCCGCGGCCTTGCGCGCCGTCTCATGGCCGCCGTCGAGTCCAAACTCCATGCAGCCGGAGCCATGGAGACGCAGTTGCATGTCTTCACCGGCAACTCCGCAGCCATCCATTTCTACGAGTCCATCGGCTACGAGCGCGTTGGCATGGCAGAGAACTTCTACGCGCAAAATATGCACGCGCTCATCTACCGCAAGAAGTTCGATGCTTAGGATCGAAATTTGATCGGATGTATACAGCAGCTTACTCGTAATACCTTGCGAAGCTCGTGTCCGTCTCAAACAGCGTGCAGTCCTTCACCCGCACCCGCCCGCCGGTCATCTCCCGCAGTTGCTGCGCGGTCTGCTGGTAGAAGTAACGCGCCAGGTTCTCCGCCGATGGGTTCAGCTCGGTAAACGGCTCAATGTCGTTGATCATCAGGTGGTCCAGCCGCTCCACCACTGGCCGCAGCACGGTCTTCAGCAGCTTGAAGTCCAGCAGCAACCCGGCCTCATCCAACTCCTCGCCCGCCAGCGTCACCAGCACACGGTAGTTGTGGCCATGCGGGTTCTCGCACTTGCCGTGATAGTTGCGCAGGTAATGGCCGGAGGAGAAGCCGGCTTCCACAGTAATCTCAAACATCCGCTCGCCTCACCCTCTCTGTCGATTGTATCGTCTGCTCCGAATTCAGGAACGTCTGCGGCTGATTACGAACGCCCGCGCCGCCGGGCCTCTTCGCTGCGCCGCTTCGCCTGTTCAAACAGCGAGCCGAGCACTCCGCCCAGCGCCGTAATCAGCGCCAGCACAAACAGTGCCAGCCCCATGGTGCGCCACAGCGACACATCGCCCGGCGACCCCGGCTGCCGCGCGATATTGCTATACGCAACACCACAGGAGATCAGTGCGAACAGCGCAAGCGAGGCAGCGAGGATGAAGAGGTTCCGGCCCATGGGTCTGTCTCCCCTTAGGATACGGCCAACCCAGTTTTGCCGCTGCATGCAGCCCTCCTCAATCCGCCTAGCGCATCATAATCAGCAATCCACTGCGATATTCTGGTCTGGAGGGCCCTCCCGCATCTTGGCAGAATCGATACAGACGCCGCACAAACGTTGGTGGCAGGTCCCGCTCTCCCAGCGCATGGACGCGCTGCGCCATCGCGAGAGCCATGTCTTTCTGATTCTGTCGATGGTCATCGGCGCTGTCACCGGCCTCGCCGTGGTCGCCTTCATTGTGCTGACGGAACGCCTGGGAATGCGGCTGTATCCGGTGCAGGGTGCGCCGTGGCGGCGTCTCTTGTTCCCCGTCGCGGGATCGATCGCCATCGGCTATCTTCTCTATCGCTTCTTCCCCAACGCACGCGGCAGCGGAGTTCCCCAAACCAAAGCCGCGCTCTTTGCCCGCGATGGACGCATCACCCTGCGCACCGTACTCGGCAAGTTCTTCTGTACCTCCGCAACACTGGCCAGCGGAATCCCCCTGGGGCGCGAAGGCCCGTCGGTGCAGGTCGGCGCAGGCATCGGCTCCGTGCTGGGACGCGCACTGGGCCTCAGCACCGAGCAGGTCAAGAACCTCATCCCAGTGGGCGCTGCGGCAGCAATCGCAGCCGCCTTCAATACTCCTTTGGCCGCGGTCGTCTTTGCCCTGGAAGAGATCATGGGCGACCTCAACGCTCCCATGATGGGTGGCGTGGTGCTGGCCTCCGCAACCGCGTGGATCGTTCTGCGCATAATTCTCGGAGATCATCCGCTCTTCATCGTGCCCCAGTATCACCTCGTCAGTTCCGCGGAGTTCGCTATCTATGCTGTTCTCGGCGTTGCCGGTGGCGTAGTCTCCGCCATCTTCACCCGGCTGCTGCTGGGCATGCGCGCGTGGTTTCTGCGCCTGCCGCGGAAGACGCTCTGGCTTCAACCTGTGGCGGGCGGGTTGCTGGTCGGTCTGATGGGCTGGTTTGTGCCACAGGTGCTCGGTGTCGGCTATGGCTTTGTCGGTGATGCACTGAACGGGCGTATGGCATTCCACCTGATGCTGCTCCTCCTGCTGCTCAAGCTCTTCGCCGTCACCACCAGCTATGCGTCGGGCAACGCCGGAGGCATCTTTGGCCCATCGCTCTTCCTCGGCGCCATGGTCGGCGGAGTGGTCGGCACAGCGGCGCATCAACTCTTCCCACTGACCACAGCCGCGCCCGGAGCATACGCGCTGGTGGGCATGGGCGCAGTCTTCGCAGGAGTCGTGCGCACGCCCATGACATCCGTGCTCATCATCTTCGAGATGACCCAGGACTACGCCGTCATCGTTCCTTTGATGATTGCCAATCTTGTCAGCCTCTTCGTCGCCTCCCTGATGCAGCATGAGCCAATCTACGAGGCGCTTGCCGTGCAGGACGGAATCCATCTCCCCAGCGCCAGAACGCGCCAGCGGCTCGATCAGCACACCGTCGCGGGGATCATGAAAGAGCCTGCGAATTTACTGGATGCCGGAATCACAGTGCGCGAGGCGCTGGGACGAATCCGGGCCAGCGGCCTGCGTTCCGCCCTCGTCACAGACCAGCGCGGAGTCGTCGGCGTCATAACCCAGTCGCAGTTGGAGATCGAAGTGGACGAGAACTACGGGACTGTTCTCGACGATTTGATGGTCCAGCCACTCTTTCCCCACATGCACGCCGATCAGGGCCTCGATCTGGCGCTGGATCGGATGGGCAGCAACCAGATCGATCTGCTCCCCGTGGTCAGTCGCGTCAATGTTCACCAGTTGATCGGCATTGTCACCCTCCAGGACGTTCTGGACGCGTACGGCGTCTACCACGCCTGATCCAGCCCCCTCGCTGGCACGCGGCTAATCCCGTCCTAAGGCACTAGTTAGAGTGTGGGAGCAAACAGAAATCAAACCATCCGGCAGAGCATTTTTCTGCCCCCCGCGTGGCATATAAACGACTGTGTCTATTGCACAAACAGTAACCTCCCCAGCAAAATATCCGTGGTCGCAGACGATTTTACTGCTTTTCCTTTTCAGGCCGAACCTATAATGTTGAAAATACGCGGAGTGGCAGCATTTTCACGACACGCCTGACATGGCCCCGAGAGAGAGGTCTGTGCAGATGAACCTGAACGGCGATCGAGTTCCTGGAGTTCTCCCAAAATGAACACCTCAAGTCTGTGCTCTCTACGTGCTGGTATCGTTCGATTCTTCATTCTGGGCCTCGCAGGATTTTTCTGTTTGGCTCCCTCGAACGCTCGCGGTCAGTTTGCTACGCTGCTCGATACCACTGCGCGTTACGCAGGCAACAGTACAGGCTCCAACCTCTTCAATGGCGACACGGGAGTTGCCACCGCCACCACCCTCAACGTTCCTTCGTACGTCGTCTTCGACTCGCTGGGTAACCTCTACATCTCCGATACGCAAAACAACTGCGTGCGCAAAGTAGACACCAGCGGCAATGTCACCACGGTCGCCGGCCTGCGTGTCAGCGGTAACCCGTCCGATACCTGCAACACCACAACCGACCCAGCTCCAACCTCCGTGCAGGGACTCTTGCAGCCCACCGGCCTGGCAATCGACAGCTCCAACACCCTCTATATCGCGGACAGCCAGCACAACTGCGTTCGCAGCCTGGCAAGCGGAGTGGTCGACAACTTCGCCCATCCCGCCCT
>CAIZFH010000119.1 GCA_903932155.1 uncultured Granulicella sp. | reverse complement strand
GGATGACTCGCAGGTTGGCGATCGCCGATTGCAGCGCTCGGCGATAGCAGCGCTAACGATCACAGTCCGACTGTATATCAGGGAAATCGGAAGACAATAGCATATGCTTGAGAAGTTCAGCAGACTGCCAGTTTGTGACACAAAAGCAGTGGAGAACTCGCCAAAGGCTTTGTTGCAGAAGCTCATCGAACGTACTCATATTGTGGGCTCTGCACGACACCACTTCGCGTTGAAACCCGCAGGAGGTAACGACACTGGGATATTAAGCTCAACGGGGGGCAGACCAGGTGTAGTGGCTGTAACCAGCACAGTGCCTGTGCCTGACCGAGCGGCAAGTACAACTGCCATGACGAGCCCGTGATAGGTTTGACGCGTCGGGCTCTTGTTGTTAACGTGGCTCGTAGGGTCGCCGTTAGCCGTGCCAGCGATACTACCAGGGCCACTTACACTGAACGTGACTACGTTGCTTGCGTTGAAAACACGGAGGCCGGCGGCATCAATTACCTCAACCTGGACAAGCGCCGCGTCCTGACAACCTGCGATAAGACCATTGGCACCAACACCATCCTTCACTGTGAGTCGGATCGCCGTGGCAACACCAGTCGTGTTTCGTATCTACATAATTGGGTCGGTATGAGATTAACGTAGGCATTTCTCGTTTACCACGACCCATGGCATAGGCGACTGTCGGCCCATGTACCGACTGTGCGTCATGCGCATATTTCGCACCATTTCAGCCACGGGAGTCGACGAGCCCACTGATGCGTAGGAGACGGCACGGATACTTCCTGCCACCCATGAAATACCGTTCCACTCAAGATGGCCGTAGAGTGGCGTGGTCTTGCGCCCTTGCGATACATCATTGACAAACAGCTCGACTTCTGCGCTATTGGAGTAGGCCCACACCTTCACAATCGACCCTGGTGTCCAGTCCCAGTGAGGAAAAACGTGCAGCACTGGATGGGATGTTGCGTTGTTAAACCACGCGCGATAGTAGTGGTACCTGTCTTTCGGGAATCCAGCCATGTCAACGCAGCCAAAGTGGCTGTTGACTGCGGGCCATCCAGTTGGGGTCTCCTCTCCACGATAGTCATGACCAGTCCACGTAAAGCCGCCAGCAATGAAGGAGCGCGTGAGGATACCTTGGCCATCGCTAACATTAATACCACCCCAAGCCATGTCAGCGCTCTGACCCCAATCTGGAAATTCATTGTACGCAGACACGTGACCCGAGCTGTCACCATATTCGTCGCGGTCACTGTAGCTGGACGACGACTCTGAGCTGATGGCAGGGATGTCGGGCGCGGAGGCGTGAATCGCGTCATAGCCCTCGGTCGTATAATCAATACCGATGACGTCTAGCGGTGTTGCAGGTCCTACAGGTAGCGGGTCATTGTTGCGTGAGTTTGCGCTCACGGGACGACCCCCCATCGCCAGTGGGTCGAGGTCGTGAAAGACGCCTTTCAATCGACGCGCATCATTCGTCGGCGACGATGATTTGCAAAGAATCTCATTACAAATCGACCAGATAACTGCGCTCGGCGGGAAAGTGCGTTCGGGACGTTCCGGAAGTGGCGGAACCAGAGGAACATATAGTATCGGTGCAGTCTTACCTATGCTCGGATGATTACGGTCACGCTTAACCAGTAGCGGAACCTCGGAGTCCTGGCCGTTTCTACATGCACGAAGTAATAGGTTGGAGCATGAGTATTGCAGATTCGGTACAGCTGAATGTCACGTAGACCGCCCTCGTGCCGCTGCGCGCCGATTC
>CAIZFH010000118.1 GCA_903932155.1 uncultured Granulicella sp. | reverse complement strand
GTCTGAGGAGAAATGAAAAAAATCATTATTCCAGTTCTCACATTTGTTTGCGGCTTGATCGTTGCTAGTCTTTTTTTGAAATATTTAGGAAGTGATATGCCACCGGTGGCGACTGAAGATCTGAGTCAGTCTGAGATGAAGGTGCCACGATTGGCTGGTCAACGAGCGGATGATTTTCAGAAAAAAGAAGCAAAGATTAGTGAGTTAGAACTTCGAATTCAGAAAATCACAAAAGAAAGAAGTGAGCTAAAACCCTGCTTCCCTGGCATCGCTTGTGGGATCCAATTTACTCGTGGCAGGGCAATAATTGGTTCAGAGGGGAACAATCGACGAATTGCCTGGGCGTGGCTGGCACAAGGCGCTTCATCACTTTCGTGCTGAGAGCAGATAAGGAGAACTGGACAACTGAATTGCAAGAAACGCCGTTGAGACCTGCTGGCAGTTTGCGATTCAGAGACGATCCAAATTGCATTCGGCTTGCCAAGTGCATTCGCAAGACGAGAAAAATGAAGAGCCCGTGTGTGCACCGGATGTGAGGATGTCCCAGCCATAGTTGAAAGTTGAGCGGCGGTTCAGCCTGATTCCTTAGAATCGGGTTGCCAAACCTTGAAGGGAGAACCGCCGTGAAGAAACCGTACCATACGATACGCAAGCAAGGGAAAGTCAACGAACAGGAACTGGCCACTTTCCTCACCAAGAACGGGCAGGGGTTACTGCCGATGGTGGATCTGATCGAGCAAAGCCGGATGGCCTGCGATCAACTCATTGATGTGACTGGACGAGCGGTCATTCAGGCTGTGTTGCAACTGTCGGCCGCGCAGGTGGCGGGAGGGCCGCTGCAGCAGGGTAAGCGCCGCCCATCAAGCGTGGTTTTCTATGGCCGGCAAGCGGGCCAGGTGATGCTGAGTGACCGCAAACTGCAGGTGGAACGGCCAAGATTGCGCACCAAGGGCCGAGGCCGAACGAAAGAAGTAGAGATTCCGGCCTACACCGCGATGCAGGACCAGTCGCCGTTGGGCGAGCACATACTGGACACCTTATTGCACGGAGTTTCCACGCGCAACTATAAGGAAGTGATTCCTCAGATGGCCGAGACCATCGGAGTGTCGAAGTCCAGCGTGAGCCGGGCTGCAATCGAAGTCTCGGAGGCGGAGCTGGAAGCACTGCTCTCGCGCCGCTTCGACGATTTGAAGCTGCTCATTATCTATATGGATGGGGTGGTCTTCGGCGAACATACGATGATCGGCGCGGTGGGCGTTGATGCGGAAGGGCGCAAGCATGTGCTGGGCATCCGCGAAGGAGCCACGGAAAATGCCACCGTGGTCACGGAGTTGCTCGAAGATATCGTGGCGCGGGGCGTCGATCCAAAGCAGAAGCGGCTGTTCATCATCGATGGCTCGAAGGCTCTCAGAGCTGCGATCAATGCCGTCTTCGGCGCCCATCAGCCGGTGCAGCGCTGCCGTGCGCACAAGCTGCGTAACGTGCTCGATCACCTTCCAGAGGAGCAGAAGGATCAGGTGAAGAGCTTGATGCGGGCAGCCTGGAAAATGGAGGCCAAGGCGGGAATGGTGCGCATTCGCAAGCTGGCCGAGTGGCTGGAGCGCGAGTATCCATCGGCTGCGGCCAGCCTGCTGGAGGGGCTGGAGGAATGCTTCACCATCAACAGGTTGGGCCTGCCGCCTTCGCTGCAACGCTGCCTGGCGACGACCAATATCATCGAAAGCCCGCACGCCGGAGTGCGCATCCGAACCCGGCGTGTAACCAACTGGCAAAATGGCTCAATGGCCAGACGCTGGATGGCGTCCGCCTTCCTGAGAACGGAGAAGAACTTCCGCAGGATCATGGGCTATCGCGAACTCTGGACCCTGGAGGCGATTCTGAGCGAATCGCAGTTCGCCACTCAACAGGCAGTGGCGTAGTAACATCAACCCAACCGCCGTTGCCAACTATCAACTATGCGCGGGACATCCTC
>CAIZFH010000117.1 GCA_903932155.1 uncultured Granulicella sp. | reverse complement strand
CGGGACGCGGTGAGTCAGTGGACGTTCAAGCCGTATCTGCTGAATGGCCAGCCGACGGAGGTGGAGACGAGCATCACGGTTAACTTCAGTCTTGCCGATTTGATGGCGGTGGTGGTTCCGGTCCCGGCGGCCAACGATGCGGTCGACGGAGCGAAGCAGATTGGCGGTGACGTTACTGGACCGATTCCGATCTACGAGCCTGAGCCTGTGTACTCGGCCGAGGCGAAGAAGGCGAAGTTCATGGGCATTGTGACCGTCGGCATTATCGTGGACAAGAATGGGATGCCGCAGAATGTGCATGTGACGCGGGGAGTGGGGATGGGGCTGGACGAGAAGGCGGTGGAGGCGGTGAAGCAGTACAAGTTCAAGCCGGCGATGGAGAATGGCAAGCCGGTGGCGGTGTATATGAACATCGAGGTGAACTTCCAGATTTTTTAGGGCGAGGGCTCAGGGGGCGAGGGCTTTGGCGAGGCTTCCGTTGGCGGCGGCGAGGCGGGCTTCGGCGGCGGAGCGGGGTAGCGATAGCTGGTGCATGGCGATGGCGGTCTTGACTGAGCCGGCTTCGATGAGCAGGCGCGTGGCGGTGACGCGGTCGCATCCGGTGGCTGCGATCAGGATGCGCTGGGCTCGGTCGATGAGCTTGTCGTTGCTGGGTTTGACGTTGACCATGAGGTTGCCATAGACGGCGCCTGTGCGGACCATGACGCCGGTGGAGATCATGTTGAGAACCAGCTTGGTGGCTGTGCCGGCCTTCATGCGGGTGGAGCCGGTGATGACCTCGGGGCCGGTGACCGGCGTGATGGAGATATCGGAGTAGCGGGTGATGGCCGAGTCGGCGACGCAGGAGAGGCTGATGGTGAGCGCGCCCAGCGACTGGGCGTGGATGAGCGCTCCGATGACGTAGGGGGTACGCCCGCTGGCGGCGATTCCGAGCAGGCAATCCGAGGTGGTGAATCCGGCGGCTTCGAGGTCGTGTTTCCCGGCCTCGGGCAGGTCTTCGCATTGCTCGGAGGAGTTGCGCAGGGCAGCGTCTCCGCCCGCGATGAGGCCCTGGATCAGGGTGGTTGGAACGGAGAAGGTGGGCGGGCACTCGGAGGCGTCGAGCACGCCAAGGCGGCCGCTGGTTCCGGCACCGATGTAGAAGAGGCGACCGCCCTGGTTGAAGCGCTCGGCGATAGCGTCGACGGCGCGAGCGATGGCTGGCAACTGCGTCTCGACCGCGGCGGCGACTGCGGCGTCCTCCTGATGGATGAGGGTGACCATCTCCAGCGTGGAGATCTCATCAATGTGCGTGGTGCGCGGGTTGCGTGCTTCGGTGGTGAGGTCTGCGAGATCGGGCATATAGATAAATAGTAGCTGGTGGCGCGGTTGGAGGATGCCGGTAGCGGGTTAGAAGTGTGGTTCGCGTTACAGAAAAATCCCCACCCCTCTACGATGTGCGCAAAAGGGCGGGGAGTTTGATTTATCCGCGATTATTTACCAACGACGACGATCTCGAAGGAGCCGGGAACCATGGCTCCACCACGTCCGCCACCGCCACGGCCACCGGGTCCGCCGGGGCCACGACCACCCTCGGCCGGGGCTGCGCCGGGTGCGGGTGCAGGTGCCGGAGCAGCAGCAGGTGCCGCAGGTGCGGCCGGCTGTGCGTACTCGGCGGTGATGAGAAGCAGGTGCCCGGTCTTGGTATCCAGGGTGATGGTCTTGGCGCGGACTGGTGTTTTGACAGTCTGCTCAACGACAAAATCCGTGGGAGAGTTCTCTTTGATGACGGTGACGGTTCCGTCTCCCTGGGAGCTAAAGGCTTCCATGGTGGCGGGGTTGAAGGTGGCTCCGTCGCAGCCGACGCCGATAGGCAGGTCGGTGATGATGTGGCCGTCGGTAGCGGAGAGGATGACCATATCGTTCTTGTCGCGGCAGGCGGCGAAGAGGATGTTGTTCTTGGTATCCAGCGCGAGGCCTGCGCAACCGCCGCTCTTGCTGGAGAGGTCATACTTGCCGATCATCTTCATGGTGCTGGCATCGATGACCGCGATGGCGGACTTGTCTTCGATATCGACATAGATGCGGTTCTTGCCGTCGAACTGGCCCTGCTCGGGCGCGCCACCGATGTCGATGGTGGTGAGGATGGAGCCGTCCTTATCGTCGATGACGGTGATGTTTGGCGCGGAGTGCGAGAGCTCGTAGAAGCGGTGGTTTACCGTATCGTTGAGGTAGCCATCGGGATTGCCCTGGACTGGGATGGTCTTGATGATGGCGAAGGTCTTGGCGTCGAACATGGTGATGGCGCGGGAGGTGGCGAAGCCGTG
>CAIZFH010000116.1 GCA_903932155.1 uncultured Granulicella sp. | reverse complement strand
CTGATGCGGCGTTTCAGTGTCCTTGGTTTTGCTGTGATGATTGCGACCCACACTCTGAGCGCACAGTCAACCCTGTCTCACGACAATGCCTTTCCGACCATCATCCCGTCCGCAGAGTCGAGTTCGCTTGAAGCCACGGGCCCGACCGGCGGGGGTGTGCTGGATGCCGTGCCTGCCGCACCCGCTGCGGGAGGGGCAGGTGCCGGTCAGAACGGCAGCGACAACAAGAGGTTCTACAGCTTTAGTCACATCGCATTCGAGGGCGGTGGCGGATTCAGCGCTCCCATTGGCAACGATACTCCTTACATCACATGGGGTGGCCACTTTATCGCTGGCGCTGGGCTGCACTTCTCACCGCGCTTCACCGTCTTGGGGGAATTCCAATTCTTGGACAACAAACTTCCTGGCGCGTTTGTTGCCGCAGGGGGTGGACAGACAGGTAACTCGCACATCATATCGTTGACAGTCGATCCGGTGGTCGACCTGTTCCCGAAGCGGGTCAATAGTGCCTACCTGACCGGTGGAGGCGGCTACTATTACAAATCAACAAACTTCAATGTGTTAGGTGGTTACGACTTCTACGGGTACCCGGTGTTTATCACTGCGAACTCTTTCTCGTCGAGCCAGGGTGGCTTTAACCTTGGCTTTGGATTTACGCACCGTCTCGGTGGGGTCTACGGCGACGGGCAAATGAAGCTCTTCGGCGAGGCCCGCTACATCTACATTCACACTCCCCCGATCACCGAGACCAATGGTTTGGGAACCACGGAATTGATTCCGGTGACGTTCGGTATTCGTTGGTAAGTTCGCTGCCTGGCGTCAAACGTTTTCTTCAGTGGCGCTCAGTCGAAGCCATTTTCCGAAATCGCTATCTGGATGTTTCGGCAGCGGCATCGACGACCCGGGCGAAGGATCTGAAAGGAGGCGGTCCGCGCCAGCACCAAGGTGATTTCTGCGCGTCGGGGTTCCCGTTGGAGACTTTCTAGTGAATCCCTTGGAAGAGTGTTTGCCTCTCGCGTTACGGGTCGAGACTCGTTACTTCAGAGAAGTCACCCGATGGCTCGCATCGAGGGAATGAATCGGTACGAACTCGTGCGAGAACTTCTCTTTGTAGGCGTGTTGAACATGAGTGCTGGAGTCGGAATAAACGTGCCGGACGGGAGTCGAGCACAATGCATTTCGAGAGACAACGTCAGAGAAGCCGCCGCGTCGAAGTAGGTAACGGGATGACATTCGCCACTCGTGTATCTTCTTTTGGCTCTTCCAATTATCCGAACCCAGACCAATCTGGGACAAGACCATTCGCGCCTTCAGGCCAGTCGGTAGCTGCCCGACGTTTGTCTTCTGGATCGACGGAGCAGCTGACCTTCTCCTCCGCAGACGATGCGATCCAGACAATGCTTCATACGCTCGCAAATGAGGACCACGCGTCGCTGTTGCGGATATTGGGACCTGATGCCGACGAGATGCTCTCATCGGAAAGCGGTGCCGGCCGACGTGGAAGCAGAGAGCAGATCGTTCCGAAATGGGGAAGAATGTTTCACTTAGCCAACGATTCGAATGGAAGCACGATGTTCTATCTAGGGACGGGAATCTGGCCAATTCCCATCCCGCTTGTTCGTCGAGGCCCAGTATGGTATTTCGATACCGACGCAGGCAAGCAGGAGTTCGTCCATAGGAGAATTGGGGAAAACGAGTTGACTGCGATCGAAGTGTGTCACGAACTCGTGAATGCGCAGAAGGTGTGCTACTTTCGGGGGCTCGACTGCAAAGACGGAACCGAGTATTTAGAGAAGCTACTTTCCGATCGGACCAAGTACAAAGGCGGCTATTGGAAAGCAGAGTCAGTTGAAGACAAGAGTCTGCTTGGCCTGTCTTTAGCTTTGGCTAGCAGTGAGGGCAATATCGAGGACGCTAGTCGAAATCTGCAGCCATTCCATGGTTACTGTTTTCGTGCACTCCAGGGTCTGGGATCGACGATACACGCTGCTTCCCGGGGCGAGCCGGTGGATAGGAATGTGAGACGCTGCGTTGGGTTTCTGGCATACCCTGCTGCGTATGGATCTTCTGGAGTCATGACATTCCTTGTGGGTTGGGACGGTTTCGTCTATGAAAAGGACCTTGGCCCGATGACCGCTGAGATATTAAAAGCAGT
>CAIZFH010000115.1 GCA_903932155.1 uncultured Granulicella sp. | reverse complement strand
CACCGCCTCGACGCCCAGCAGTTGACCGGATGTCCCCCCCGGAGTGACGTTGATGAGTGAAGCTCCTGTGTACTCCACGCCGTTCAGAAGGTAGAGATTGTCCTGAGGGCGGCGACCGGAGACGGCGAACATATTGCCCACAGAGGAGTTCGAAGCGCCGATGGAGCCCGAACGCTGGGCGGTGTAGTTTACGGTGGCAGGATTTAGCGTGATCAGTTGGTCGTAGCTGCGGCCATTCAGCGGAAGTTCCTTCACCTGGCGTTCATCCACCAGGCCCGCCGTCTGCTGAGTGGAGAGGTTGACGACGGGAGGCCGATCTACAACAGTGACAGTTTGGGCAACGCCGCTGAGCGATAGTGAGAGGCTAACGCTCTGCGATTGCCCGATGGAGAGAGCAACTCCGGAGCGAACCTGCTGGCTGAATCCGGTGGCGTCGACGGTGATGGTGTAAGACCCCACTGGGATGGAGGGCGCGGCATATCGTCCGTCGGGGCCGGTCTGCAGATGGCGCTCGTTGCCCGTCTCATCGTTGTGCACCAGCACAGAAGCATTGGGAATGGCTGCGCCGGTAGCGTCAGTGACGCTGCCTGAGATGGTCCCGCCGACAACCTGGGCCATGGAGTTCGTCGGCAATATAAGGGTGAGAGCGAGAAGTCCTGAGCGAAGAATAGCAAAAGTGGACAGTCGAGGGCTTATGTTACGGAACATGCTGTTCTCCTGTAGATGTATGTTGGCGCGCAGATTCGGCGTGTGATTGTGTCGCTGGAATGTGCGATGGATACGGATGTGTTGCGTGTTCTCGCTAGGCGCGACAACAACAGAATGCTGTATGGATGGAGCGTGTCAAAGTCATCGGGTGACTCCGTGGTTGTAGCTCCAGAAGACGAGGCCGAGCGTGATGAGAGCGATGAATATTTCGCCCAACACTCCGACGACCAGTGGACGCCATCCCTGACCGACCAGGTCCTTTAGGTTCGTGCGCAGCCCAACCCCTGCGAATGCAGGAAGAAAAGCCCATTGCGAGAGGCTCGAAAGGCTGCCGAGCTGCTGCTTTGTGAAAAAGCCCGCGGTGGCGAGGAAAGATATGGCAAGGAAGCCGAGGATGAACTTGGGGAACTTCTGCCATAGGAAGAGCGCTTTGTGCTCCACCACGGCTGCCTGCCCGCGCGAGGCCCAGTAGACAGCGTAGCCGAGAACCACGAAGCCGATGAATGACGAACGGGCCGTCTTGGCCAGAATTGTCCAGCGGCCTGCATCCTGCCCAAAGAGTGAGCCGGTAACAATGGACTCTGCGGTATTGTCCACAGCCAGGCCGGCCCACATTCCGTAGGCCTGCTGGCTCATGCGCAGCAGGTGTCCAATGGCGGGGAAGGTAAATAGTGCGATGGCGCCAAGCGTGAGTATGGCGGCAATTGCGGTGGTGGTATCTTCTTCGTCTGGATCGATGGCTCCTTGGGCCGCCATGATGGCCGTGACTCCGCATATCGATGAGCCGATGGCGAGCAGGCTGGTGAGTTTGGGAGGCAAGCGAAAGATGCGGCCGAGCAGTGTCATTACGGAAAGCGATAGGAGCAGCTCAACCGCGACCAGCAGCAACGAGAGCCCACCGATATGCAGCACATCCTGTAGCAGGAAGCGCGCTCCTACCAGAACAATCCCCAGCTTGAGCCAAAGTTCGTAGGTTGCGACTCCGGGACGAAAGAGGGTAGCGACACCCAGAGTGTTGGAGACAAGAAGGCCCAGAAGTATGGCCCACAGGACGTACTCAATTTGCGGGAACGGCATGTGGTACTCGGTGCGCAAAATGGCGCCAACGCTCTCCATTAACTTGCCCAGTACTCCGATGGTAAAGAGCAATGCGATACCAGGCAGCGTTGCAACCAGGCTCGTCGGCCTGCGCTGGGCCTCAGCGGCGATGGGCATCGGGATGGTATGCGTGGACATAGTTCGAGTGTCTGCGAATCAAGGGAGTGCAAAGTTAACGTGTTGCTTTCGCAATAGCGCAACGAACTTAGAAGCTAATCTGGTGGATGATGCCGAGACGGATCAGAACGGCCAGCGCAAGCCCGATACCGACCGCAATAAGGTCAACGTTAAAAGGCAACCGGTGCGAGGTGTGAGTCTGGGCGGGGCGGGTTGTTTCTGGGTTTGCCATCATGCTCCTGAGTGCTTATGCATCCTGTTTGGTACGTCTGGCTGATCTTGAGTGGGGCACAAGTAAAAAACCCACATATCGCGCTTTGCGCTGATACGTGGGCTCCTGAATATCTAAGGCTGTATTTCTAAATTTGCCTAGAGGGGAATGCACCAGCGCAGCAGCGTCTCTTGCCCATACAACAAAGGCAACAGAGACACATACAGGCTGCGGTGTACACCAATCCCATGGCTAGAGATTACTCGTTTACAGGTTTTCCGTCAAGTCCGACCGGCGAAATGTTTATCGTAATTAGTCAGCCCCCAGAGAACACGCGGATTAAAGAGGAAACCCACGCAGCGCGGTGGGGGCTGTTGCGTGGGTATTCCGGTAATGCAACGAAGTGGGTGGACTTCGTTGTGTCTGACTCAACCCGAAGGGAGTCTAGCCACACACTAAGCCTAGTGCGGAATTGGGTTGGAGTCAAGCCTAAATGGTGGAAATTGATACCTCAATTGGGGTACACCCTAAGTTGGACCCCTTATCCGCATTTGGACTAGACACCCGAAGCCGCCACGCCTACTTCTCCCTCGCATCCGCGCTCATCGCTGCTGACTATAAATCGCTTATGTATCCACCCGCACCAACATCTTGTCCAGCACGGCATGGTCGATCTCGCATCCAAGACCTGGCTTTGTGGAAGCGTATATGTATCCATCCGGCTGCACCCGGAAGCTGTCTTTGACGTAGGGCAGATCGGCAGCGCCCTGCAGGTCGGCTACGCCCGCCTGCGGCATAGTCTTCTCGAACCACGGAGCATTCGGCATAGCCAACTCGCACTGGAAGTGGACTGCATGGTCGAATACATTGCCCCAGTTATGGGGTACGCACGGCAACTGGAAGCACTCTGCCAGCCGGCCCACCTTCATGCCGCTGCTGATACCGCCTATATTGTCGACAATAAACCGCACCGCGTCTGTCGCCCCACGGCGAATGTACTCTGAATAGTGATACGGCGAATCGATGAACTCCCCTATGTGAATCGGCACATCCACCTTGGTGCAAAGTTCTGCAAGTCCATCGATGTCCGACGTTGGCAGCGGGTCCTCGAAGGCGACATACCCCAGCTTGTCCAGCAGGCGCCCCACCTGGAACGCCTGAGGACGGTCATAGGCTCCTACCGGGTCCAACAGCAGGGAAAAGTCGTCGCCCACGGCCTGGCGCACCGCTGTGCATATCTCCATGTCCAGCTTGTAATTGTCCGGGTTCGGCTCGCTTCCTCCCGGAGGATGTATCTTGTAAGCCTTGAACCCGGCGGCCTTGCACCGTTTAACCTCATCCACAAAGTCCTCCAGCCTGGGGTGATGCTGTGAGCTTCCGTAGGCCATCACTCGATTGCGATATGCGCCGAGGATTCGGTATGTCGGCAGGCCAACTGCCTTGCCCAGGATGTCCCACAGGCAGTTGTCGATGGCTGATGCGTAGCTGAGCTGGCCCACGCGGCGTTGATCCGGCTCCCACTGCGAGGTGAACTGGGGAAGGTCCATCACGCTCTTGCCTGGCAATATCCTCTTGGCGTAATCCAGCCACCCCAGGTTGCTCCAGTTGGTGTGAAAGTAACGAGCATCCAGCGTGTAGTTGCCTTCAATCCCACTGTTCGTCACGATGGAAGCGACCTGCTCAGTCGCAGGTGCCCGAAGAGCCGCAATCGCTCCCGCTGGCGTCGCTGCGGCTGGTGCAGCAGGACGCGTGGACGTGCGGTTGATCACATAAACCTTCACCTCCTTGATCGTGAGGTCAGGCAGATCGCCCCGCTTGACGCCAACAGCCTGTGCTGCTGCATCCAAAGGATTGATGAGGGAAGTCGCCGCTGTGGTCGTCAAGGCCACGGCAGAGGCTGCGGAGCCGCTCAGAAATCTGCGGCGCGATACGTTAGATGCTGCCATAAGTCTCTCCTGGAGAGTACGGTGCGGGGCGAAGGGTGCTAAATGAAGCTATGAGAAACTAGCAGCTTAAAAATGGGCCGTCAAACAGAGTTGCAGTCTGTCTGGCTTTTGGCCTTGAAGTGTATATTGAATCGATTCGATTCTTCCCCCCGCTTTCCCGTAAACTCTCTGCATGACGATGACCAACAAACTCCCAGCCACCGTCCTCCTTTTTGTCCTTATGCTTACTCCGGCAATGCCCGCACAACGAATCACCGTCGACGGAGCGCGGCGACCTTCACTATGCTCTCGGACCAGTTCTTCTCCGAGGTGTACTTCAAGTTCTCGCCCACCAGCGGCACATCGGCCGGTCTGCACCAGTACGACGCGCAGTTGGAGGACTACTCGTCCGCTGAAGTAGCGCGCGAAGTTGCGGTGCTGCATGAATACGAGAAGAAGACGGAGGCGATCGACCCCAGCGCGCTGGACGCTCCTCAGGCGGCTGACCGCGAAATTCTGCTCAACAACATTCGCTCGCAGTTGCTCTCGCTCGAAGTAATTCGCGGCTGGGAGAAGAATCCGGACAATTATTCGTCGGGGATCACCGGCTCGGCGTTTGTCATTATGGAGCGGCCCTACGCTTCGTCGGACACGCGGTTGCGCTCGCTGGTGGAGCGGGAGAAGAAGATGCCGCAGGCGCTGCTGGAGGCTCGCAAGAACCTTAAGAACCCGCCAAAAATCTTTACCCAGATCGCCATGGAGCAGATCGATGGCGACGTCAGCTTCTTCCAGAACGATGTTCCCAATGCGTTTTTAGTCGGGCCAGATGCGGCAACCGATGCGGTCACGAAGGCAGAGTTTGCCAAGACTAATGCCGCAGTAATTCTGGCTCTAAAGAGCTACGGCGCATGGATGAAGAGCGACCTGCTGCCGCGATCCAATGGGGACTACCGCCTGGGCGCGGAGACCTTTGCCAAGAAGTTGGCCTACGACGAGATGGTGGACCTGCCGCTGAGCAAATTATTGCAAATTGCGATGGACGATCTGCACAAGAACCAAACTGAGTTTGCCCGCGTAGCCAAGCTGATCGACCCCACCAAGACACCGCAGCAGGAGTTGAAAGAACTACAGGGACTATATCCGCCACCAGACCAACTGCTGAATACATTCCACCAGACCTTCGATTCGCTGATCTCCTTTATTCGCACAAACCACATCATCACAATTCCCAGCGACGTGCAGCCAACCCTAGAGGACACGCCGCCCTTCATGCGCGCGACAACATTTGCGTCCATGGACCCGCCGGGAGCTTTCGAGACGCACTCCAAGAAGGCGTACTTCAACGTGACCCTGCCGGAGAAAGACTGGACACAGGAGCACATCGCCGGGCACATGGCGCAGTTTAATGTGGGCACCATCGTTTCTACCAGCGTTCATGAGGCATATCCGGGGCATTATGTGCAGTTCCTGTGGATGCCACAATTCGGCAGTACCATTCGCAAACTGCTGGGCGCTAACACCAACGTCGAAGGATGGGCACACTACTGTGAGCAGATGATGCTTGATCAGGGTTACGGTGCCGCTCCGGTAGGAGCTACGAAGGAGGACGTGCGTAAGGCACAACTAATTCGGCTGGGTCAGTTGATGGATGCGCTGCTGCGCGACGCCCGCTTCGTCAACTCGATCAAGCTGCACACCGGAGAGGGCGAGCCGGGAGGGAAGTGGACTCTGGAGCAGGCAGAGGACTTCTTCGTGAACCAGGGCTACCAGACGCGGGAGATCGCCGACGTGGAGACCAAGCGCGGCACCGGCGACCCGACCTATCTCTACTACACGCTGGGCAAGCTGGAGATCATGAAGCTGCGCGAGGATGTAAAGGCCAAGCAGGGCGCGGCGTTCAGCCTGCAGAACTTCCACGATGACTTCATGCGCCAGGGCTTTGCGCCCATCAAGGTGATCCGCAAGGCGATGCTGGGGGATGGGTCGCCGGTGCTGTAGCGAATGGCATTTTGATATGGTAAAATGGCATTTATGAATGCCATTGTGGAAATAGACAAGGCCGGCCGTCTGGTTGTTCCGAAGAAGATGCGCGT
>CAIZFH010000114.1 GCA_903932155.1 uncultured Granulicella sp. | reverse complement strand
CGAGTCCCGTGGCCGTAACCGCTGTCTGCTGGCCGCCATCAATCGCCAACTGCGGACCTGTGGCCTGTCCGGTGAGCTGGAAGTTATAGGTGGAGCCGTTGGCCGTGGTGACCACCATCGTTCCGGTCCTCAACCCAGGCTTAGTTGGCGCGAACTTCACATAGGCCATGCAATCGTAGCTGGTATCAGCCGTTATATTGATGCCCGTGAGAATGGCCAGATCGAGCTGCGAGCAAGTCGGCAGACCGGCCCACATGGCAAGGCCGTTGTTCAAGCTGGCGCCATAGTTGCGCTGAGTATTGGCGTCCATGGGAAATTCCGGGGTGGTGATGTCGAGCGAGAAGTCCCCGGCATTGGGAGCTACGGTAATTGCATTTGTTGTGTAGGCAAGATTCGGGGTCGGCACCTGAACGTTTACCGAAGTGAACGAGCCGGACGACGCGCCCGCCCCGGTGAGGGGAGGATTGGACGCATCGAAGTGAATCTGTACCCACTGCGTCAACGAAGATCCCACCGGTACCGCAGCGGTATAG
Organism: uncultured Granulicella sp.; assembly: GCA_903932155.1. GTDB lineage: Bacteria > Acidobacteriota > Terriglobia > Terriglobales > Acidobacteriaceae > Edaphobacter. The sequence goes on along the minus strand of CAIZFH010000114.1, from coordinate 7,067 downwards.
GGGTTTTGCGTCGCCGGGAATTGAGTGCCCACATTAAGCTTACGGACCCTGGCGGTAGGGAAATCGGGGAAAACCAGGTTGGGAATACTGTCACTGGCGAAATTAAATCGGAGCTGGCCGACTGCTACATTTAGCCCGTAACAGTTATCTCCCTTAGGGTCATAACTTTGTGGACCCTGGATCCACGGGCCTCCACCAGAGGTCGTATTGCCCCAAATGCAATTTTGGGGGTTCGCAAAGGAAGCGACCGAAGTATAGTCGCTGGTGGTGCCGTTCAGGTTGGCAACATTATTGCCCAGAGCGGGAACCGTGGTGGGGCGCACGGACAGGGCGCTTCCATTAGCGAGGACGATATAGTCCCCCTGGAACTGGTCGAGGCGCTCCAGCAACGGCTGGTTGGAGTCCATGAAGTAGCCGGTGCCATACATGTCGGAATTCCAGTAGTCCGGCCGAATGGCCCCGTTGATATTCACGTGGTAGGCGTTGCCATAGGTCAGCGGCAACATACTCGGAATCAGCGTGTCGGCCGCAGGAATGGTATACGTAGTCTGGGTCGGGCTGTAGCCCGCGGCCGCCTGGATCGCCGATTGAGCGGTTAGATAGTTGGTCATCCCCGGACCGCCTGCATACGCTATCGGGCTGTAACCCGCGCCGGGATTACCTGTGCCGCTCCCATTCCCCATGTTTTGATAGAAGTTGCCGTACCCGTCGACTTCGCCCCCGATGTACTGGTTAGCGCCGAAGGTGAGTCCATTCACCGGGCCATTGATGCCTATGCCCACAGGTGGACTGATGATGCCTTGGCAGGGGCCGGTCGTGGCCGTGTTGCAGTTCACAAACTGCCGCATGTATCCGGGCTGCACCGTGTACTGGAAGAAGGTCTGTGGCGTCTCCTGGGTGTTGATCACCACCGACCATGGGGTGCTCGTGCTGCTATTGCTGGCATCGTTGCCCTCCGAAACATAGATATTCCCAGCGCTGTCCAGGGAAATAAAGTCAGGATTGTTCATAGTGACGCCAGCGGCTGCGTTGGGATCCGAGGAGTCCGTGAATGCTGGCCCGCTGGTGACTACGGGCGATGTCGTGATCGCGCAGTTGCTCAGGTTGACGGTTCCGGCGATTAAGTACACATACCCCACCTTCACGCCGCCGGATTTCGCGACTGCAGCCGGATTCACCCGGTTGATAAAGTCCGCAACCCGCGTACCGCCGCGGTAGATCATGGACAAGGTCCCTTTGAAGTCGGCGAAGTACACATTTTGAAACGAGTCCACGGCAACCGCGTAAGGGGTGCCGCCGATCGCGGTTCCATACGCTGGTACGCCGTTCGTGCAGCCACTGTATTTGACAGAGCAGGTAGTGCCGCTGCAGCCCGTAGGGGCGATGCCCGCGATGGTGTTGATGACTCCCGTATTCGCGTTGACCTCGCGGATGATAGTGTTGCCCTCGTCGGCGATGTAGATGTTCCCCACCGCATCCACCGCGATATCGGACGGACTGCTCAGGGCCGCGCCCCCCGCCGCTGTCGCACCCTTCTTGCCCAGGGTGCCACTCCCGACGGTTTCAACCGCGGTACTGCCGTCCCCGCTAAAACCGCTCACCTGCGCGTTGCTCGCATTGTATTGCGAGATGCCGGCCACCGTGACGAGCTGAGTCGGAACCAACAACGGCGGGTTGCCACTGTTAACCACAGGCGCAGCAACTGCCGCTCCCACTGCGGCCACCATAAAGAAAACCAGGGCCACTGTCAGTTGGAAGAGAGTTCGCGACGAGACGTTGTCTTTACGGAAGAGCATCGGGTTCACCTGTCCTTAAATCATGTGCATTTGCGATCGGCTGTGTGGGCAGCATAGTTCCCAACCGCCGTCAAATTTCCTGGCTCATTACCAATGAGAAACAGTTTCCAAAATATGCGGCATACTACGCGTTCGCTGAAGACACTTGCAAGAAAAATCTTCAGCCGCGCATGCCTCACGGAGATAAGGGTGTAGCAGTCACCTTTTCTACGCGTTCGCGGAAGTCACTTGCAAGGAAAATCTTCAAACACGCATGCCTCGATGAGATAGGGGTGCAACAGAATCGTGTTCTTTGCGCTCCGTCAAGTAGCCTGCGGCAATAAACTTCAAACGCGCATGCCTCTCTGGATAACGGCCAATAGTACCACCTTTGGCGCTGTGTTCGCTGTAACATCTGCATGGCCCCCCCTGACCCCGCATGCCTCCCGCGCATAAGGCTGCCGGCCGGCCCGGCCAGGCCTCCTTCCACCCCTGTTGTGTCCTCGGCTCAGCGGGTCCGCCATACACGCCGTTCCTGCCCTGCCAAGTCTGCAATAACATCCCTGCCTCTCCATGCTTCGGCAGCCTCGGGGCACCGTTATGGACCAGGTCTATCTGCCCCCAATTTATGTTGTTGCGTTTCCCGCCGCAGCAAACTAGCATGTTGCCTGAAGCTTTGAAAACTTACTTCCGGGCAGAGTTCAGCCCGTTCCCGGTTGGGTATCGCCCCCCGTAGGGCTACCTGACCGACTCATGCCGTTTCCATGGGGAAAACATTTTCTTATTGACAATCGAGCCTGTAAACAAATACTTTTTTCGCGTTCCGGCTCATAGGTATTTTCAGAATTCTAGTCATCGGCGCAAGGCTTTTTTGGGGGATGTTTTCACCGGTTAACAACCGGAATCCAAGCCCAATGCCTTCCAGCGCAAAATCAGATGGAGCAAACTATGTATCGCATCACGACTGTTGAGTCTTTGCCGCTCGGGCTTTCAAGCCGTCTTCTCGCACAGCGCTTCGCCACCCTGTTCGCCTGCCTGTTGGCCATCTTCACGTTGGCCCTCTACGGCGGCATGCCGCTCCATGCGCAATCTACCAGCGGCGGCGGCATCTCGGGGATCGTCACCGATCCCGACGGCAAAGTCGTTCCCAAGGCGACGGTCACTGCCACCAATACCGACACCGGTGTTGCGACCACTCAAACAACTGGCGGATCGGGGAACTATACCATCCAGCCGTTGCAGGTCGGCACCTACAACGTCGAGGTCAGCGCCAAGGGCTTCCAAAGACTGCTGCAGGAAAACGTCAACGTCGACAACGCCTCCATGTTCGGCTTGAACCTTAAGCTCACCGTCGGCGGCGAAAATACCACCATCACAGTTACGGACGCTCCGCCGTATCTGGATACCACCGATGCCACCCTTGGCGGAACCATCGAAAATGAGCTCTACACCTCCCTGCCGCTGTCCATGCAGGGTGGCCCGCGCGATCCGACCGCGTTCCAATATCTCATGCCGGGTGTCCAGGAAAATCCCGCCAACGCTACCAACCAGGGTTCAACCGCCGGTAGCTCCGGCATCTATGGCGGCACAGGCCAGAACAACCTGAACGCCAACTACGTAGAAGGCGTGCCCGTCTCCAACATCTCTGCCCAGGGCGATGGCACTCCCGTTGCCAATGCCGTATCGGTCGATGCCGTCAACCAGTTCTCCGTGCAGACCAGCGGCGCGTCCGTATCCTTCGGCGGCGCCGGCGTCACCAACTACACCATCAACTCCGGCGGCAACCAGTTCCACGGCACCGTCTTCGACTTCATCCGTAACACCATGTTCGACACCTGGGGCTACACCAAGGTGCCCTCAGCCAATGGATTTGAGACCAAACCCGCCGAGCATCAGAACTCCTACGGCGGTTCCATCGGCGGCCCCATCCTCAAGGACAAGCTCTTCTTCTTCGGCAGCTACGAAGGATTTCGCTACACCAAGATCAGCAATACCCCCCAGTTCATCACCGTCCCCACCATGGACAATCGCCAGGGCAACTTCACCGATCTCCACGGTAGCACCAGTTCCTCGATTTCGGACCCCACCAATACCTACGGTTCTACCGGACGCCCTCCATTCCAGGGCCTGCTCAACGGCGTTCCCACTTACAATGTCATCCCTGCCGCGCAGTTCTCCAGCATCTCTCTGGCGCTGCAAGCCGGCCTTCCTGCCCCAACCAGCAGTTCGACGTTCAATAACTATCTCGCCTCGCTGCCACTGGCCAATAACAACTACAGCGTAGATGTAAAAATCGACTACACCATCAATTCAAGGAACAAATTCTCGCTCACAGCACTGGGCGGCAATGTGGGCTACGGCGGAGCTCCCAACTACAGCAGCTACACCCAGTTGCCCGTGCCCTATGCTGGCGGCACATATACTAACCAGAAGACGGCCAGCGGCATCCTGTCCTACACCTACATTGCGTCGCAAACCCTCATCAACTCCCTCAAGTACGGATACACGCGCAACTGGGGCGAAGGATTCCCCCTCAGCGCCGGCAAGAGCCAGCCCAATGAGCTGCCCTCGGTGGAGGCATACTTCGGTCCCGGTGTGGTTCCTCCAATCCCGGTCACCATGCCCAGCGTTTCTGGATGCAACGGCGGTCAAAACGCCTGCGCCGTCGGCATCACCAATCTGCCTCCGGGCAATGCCTCCACCAACATGCCTTCCGTAGGTTTTAGCGGCGGCACCGCACCCGCCGGCTGGGCCTCCTCCTCCAGCACAGGCCCCAAGGGCGTCAATACTTACACCATTGTTGAAAACCTTACCTGGATCAAGAACCGCCATAACTTCACCCTCGGCGCCCAGGCGCAGTGGTTGGAGACCAATGGCGGATCGTACGGAGGCTTCAGCCAGAGCGTTGGGCTGACCTACAACTCTCTGGATTCGGGTGAGCCATACGCCAGCTTCCTGGTCGGCTCCGTCTACAGCGCCAACGTGCATACCCAGTCCATCCAGGACGTCGGAGCGCGTTACAGACCGATGTCGCCCTATATCCAGGACAATTGGCAGATAAGCCCCAAACTCACTTTGAACCTGGGCTTCCGCTACGACTATCTGCAGCCCTACCACGAAGTCCACGACCGCATCGCATTCCTCAACCCCACCGTCATAAATCCCATCGTGGGCGTCCCGGGAGTGCTTGAGTTCGCCGGCTTCCCCAACATCAACAACTTCAAGCCCTACGCCGCGGGAACTACGGTCGTAACCGCTGCGCAACAGTTCGCCAACTATGCGCCCTACATCTGCCACTGCACCACCCCGGTTCATCCCTACAACTCCAACTGGGAACCGCGCGTGGGCTTTGCATATGCCTACAATCCAACCCTCGTCATCCGCGGCAACATAGGCCTCTCCCTCACCCACGCCGGCGGCGTAGGCGGCGGAGCTGGCGCAACCCAGGCCACCGGAAACAATGGAGAGTTCAGCTCTACAACAAGCTGGAGCCAGAGCAACAGCAGCACGCCTCCCGCTTTCTACCTGACCAATTACTTTGCCCCCAATGCAACCCCTAACAGCGCCCTCATCGCTCCCCCGCAACAGGGTACCCAGGGTACCTCAGTCACCGGCGTTCTTGGCCCTCAGATCCCATGCGTCGCGGCAGGAACTTGCAACCCGTTTACCTCGCTTCCTCCCTGGACAGTACCCGGTACCTCCGTCAATCCACTGTCCACCACCGGCAACTACGACTTCACGGCATACAATGCAGACCACCTGAACGATTACGGCTGCAGCGCCTCATCAACCTTCTGCAGCCCCCAGGGCGTCAACTATGCCGACCCCTACTATGGCGGGCGCGGTCCCCAGTTCATCAGCTACAGCGTCGGCTTCCAGAAGCAGATTAACAAGAAGGCGGTATTCAGCGCCGACTACTCCGGCACACAGACCCACTTCCTGCCCGGTGGCTCAGGCCGTGGTTACGCGAAGAATACCTTCTCTCCCGATTACGACCAAATCTTCGGGACCAATACTACGTCCGCCGGATTCTTCTGTGGGTTTGCGGCCCCCGGCTCTACAGGCTACGCAGCTGCTTGCCCAAATGGCAACCAGCCTCCCTACCCGCTCTTCGCCGGCTCCGGTGCAACCGTTCAGGCGTCCCTGAGGCCCTTCCCGCAGTTCGGCGGATTCAGCGACCTTTGGGGCAATACCGGAAACGCAAACTACAACTCACTTCAGCTCTCGGTCACCCAGCGCCCGTGGCATAACCTCTCCGGCTTCATCAACTACACCCGCGCCAAGGAAATCGACAACACCGGCAACCGCAGGACAGATTTCCCCGTCTCGAATGTGGATGGAAACTTTCCAACTCCCATGTCCGCAAACCGGGTTGATCGTGGTCTTGGCTCGAGCAGCCAGACCAACGCATTCAACATGACCTGGGTCTATACCTTACCCATCGGGCGCGGCCAGGCCTTCTTCGCCACCAACCGCTATATGGGTATGATCGGCGGAGGCTGGGAGTTCTCAGGCATCTACAAGTATCGCGATGGCTATCCGATAGCGCTCACCAACAACAGCGGTCAGTGCGAGCCCAACACCTACGGCGGCCAGGGACCCCAGTGCATGCCCGACTACAATCCCAGCTTCAACAAGAGGCAAGCGCGCATCAATGGCAGATGGGGCCGCGGTCCCGGATCCAATGCATCCACCTATAACAGTATCCAGTACATCAACCCGAACGCCTTCGAATGCCCCGACTCTCCTTCGACGAACATCTACCGCACCTGCAATGCGGACGAAAACACCGGACCGCTGAGCACCTCAGGACCGCTCACCCAGAGCTATAAGCTCGGCAATATTGCTCGTAACGCTCCCGACGGCCTCCATGGCCCCGGCTGGTGGGACGTCGACCTCGGTCTCCGCCGCACCTTCAACATTCGCGAAACCGCAACGCTCCACCTTACCTTCCAGTTCGAGGCGGACGTGACCAACATGACCAACTCCACCTTCTTCAACCTGGGTAGCGGAGCCGGTTGGGATACAGCCAACTTCGGCGTCGTCACTGGGCAGAACCAGCAGATTGTGCCGCGCGATTGGCAGTTCGCAGGTCGCCTCCGCTTCTAACCTCTTACTATCAAAAAATGCGGCCAGCAGATGATCTGCTGGCCACATTTTTTTAACCACTACATCCGCATCCCCATGCGGCAGTATTATTTCGACAGTCGCACGATCCGTATATCCTGCGCAACCTCGCGCGGCAGATCGAACTCTCTGGGGACGCGGCCAACCCGTACTGAGTAACCCTCT
>CAIZFH010000113.1 GCA_903932155.1 uncultured Granulicella sp. | reverse complement strand
TGGCCGACCTTCTGGCGATCTATTCCAGAAATCGTCAAATGTGTCTGTTTGGGGTCAATGACGACCTCAATGCCGGTCGGCAGCGGAAACTCGATCTGATGCGAAATCCCAAGTGTGAACACAACCGTGTTCTTACCCTTCAACTCGGCGCGATATCCGATGCCGACAATGTCAAGTTCCTTGTTCCAGCCTGTGGTCACTCCGGCAACGGCGATGGCGACCAGCGCGCGCGCTAGCCCATGAAACGCCGCCTGTTTGTCGTTCTGCCGTTCGGCGACCAGGTTGCCGTCTTTTTGCACCAGCTTGATCCCGCCGGGTAGCATGGCACTGACCTTGCCCTTGGGACCTTCTACAAGCACCGTGTTGCCATCACTGCTGACTGCAAACTTGACTCCAGTAGGCAGCGGAATTGGTTTATTGCCAATACGGGACATTCGTATACCCTTTGTGGCTTGCGAGTCGCTCAATGCATAAGCTGGTTGAGTTCCACTGCAGCCTGAGCTTGCGCCCATCGTTCGAAAATTCGTGACGGCACAAACAAACCGCGCCGTAGTATGTCGTTCCTACCAGTAATATTCGGCGCAAAAGTCCACCGGCCTCTGCTGGTATTACCAAACTTCGCAAAGAATCTCGCCGCCGACGCCCTCGCGCCGTGCCTGCCGTCCGGTCATGACACCCTTCGGTGTGGTCATGATCGAGATGCCAAGCCCGCCCTGTACACGGCGAATCTCGTCGCGGCCTAGATACACGCGGCATCCTGGGCGCGAGACACGTTGCAGATCTCGGATCACTGCCTCGTTGTTAGGGCCATACTTCAGATACACACGAAGTACCTTCATTCCGCCCTCTTCGGTCGGTTTGTAGTTGGCGATGTAACCCTCTTCCTTGAGAATGCGGGCTATCTCGCTCTTCAGCTTCGAGGCGGGCACGTCGAGCTTCTGGTGGCGCGCGCGGATGGAGTTGCGGATACGCGTCAGAAAGTCAGCTACTGGATCGGTCAGGTTCATTCATTCTCCTTCATTCCCCGTTCACTCGACCGTGTGTCTCACAGTGAGAACCAGCGGGAATGCTGCTGCAACCATTCGATGGAGCGATGCGCTGCATCTATAAAACCAACTGCTTCCAGACTTCAGCATCCTTGGCGGATGAGGTCTCTGGAAGGGTTATACGGTGACGACAACCTGTTAAGTATACAGGTTGCCGCACCGCTACGCTTACCAGCTTGACTTGACGACGCCTGGGATCTCGCCCTTGAGCGCAAGCGACCGAAAGCAGAGACGGCAGATCCCGAACTTGCGCAGGTAGGCGCGGGGACGGCCGCACAACTGGCAGCGGTTGTGCTGGCGGGATTTGAACTTCGGCTTGCGTGCGTCCTTGACGCGCTTTGCGGTAGTTGCCATAGTGTTTGCTCTCTATCCTGGTTCCAAATAATTCTGTTGCGTCCGTGCGAATCGCGCCGTTATGCGCCAACCCGGAACGGCATGCCGAAGCCCTTCAGCAGGGCGCGTGCTCCGTTGTCGTCGGCCGCTGTGGTGACGATGGTGACGTTCATGCCCTTCAGCTTGTCCACCTTCGCATAGTCGATCTCGGCGAAGATGAGCTGGTCGCGCAGGCCGAGCGTGTAGTTGCCGCGGCCATCGAAGCTCTTCGACGAGACGCCGCGGAAATCGCGCACGCGCGGCAGAGCAATCGAGATCAGCCGGTCGAGGAACTCGTACATCTTGTCGCCGCGCAGCGTGACCATCGCGCCGATCGGCATGCCCTCGCGCAATTTAAAGGCAGCGATCGACTTCTTTGCCTTGGTGATAACCGGCTTCTGACCTGCGATCGAAGCCAGATCGGCCACCAACGGATCCATGATCTTGACGTTCTGCGTAGCCTCGCCCAGCCCCATATTGACGACGATCTTCTCCAGCCTTGGAATCGCCATCGGGTTGGTGATGCCAAGTTCCTTGGCAATCGCCGGACGGATCTCGCTCAAATACTTTTCTTTAAATCGTGCTGCCATAATCGACTTCGCTTTCTCCACGGCTTCCGGAGTGGGCTTCCCGGCCCGTATACCGATTCGTGGGGTGAACCTGTTTGTGCAAAAACAAAGTTACTGCCTATTCGTTACTTCTTCTTCTCGGGAATCGTGTTTCCACTGACTTTCGAGAAGCGAACTCTCCTGTTGTCTTCAACTCTCGTCCCGACACGAGTCTTATTGCCCTCGCCATCCACCAGCATCACATTCGAGATGTGGATGGTAGACTCCTGCTCGGCGATGCCGCCCTTGATGTTTCTCTGCGGGTTCGGCTTCACATGCTTCTTGATCATCATGACGTGCTCGACCAGAAGGCGGTCCTTGTCGGCGATGATGCGCAGCACGCGGCCACGCTTGCCCTTGTCCTTGCCGGCGATCACTTCAACCGTGTCGTTGCGCTTGATCTTGATCCCTGCCATACGCTCTCTCATCCTCGACCATCGTTTCGGAGTCGGAATCCGCTTTCAATTCATTCCACCTCAGCACTCCGTATCCGCACTGAGAACTGACAACTCGCAACTAACAACGATCAACTGCTTCTAAATCACCTCAGGCGCCAGCGAGACAATCTTGAGGAACTTCTTCTCGCGCAACTCACGGGCCACCGGGCCGAAGACGCGCGTGCCCACCGGCTCGTTCGTGTCGTTGATGACCACGGCGGCATTCTGATCGAAGCGGATATAAGTCCCGTCGCGGCGTCGATACTCTTTGCGCGTACGCACAATGACCGCCTTCACCACCTTACCCTTCTTGACCGTACCGTCGGGCGAAGCTTCCTTCACCGCCGCGGTCACTATATCGCCAAGGCCCGCTTTCTTGCCTAGGCCGCCGCCCAGCGGTAAAATTACCTGTAACTTACGCGCGCCAGAATTGTCGGCAACGTCAAGCATCGTTCTCATCTGCACGGACATATCGTTCTCCTGAGCTTATAAAGCCTGAGGCAATTGCCCCTCGAAGCTCTTCTCTGCGTCACGGGCAATGTTCCCGCGCCGGTTCCAACTACTTCACTTCTGCTACCGTCTTTTCGTCGATCTGCGACAACGAGGAGCGGCGTACGATCTCCTCCAGTGACCACCGTTTCAGCTTCGACAGTGGACGCGCCTCACGTATGCGCACTACATCGCCAATACGGGCCGAGTTCAGCTCGTCGTGCGCGTAGAACTTCTTGTTCGACTTCATCACTCGCTTGTACTTCGGATGCGCCTTGCGCATCTCGATCTCGACCACTATGGTCTTCTGCATCTTGGTCGATACCACAAGGCCTACCTTCTCGTTACGTCGAGAGGCCTGTACGTCCGGAGTCGCTGTGTTCGTTGTGTTTGCCATCGTTAGTCCTTCTTCGCTTTCTTGCGAGCGGTGCGTGTGCTCGCAGCCGGGGCTGTTCGTACGACTTCCGGCGATGCGGTCTTCTTGGAGGCCAGCGCGCGCTCACGCGTCACGGTATGAATGCGCGCGATGTCCAGCTTGAGTGCGCGCAGCTTCTTGATGCCTTCATTGTTGCCAAGACTCTTCTGAAAACGTATACGGAAAAGTTGTTCGGCAGACTTGGTCAACTGCGCGGGTAGCTCTTCGTCGCTTAGGTTACGGATTTTTTCAAATTCCATCTTGATCTTCTTTCTAGCGAATTCTTGATCTCGTCTTAGTCGTTCTTCGAAATCTCTACTTGACGGCCACGGTTGCCTTCACGCTGTGGCGCTGAATAAATATCGTCTTGAGCGGCAGCTTGTGAGCAGCCAAACGCATGGCTTCCTTCGCCAACTCGGGCGTAACGCCCTCCATTTCGAACAGAATCTTACCTGGGCGGACAACTACAACCCAGTGGTCAGGAGCGCCCTTGCCCTTCCCCATTCGCGTCTCAGCCGGCTTCTTTGTGATTGGCTTATCGGGGAAAATGCGTAGCCACACTTTGCCGCCGCGCTTTATAAATCGCGTCATCGCAATACGGCTGGCCTCGATCTGGCGGTCAGTGATATAGCCGCATTCCTGCACCTTTAGGCCGAAATCGCCAAACGAGAGATCCGACCCTCGCCAGGCTTTGCCGCACATGCGCCCGCGTTGCTGTTTGCGAAATTTAACCTTCTTTGGCAATAACATAATCAAAATCCTCTAACTCTCAGCCGCCGGTCCTGGTTTCAATCCCGGCACGCAGAACTAACAACTGTCTTAGAACACGCCAGTGGTCGTGCCCTGGTCGCGCCGCTTCTTCTGTTCGTAAATGTCACCGCGGTAGACCCATGTTTTGACCCCGATAATGCCGTAGGTCGTATGCGCCTCGGAAAATCCATAGTCAATGTCGGCACGCAGAGTATGCAGCGGCAGGCGGCCTTGCAGATACCACTCGGAGCGCGCAATCTCATTGCCGTTCAATCGGCCTGATACGCGGACCTTGATGCCCTTGCAGCCGAATCGAAGAGCGGAGTCAACAGACTTGCGCATGGCCCGGCGGAAGCTGACACGCTTCTCCAACTGCAACGCAATATTTTCCGAAACCAATTGCGCATCCAGCTCCGGCTTGTTGACCTCAAGGATGTCGATAAACACCTCGCGCGATGTCCGCTTCTGGATGTCGACCTTCAGCTTGTCGATCTCCGCGCCCTTGCGACCGATGATGATGCCCGGACGCGCCGTGCGGATAATCAGGCGCAGCTTATTGCCAGGGCGCTCCACTTCCACAGAGCTAACGCCGGCAGCTTTCAGCTTCTCGCGCAGCTCAGCCTTGAGCTTCACGTCTTCGACCAGCAGCTTGTCATAGCCGCGTTCGACGAACCATCGTGACTTCCACGGCTTGTTGATACCGAGGCGAAACCCATACGGATGGACCTTCTGTCCCATAGTTTCCTTACCTTCGTCCCGATCCGGTTGAGCCGGCAGGACATCTAAAACTCGAAGTTAACCGGAATGTTCCCGGATTAATATCAACTCTCCACTGCACTTACTTTGTGGCCTTTTTTACTGCTGCCTTCTTGGCTGCGGTCTTCTTTACTGCTGCCTTCTTGGCAACCGCTTTCTTGACTGCCGGCTTGCTCTCTTTCGCTTTTGCCGCCGTAACTCCCGGGTCAACTACTGTAACAACGGTGGGCAACTTCTTCTCCGCCACCGTTACGATAACGTGTACCATTCTTCGCTGATAGCGAAACGCCCGCCCCATGGGCGCAGGACGAATACGCTTCATCCGCGGCCCTTCATTCGCCACCGCAGTACGGACATAGAGTTTGTCGACGTCGACATCGAGTCCCTGTTCTTGAGAGACGTACGTTGCATTCTGAATTGCCGAGCGCAACACCTTCTCGATTACCGGTGCCATCTTTTTGCTGGAGAAGTGAACGGTGTTGAGCGCCTGCTCCACGCGCATGCCCTTAATGGTGTCGAGAACCAGCTTCGCCTTCTGTGGGCTGCTGCGCTGGAACTTGGCTTCTGCGCGAAATTCTCGGACTTTATCTGCTGCAATCTTCGCCATAACTTTGATCCTTCGAACTATCTGGTACGCCTTGCTTCTGCAAACATCATCACGCCAACTAAACCCAGTCTTCGGTCTACTTTGGCTTCACGCTGGTTTCGGCTGCGCGTGCGGAGTGCCCCTTGAAGGTGCGTGTTGCCGCGAACTCGCCCAGTTTGTGGCCTACCATGTTCTCCGTCACGTAAACCGGGATAAACTTACGCCCGTTATGTACGGCGATCGTGTGACCAACCATGTCGGGAAAGATCGTCGAGCGGCGCGACCAGGTGCGCACAACCTTCTTGTCGTTGGTCTGGTTCATCACCGTAATCTTCGACTGAAGATGCGCGTCAATGAACGGACCCTTCTTTGCTGAACGTGCCATGGGTATGACTCCATATTCTTGCTGCGGTTACAGTGCTGGTTACAACGAATCTCTTAGC
>CAIZFH010000112.1 GCA_903932155.1 uncultured Granulicella sp. | reverse complement strand
GACCCCGTGCCGGGCTGCTGCGCTTCGGGAACGCCCGCTGCAGGGGGTAACTGCGTCTTTTGCGGACCCATCCCAGCTAGTCTAAATGACCTTGCTCATTTCAAGGAAGCAAATCATGTCCCAGTACACTCCTGTTTTGTTCCGGTAACCCCGCGCGCAACCCGTTGCATTTCCGCTTCTGCCGGAAATCCACTAGACTGCAAGAACTGCACTGCGCAGGATGCATCGATTGGAGTCCATGAGCAACCCCATTCAAATCGCGGTCGTTGGCACTGGTTACGTCGGCCTGGTCGCGGCGGTCTGCTTCGTAGAGATGGGACACTCCGTCGTATGTGTGGACATTGATGAGGCCAAGATCGCAGCCCTCAAGTCCGGACACACCCTCATCCACGAACTCCACCTCCCGGAACTCCTCGAACGATACCGCAATACCCGGATTCGCTTCACCACCAATCTCGCAGAGGCTATCTGTGCCTCGGACGCCATATTCATCGCCGTCGGCACACCCCAGTCGGAGACAGGTGATGCAGACCTGTCCTACGTCGAATCAGTCGCCCGTGAGATCGCCAGCTCGCTCACTACCTACAAGGTCATCGTGGAAAAATCCACGGTCCCCGTCTACACCAACGAGTGGATTCGACGCACTATTGAGAGCAACGGTATCGCGCGCAGCCTCTTCGACGTCGTCTCCAACCCAGAGTTCCTGCGCGAGGGTACCGCAGTCACAGACTTCCTCCACCCAGACCGCATCGTCGTCGGATCAGACTCCGAAGCCGCCGCCGCACTGCTCGAGCGGATCTATGCGCCACTCACCTCCGGCGCATACTATGACCGGCCAGGCGCCATCCCCGGACGATGCACAGCTACTTCTCCGCCACCGCTTCTGCTCACCTCCACCAAGTCGGCAGAGCTCATTAAGCATGCCTCCAACGCCTTCCTGGCCCTCAAAATCTCTTTCATCAACACCGTCTCTAACCTCTGCGAGGCCACCGACGCAAACATCGAGCAGGTTGCCCGCGGCATGGGACTCGATAACCGAATCGGCCCGCGATTCCTCAGCCCTGGAATCGGTTATGGAGGTTCCTGCTTCCCTAAGGACATCGCTGCCTTCCGCTACGTAGCCGAGCAGCTCGGCATCGACTTCAACCTCCTCGCCGAGGTGGAAAAAATCAATACCGAACAGAAAAAGCGCTTCCTCGCCAGGGTTCGCTCCGCCCTGGGAACTCTGAGCGGAAAACGCATCGCAGTCCTCGGCCTGGCATTCAAAGGGGGAACCGACGACGTCCGTGAATCGCCCGCTATCGATCTGGTTGAATTGCTGCTCGCCGAGGGATGTTCCATCGCTGCATTCGACCCTGCCGCCATGCAGCGCGCACAGGAGGAAGTGCCTGCCGGCCCGCAAATGCAGTATGTCGATGACGCCTATACCGCAGCCGCCAATGCCGACGCCCTGCTCGTCCTCACCGATTGGCCGCAATTTGCAGCCATCGACCTCAAGCTCTTGCACCACGCCATGAAGGTACCCATCGTCGTCGATGGCCGCAACCTATTCGATCCCAAGGTCATGCAGCAATACGGATTCACTTACATTAGTATCGGACGCCCTTCTGTCCAGCACTCCCGCGCGCTCGAACTAGCCGCCTCGCAGACGTTTTAGCATCTAAATAGAGAGAAGTGCTTTTGCTCCCTGTCAATGCCCGCTGTCCTGCCTGTTCTGCGTAGCTACGCTGCTGCTTATCCTGATTGATGCACAGCCCGGATTTCTTGCTTGCATAGAACTTGTCATAATGTAGAATCCCCGTAGTTCGTACATAAAAG
>CAIZFH010000111.1 GCA_903932155.1 uncultured Granulicella sp. | reverse complement strand
GCTGTGAAGGTTGCGAGGGAGGCCAATACAACTACGTGGCGAAGGAGGCGTCGTGAATTTGTCGGAATAATAATGGGATTCTCTCTTTCATCCGCGATCGAATTCTCGATGCAGGGGTCGGTCAGGGTCCAGTCAGCCTCGACGAGGAATCGAGTTTTCGTCTGAATCTGAAACCTGAAGGGGTAGTAATCAAAGGACCGCGTCCTCTTTATGTCCGTGGGAACCAGACAACTTCACATGGCGTCTATACATTCCTCCTCGAATCGGTCCAACGTTTACGAGATCCAAACTTCCTGGCCAACGTCGATCCGCCCATGTTGCGCGATGACGCAAATCCGCTGCGGAATCATGGACATGATTCTGTTGGGCTATCTCCATAAAATTCAGCAGTTGCTGGATACTTATGCAATCTTCATGCCAAAGATAAAGATTCCGATAAGTCTTTATGTTTTCCTTATATGTACCCATCTGAGGAAAACATGGCTGTATTGAATACGACAAATAGCGATGTATTTGTCGTATTTAGTACGGAACGTACCATTGTTGTCGTATACGCGACAATTTTATCTGAGCCGAAGGCCGCGAGCCTGAATAGATTTAGTTGATCGTTGGCGAAAGCTCAACGAAGCAAGCAAACCTTGACCGCGGAGTTGCTATAGGGGCAGTCGAAGCGGGTTGTTGCTGCGGACTCGAGCACCACCCAGGAGACACCAAGTGGTTGGAGTGCAGATATACGGTCAGAATCGGTGGTGGACGGCGCACTGAGATGGTGCTGTGCCTGCTGGCTGCGGATCCAGTCCACGGTCAACTCGGGCGCTATAGACGCCTCTCCACCGTCCTTGGAGTAGTCTGCCAGGGCGCTGCGTTGGGCGATAGCCCGAAAGCACTGCGCATCTTCTCCGGGCGCATTAATGTAGTCCGCGTCGAGGGCGAAGAGGGCGTCCGTGGGCGTGTTGTCGCGAATCCACAAGAAAGCCTTAATCCACTGGTTATGCGGAGTAAGCCCAGGGATCTCCAGATGATTGGAGTTGGGGAAGGCATTTAGCGCGGTATAGAACATTATGCCGCCGAGCAGAATCATGGTCGCGGCCCATCGCAATGCGATGCGGCGCAGGAGGCGTTCTCCAAGTTGCGCCCCGAGCGTGAGGATCAGTATCAGGTAGACGATCTGAAAAGCGCGCAAAGGCTGCAAGCGCGCAATTATTTGAGTGGTCGATGCGGTGCGGGCAAAGAAGAGAGCGATGAGGCATGAGGTTGCGCCAACAGCGACTGCCATGCGCGTCAGTGTTTGTCGTGCGCCCATGTCTGACAAGCAGGGGATACGCGTCGCCGGGGCCAGCTTATTAGATATAGAGATAGTCAGTATCCCAAGTGGCGCGGCCAGTCCTGCCAGCTCATACCAGTGCCACTGGACGAGAAACCAGTAGGTTCGGGTCAAAGCGATGCGGAGGTAGTCTGCGGATTCGGGCCGGGCTATGGCGTTGAGGCAGACTGCAAGTGCCATGGCGGCTGCTGCGAGGGCAGAAGCTGCGTATAACCGCAGAATGCGATTGTGGAAGCGAACAGCGTACAGCATCAGGGTTGCGCCGAGGGCGTAGGCGGCCATCAGGGGATGCATTACGGCGGCGAGTGCTATGCTGATGGCCCAAAGTAGGAAGCCGCGCCGGATTGATATGAGTCTGTGCGGGCTGCCACGTTCCGTCAGGTCGAGTGTTCCGACCAGAGCAAGAACCATGCACGGTGTGGAGAAGCTGCGCGCGGTTGCATACGGGTCCATGAATAGCAGTGCTGTTCCAGCTATGGGAAGCGCGAGCCAACAGGCCAGCAATACGACCGATCCGGCGCGTGCTGAGCGGCTGTACCAACAGCGCGAGGCGAGCATCCACGCAGCGAAGAGCGTTGTCCAGATGCTGGCGAGGTACAGCGCAAGCAGAACGATCGGCAGAGATAGATGGCTCCATCGCACGATGCCAGCGACCGTGGGGGCAAAGAGCGAATGGCGCATTGGCTCCAGCACAAAGACCGTACAGTGCGGGTAGAGCGCGGGATCGAGCAAACGGAGTATACCGGCGAGATAGAGTCCTCCGTCCTCAGCGTACGGATGGTAGCCATTGATGGCGACTGCAAAGAGCGTCAGCGCGCTGACCAGAAATATAGAGAAGGTGCTCTCATGCGGCTGGGCGGTGCTCTCAGACTGCGGGGCATTGCAGATCTGTTCTGATCTGGACTGCGATACGGCTTCTGCTACTAAGGTTGCCAATGCCCACTACTCCATCCGCCGGGGCTAATTGGTGGCTGGCCTCTGCGGTCCATCTTCCATGTTAATTAGTTAGCGAAGAATATGTGCTACGGAACTCGTCGCAGGATTAGGCGTATAGAACTTCAAGGGACGCGTTAACCAAACGGACTTAAGCGGCGTATATACGAATAGGAGATCTCACCATGAGATGCACGATCACTCTTCTGCTCCTCGGCCTGGTTTCAATCCCTAATATGGGACAAACACCAACACTTCAGACGAAAGCAGCGACGGCGGCATCCACCACGACGCCCGCGTCGCCGGAGTTTGAGGCGGCAACGATCAAGCCGGTTCAAAATCCTGACCCGAATCACATGAACGACCGCGAAGAAGGCCGCCGCTTCACCACGCACAACACGACGTTGAGTAACCTGATTTTGATGGCATACGAAGTGGATCGCCGGCAGCTGGTGGGCGGGCCCGCATGGGTCACAGCGGACGAATACGATGTAGATGCGGTGGCTGGCGAAGACGTCAATTTCAGGGACGACCTTCCGGCGATGCTGCAGAAACTTCTGGCCGATCGCTGCCAACTCGCGTTTCATCGGGAGCAGAGGGAGCAATCTGTCTATGTGCTAACGGTTGCGAAGGGCGGGCCAAAGCTGAAGGCGTCCGATCCCAACGTTCCGCCGAACGGTGCAGGTTGCCAACACCCCGGGGCGCGCAGCTTCCGGGGCGAGCCGCTTGCGCATTTTGCGCGATGGATGGGGTTTGTCGTTATGGACAGGCCGGTGGTGAACAAGACCAATCTGACGGGCACGTTCGATTTCACCTTGACCTGGACGCCCGATGAGTCTCAGTTTGCTGGCATGGGGGCCATATAACGCCGCCAGTGGACAATCCCAATGCGCCGCCTGAGCTGTTTATGGCGATCCAGGACCAGCTCGGGCTGAGGCTGGAGGTGCAGAAGATCCCCACGGAGGTCTTCTTCGTCGACCATGTGGAGCGGCCTTCGGAGAATTAACGGGTATATTGGTTCTTGATCTGGCCTCGCATGGCTGGTGAGGGAGAACATCGTTATGGACCGCAAGGAGATTGTTGCCAAGAAGAAGCAGTACATCTATCCGGCTGTAGCCAATTACTACGCCGATCCTCTGCCGCTGGAGCGCGGCGAGATGCACCACATGTGGGATGTGGAGGGCAAGCGCTACCTGGACTTCTTTGGCGGTATTGTCACGGTTGGCGTTGGGCACTGCAATCCGCGGATTACTGGGGCGCAGAAGGCGCAGATCGACAAACTTGGGCATACCTCCACGCTGTTCCCGCACCAAACGATGATGGATCTGGCGGAGAAGATTGCGCGCATTACCCCAGGCAAGCTGCAGAAGAGTTTTTTTACCAGCTCCGGGTCAGAGGCGAATGAGACGGCCATCGAATCGGCTCGGATGCACACGGGCAACATGGATATTCTTGCGCTGCGCCACGGATACTCAGGGCGGAGCGCAGTGACACGCTCGCTTACCGGGATCGCGGCGTGGCGCAGGGCTTCGTACCAGTTGGGTATTGTTCATGTGATGAACCCCTACTGCTACCGTTGTCCGCTGGGCAAGACCTATCCATCCTGTGAGGTAGCCTGCGCCAAGGACATTGAGGCGGTCATTGAATCATCGACTACAGGTGCCATTGCAGGGATGATTGCCGAGCCGATCCAGGGCGTGGGAGGCGGCATTACGCCGCCCAAAGAATACTTCAAGATGGCGTTTTCCATTGTCAAAAAATACGGTGGCGACTTTATTGCAGATGAGGTACAGACCGGCTGGGGACGCACCGGAAAGGGATGGTTCGGCATCGAGCATTGGGAGGTTGAGCCGGACATCATTACCGCTGCCAAGAGCCTGGGTAACGGCTTCCCGATTGGGCTGACGGTGGCGACTGCGGAGATTGCGGACGCGTATCGTGGGCCAACCATTTCAACCTTCGGCGGCAATCCGCTGGCCAGCGTTACGGCATCGGCGGTAATTGACTTGATCGAAGAGGACGATCTGATTCGCAACTGCGATGTGGTGGGGAGCTATCTGCGCGAAGGACTGCTGGAGTTGCAGAAGAAGTATCCCATCATTGGCGATGTGCGCGGGTTGGGCCTGATGCAGGCGATGGAGTTGGTGTCCGACCCGGTGACCAAGGAGCCTGCGCCGGCGCTGGTGAACGCAATGCTGGAGGCTACCCGCGAGCGCGGCCTGCTGATCGGCAAGGGAGGCATGTACAACAACGTGCTGCGTCTGTCGCCTGCAATGAACATAACGAAGAACCATGTTGATGAGGCTTTGCGCTTGCTGGACCAGAGTTTTGCTGCTGTCAGCACGAGCATGACCCCTGTATAAGTTCTTAACCCCAGCCGCTGAATTCGCATAGGCGAAGATACAATCGGAGCTGCATGACTTCAGCCCAACCCTCATCCGGCTCCGGTCGACCGGACGGTGCGCCGCCCGATCCCATGGCGCACGGTCCATTTGCGGCCATTCGCAGGGCGCTGCCTGCCGGCGAGGTGATCCGGTTTCTTATGGTTGGGGTGTCGAACACACTATTCTCGCTTGCCTTTTACTCGGCGTGCGTCGTTTTGTACAGCCACCTGTTTCCACACTACGGCAAGCCGCTTATCGCTGACATTGCATCGATTACCGCGAAGCCGATCTGCATTTCAGTAGCTTTTCTCTGCTACAAACATTTTGTCTTCCGCACCTATGGCAATTATTTAAAGGAATGGCTGCGCTGCTTCGCGGTCTACGGGGTGAGTACACCGGCGGAGCTGATCATTCTGCCGATTGTAACCAGCATCTTCCTGCACATCGCGCGGCTGCACGTCTTGGCGCCGTTTTTGGCGGGCGTGGTGAACTCTCTCCTGATTGCGATCTACAGCTACTTCGCACACAAGAAGTTCTCCTTCCGGCGATGAGGCACACCGCATACGCTGATCTACGCGACGATTACACTGAAGACACGGGCAACGATTCCTAACCGGATAAACATCACACGCATGGTTCGCACAATTCAGATCGCGCTACAGGCCAGAATCCAGGCGATTCTTTTCGCCAGATACGGCGTCACACTACCCCAGTTGGCAGTGGAGCAGCCACCGAATATTACGCTTGGCGAACTCGCCCTGCCGGTGGCGTTCGAGCTGGCCAAGCGGCTGCGCAAAGCCCCACGCGCGATTGCCACGGAGCTAGCTGCGGAGTTGAATGCGCTGATTGCCAGCGATCCAGCGGCGCTGGCGGGTGTGGCTTCGGTCGAGGTTGCAGGCGCGGGATACCTCAACATCCGCATCGACCGCGCGGCGGCAGTTCGCGCTATCGCGCGCGACCAGCACGCCAAGATTGGCGGCGAAGGATTTCGTCTGGTGGAGCACACCAGCATCAATCCCAACAAGGCGGCACACATTGGGCACCTGCGCAACGCGATCCTGGGCGACACGTTTCAGCGGCTATTGCGTCCTGACGACTATAAACACGGCTACCAGGTAGGGGTGCAGAACTACATCGACAACACGGGTGTGCAGGTTGCCGATGTGGTGGTGGGGCTGGTGCATCTGGAGGGGAAGACGCTGGAGTCGACGCGCGCGCTGCTGACGAAGTTGAGTGCGGCGGGGGAGCGAATCGATTTTTATTGTTGGGACTTGTACGCGCGGGTGAGCCAGTGGTACGCCGGGACGGGAGTGGATGACGCATCGCTGCCAACGCCAGCCGAGCTTGCGCGACGAAAGCAGATTCGCCTGGACACACTGCATGCGCTGGAGCTTGGCGGTAATGAGACCGCTGCGATTGCGGAGCTGATCTCGACAGCTGTGCTGCGGCGGCATCTGGAGACGATGCAGCGGCTGGGTATCGAGTACGATTTTCTGCCTCGCGAGAGTGAGATCCTAAGCCTCCATTTCTGGGATGCGGCTCGAACATTGATGCTGGACCGCAGCGTGCTCTACCTGGAGACGGAGGGAAAGAACAAGGGCTGTTATGTGATGAGGCGAGCTGGTAATGAAGCTGCAGAGACCTCTGGCCCGGATGAAGACGCCAAGGTGATTGTGCGCTCCAACGGAACGGTGACCTACGTTGGCAAGGATATTGCATACCATCTATGGAAGTTCGGGCTGCTGCCGGGTAAGGACTTCGGTTATGCAAATTATTATCAGTATCCGACGCACACCTGCTGGATTTCGACAGCTGGGGCGAGCGATCCTGCGGCACCGACCTTCGGGCGGGCTGATGCGATATACAACGTGATCGACTCGCGACAGAATGATCCGCAAAACAATGTGGTTGCGGCGCTGCGCGGCATGGGCTTCAACGACGCGGCGGACCATTACACCCACTTCAGCTACGAGATGGTGGCGATGACACCGCGCTGCGCGGAGGAGCTTGGGTACAATTTGTCGGATGAGGACAGAGCGCGGCCGTTCGTTGAGGTGAGCGGGCGCAAGGGCTACGGGGTGAAGGCCGACGATCTGTTGGACAAGCTAATCGCAGCGGCACAAGCCGAGGTGGACACGCGCCACCCTGAGATCGACGCCGCGGAACGCACGGGGATTGCTACGCAGATTGCGGTGGGAGCGTTGCGCTACTTTATGCTGCGCTTCACGCGTAACACGGTGATTGCCTTTGATTTCAAGGACGCGCTGAGCTTTGAGGGTGAGACCGGGCCCTATATTCAGTACGCTATCGTGCGCGCGACGAATATTTTTCGCAAGGCTGAGACCACGGAGGAGGATGCGTTAGCCGCTGTCGCCTGGTTGGATCTATCTGATCTGGCTGGCGAAGATGGAACCAGTCTGTGGGAAACCTGGCTGCTGGCTGCGCGTTTGACGGCGCTGATCGAACAAGCTATCGCTACGGCAGAGCCTGCCCACCTTGCACGCTATGCCTTTCAGTTGGCACAGCAGTTCAACAACTTCTATCACCGCTATCACATTTTGAACGAAATAGACTCCACACGACGCGCGCTGCTGATGGCGACCGCGGCAGTGGCGCGCCGCGAGATGGTTCGCGCACTGGGCTATCTGGGCATCGAAGCGCCGCCGGTGATGTAGGTGAGGCAAGCAGGTAGCGCAACGAAGTTCGCCAGCGCATTCCGTTATTTAGCGGAATAGCTGCGCACCCACTCCACAATGGAGCGCACCGCGATACCCGACGGGCCATAAGGAAGCCATGGCTTCTTGTCTTCGTTCCAGGCACAGCCGGCGATGTCGAGGTGCACCCATGGGGTATCACCCACGAACTCCTTGAGGAACATGGCGGCAGAGATCGCTCCACCCCAGCGGTTCTTGCCCGTGTTCATGATGTCGGCGATCTCGCTGGTGATACGCTCGCGATAGTCGTCGGTACAGGGCAGCCGCCAGAAGCCCTCGCCGGAGACGGCCAGGGTCTGCTCGAACTTCGTGCAGGCTGTTTCGTCGTTGGAGAAGAGTCCGGCGTTCAGCACGCCCAGCGCGACGACACATGCGCCAGTCAGCGTAGCCGCGTCAATTAAGTGGGTGCAGCCAAGAGTCCTGGCGTAGTGCAGCCCATCGGCCAGCACCAGCCTGCCCTCGGCGTCCGTGTTAACGATCTCGATGGTGGTGCCGGACATCGCCGTCACGATGTCGCCCGGTTTCATGGCGCGGCCGTCCGGCATATTCTCCGCCGAGCAGACCACCGCAATCACCTTGACCGCGGGCTTGAGGCGGGCAATGGCGTGCATGGCACCGATCATGGCGGCCGCGCCGGCCATGTCATACTTCATCTTCTCCATGCCGTCGGCGGGCTTGATGGAGATGCCTCCGGTGTCGAAGGTGATTCCCTTGCCGACTAGACCGAGTACGGGGGCATCCACGGGCGCGCCCTCTGCTGGCTCGTAGGTCATGACGATGAGTGCGGGAGGCTCAGCCGATCCCTTGGCCACGGCCCAGAAGGCATCCATCTTCAGCTCCTGAATCTTGTCCGATGAGTAAACCTCGCAGCCCAGCCCAGCTTCGTCGCATAGGGCTTTGGCACGCGCTCCCAGTTCGGTAGGTGTGAGAACATTTCCAGGTTCGTTAACAAGCGAACGGGTAAAGTTCTGTGCGGCAGCAACGATCAAGCCCTCTGCGAATCCGGTCTGAACTTCCTGTTTATATATTTCATCTAATGCTTCTGTAATCAGAAATAAATCACTTATTACATTATCTTTGCGATCGCTTTGATAGGTGTTCCAGTCCGGTTCCGCCAACTCCGCTCCCTCCACCATGGCACGCGCCGTCAGACGTGCGGAGATCACGGGCAGCAGCCCATCAGCAACCGCACCTGACTTTGGGAAAGCAATCGCCAGCTCGCGCACGGAGCGTACCTTGGCCGCTCGGACAGCGGTTCCAGTGCCCTTGCGCAGCTTGTCGAGCGAGAAGTCCTTCGCCTTGCCCAGCCCTACGATCAGCAGCCGTTCTGCCTGCAAGCTATCTGTGTTTGGGCTATCAGCAAGATGGATCAGCGCAGTCTCGCCCAGCCCGGCCTTGAACTCGCCTGATCCCAGCAATCGCAGAGCAGCATCTGCGAACTCGCTTGACTGTGTCAGCAGGGCAGGGCGGGATTCCGCATTCTTACCCGAGGCAAGGTCAACTGCAAAGACAGCAAGCATGGTTGTTTGAAACTCGTTGGTATCGGCAAAGATCAGCTTTGTATTCATACTATCTATCGTAACGCGCCTTGATTACTGAACGCTGTCTCAGTCGGCTCAACCCATGCGCCAGGCACGCAATAGAAGCATTTGCACAACGATAGCGGAAATCCGCGAAGAATCAGTGGACTCGTTGCAGGCGCGCGATGAGTTTTTCGGCGAGAGGTTTACCGGACTCGGTCCATAGCAAGCGGCTGCTGATGCCGCAGTTCTTCTCTACCAGAAGGGTAAAAGCCAGGAGTTTTTCCACGTTTTGTTGAAGATGGATCTGTGCGGTCTCGTCGATATCTTCCTCTTCGGGGGTTTTCGACAAGGGATTGGACGGCGGTTGATCCGGGACCCAGGGAGTGTCGATGCCAAAGTCGACCAGTAGCTGGCCATTCTGCTCATATCCGGCGACGTCGAAGCTGGGTCCGAAGCCCAGGATACGGACGGTATGGGAGCGCATCCGCCAGGAGGAATCGGGAAGGTCGAGGGAGGAGTCGTCAGAGACGGCGTCTTCCTCGTCGGTGTCTTGGTTGGTTGCAAGGCGGTTGAAGGTAGGCTGTTGGCCCTCGGGAGTCCATAGCTGCCAGCGCATCTCGAACTCATAGGCCATATCGTCGTGGAGTTGTTCGGTGGCTTCAGCAACAGCGGCTTCGAGAAGATGGTCCTCGGACTCGGATGTGGGATCGATGGGTACGAACGGGTCGACCTGCGAGGCGCGGTTGTCGATGACGTAGATGCGCTGGTAGGTGGGTGATTCCGTGAAGTTGATGGGATAAGCTGAGGCTGCGGAGACACGCTTAGCGCCTACCTGGGAGAACTGGCGCAGAACTCCCAGCAGCGCGTTGGGAAGCGCCTCAAGGCGGAAGTTGGGGTACCAAAGGCTGAGGTAAAGGCGGTCTGCCATGGACGATCATTCTAGAGCATTATGAGGGGACGCATTTATGGAATACGGCCTGCGATGAGGATTTTTATGAAGGACAGCAGCGCGGATGAGAAGATGGATGTGGTGGACGGATGCGCAATCGTGTTGAGAGACTGAGACTTTGGCTACTGGGTTGCGCAGGCTTCCTGGCTCTGGTGATTGTTGCCTTCCTCGGCTCTGCCCACTATTTGTCGCGGCACCGATTGTCGTTGCCGGCCCGGATGGGCTTGAACATTATCAGTGAGACCAATGTGTTTTCCAAGTGCCAGACGGTACAGGGCAGAACTGAATTCTGTATCCATGCGGGCAAAGCAGTCGAACACAGTGATGGCAAGATTGCACTGCATGATGTGTCGATCGATCTCTATGGGAAGGATGGCGACCGCAACGACCACATCAATGGCGATGAGTTCGAGTACGACCAGAAGGCGGAGGTGTTTCGTGCCATTGGCCTGGTGAACCTCGACCTTCAGGCGGCACAATCAGGAGATGGGAAGGGGAGTGCAGCCAAGGAAGCGAAGGTGCTGCATGTAACTACCAGCAAGCTGGTGTATTTGAGAAAGCTGGGCGTTGCGGCGACCAGCGAAGAGATCGATTTCCGGTCAGGTACGATTACAGGACACGCAACGGGTGCCGACTACAACAGTGACACGGGCGTTCTGGTAATGCACTCCTCTGTGAGTATGAGCGGCGTGGCAAGCAAGCGGCCAGTGGATGTTACGGCGGCTACGGCAGAGATCGACAATCACAATCATGAAATATTTTTGACGGGGGCGCGAGGTGTCTCTCAGGGGCAGACGGTGGAGGCGCAGCGGGCGATACTGCATATAAGGCCTGATGGAACGCTGACGCAGGTGGAGGCCCAGGGCAATGTGACGAGAGAATTGAAGGGCTCCAGGTTGATCTCGCAACACGCGGATGTGGTGCTGAATGCAAAGAGCCAGCCGCAGTCGGCTGTGTTGACGGGTGGCGTACAGTACTCGTACGACGAGCCACTTCTGCAACGCAGCGGGCAGGCCGAGCAGGCGTTGATTACCTTCGACGCGCAGGGGCAAGCGAAGCAGACGGTGTTTACCGGAGCGGTCCACATGAACGAGCGGACGCGGGCGACGGAGGCTGCGCGGGAACCGTGGAGTTCGCGCGATCTGACCGCGGCCAAGGTGGAAGCGGAGCTGACGGGGGGACTAACACAGTCGCAGCTTCGGGACGTGGAGGCAACGGGCAGCCCCCGGCTGACGGTGGTGAACAATGGCAGTCTCGCGAGCCATAACAGCGACGGTACGACGGAGCTTGCCGCGGACGATCTGAAGGCACACATGATGGCCACGGCGGACGCGAAGGCACAGCCGCAGCTCGACACAATTGCGGGTCGCGTGCGTACGGTGCTGCGTCAAATAAGGATGGATGGAAAGGAGCAGACGAGCACCGGCGATACGCTGGACGCGAAGTTCCGGCCGATGACTGTGTCTGGCGCGGCGAGGACGCATGCGGCTGCGGCAGGGAAGGCGAGTGTGGGCACTGCGGGGGGGGGTGGGCTGGACCTGGATTCGCTGTGGAGCGCGGTGCAGGCAGGGCACGTCTCGGTGACACGACGTTTGCCGGCCCAGGTGCGGACGGATGCGAAGACGGGTGCAACGGTGAGTTCGCACGAGGACGTTCAACACGCAATGGCCGAGCGGGCGGTGTACGACGGCGATCAGGATCGCATGACGCTGACAGGCAATGTGGAGTTGACGGGTACGGGCGAACTGCGCAACGGCAAGAAGTACACCAGTGAGTTGTGGGCGAACCAGGTTGCGCTTGACCACAAGACGGGCGACGCCCAAGCGACCGGCTCGGTGAAGATGAATTACATGCAGGATGCGTCTTCGTCCGCCGGTGTAGGGCGGACCGCTTTGGGGCGGGCCCAAGAGCCGACGCACGTTCTCGCCGAGCGTGCGGAACTGGACTACGCAAATGAGATCGACACGTTCTATGGCAAGCCGGTGCGGCTGTGGCAGGAGGGGGACCAGGTGCAGGCTCCAGTCATCGAATTCTCGCTCGCGGCGCGGCGGCTGATTGCACGCGGTGACGCGACGACGGGATGGTCGGTCGCGGCGCAGGCCGCGCAGGTACATACGGTGCTATCTTCGACGGCTGCCGATGTTTCCGGAGCAGCGAAGAGTGGCGCAGTATCACAGATGCCCACCTGCGGCGCTTCTACTGCCAAGGCCGGAGCAGCAAAGACCGGTGCCGGTGCGGAAGGGAAGTCGCCCAGCGTCGTGCGTATCGCGAGCGGCGGTCTGGTCTACTCGGACATTCTGCGGCAGGCCGACTTTACCGGAGGCTTTCGGGCAGACACAGTCGATGGCACGATTCGCGCGGGAGCGGGCACGGTGTATATGCAGAAGGCAGGTGGGGATGCGGCGAGCAGCGGCGATTCCGGGCCAACCTTGGGCGGAGATGTGGACCACATGGTGGCTACAAGGCAGGTCGAGCTGGACAAGCCGGGGATGCATGCGAGGGGCGAGCGTCTGGTCTATACAACGAGCGACCGGATGGTTGTGCTGACGGGCGACGACAAGGCCCCGCCCACCGCCGTTGGCCCGCAGGGTACGACGACGGGTGCCGCATTGCGATTCAACTCCTGCGATGGTAGCGTCGAAGCGTTGGGTGCGGCGGGGCAGCGAGTACGGACAGATGCTCAGATCGGCAAGGAAGAAAAGAAGGACAAGAAAAAGCAGTGAGCGCAATATTTCCCATAGGAAGTTCCAGAACGGGAGCAGGATCGAAGGATGGCGCGGTCTTAAATACGCGCGAAAGGGCTGAGGCGATTGTGAAGCCGGCGATGCGGACGCTTAAGACGGAAGAGATTGGAAAGGCCTACGCCGGAAGACAGGTGGTACGTGGCGTAAGCATGCAGATCGGGCAGGGCGAGGTGGTAGGGCTGCTTGGGCCGAACGGCGCGGGCAAGACAACCTGTTTTTATATTATCGTGGGGCTGGTTCGTCCGGACACAGGCCGCATTACTGCCGACGGCGAAGACATTACACGGCTGCCGATGTATCTGCGAGCCCGGGAGTACGGAATTAGCTATCTGCCGCAAGAGCCTTCCATCTTTCGCAAGCTCACGGTGGAGGATAACATTCTGGCGGTACTGGAGGCGCAACAGTTGAGCCGGGAGGAACGGCGCACACGGACGGAGAAGCTGATCGAGCAGTTCAGCTTGGGGCATGTACGCAAGACCATGGGCTATGCCCTCAGTGGGGGGGAACGACGCAGGGTGGAGATTGCCCGCTGCCTGGCCATCGAACCGGCGTTTATTCTGCTGGACGAGCCATTTTCCGGCATCGATCCGATCGCTGTACTGGAATTACAGGAGATTATTTTCGCGTTGAAGAAGAACGGAATTGGGGTGCTGGTTACGGACCATAATGTGCGCGAGACGCTATCTGTGACCGATCGCGCGTACATCATCAATGAGGGCAAGATCTATCGTTCCGGGACGCCGGGAGAGCTTGGCCGCGATCCTGAGGTAAGGCGCATCTACCTGGGAGAGAAGTTTTCCATGGAATAAGTGGCTCTGCACGGTGGGCAGCAGGCGCCTCCTGCGGAGGTATGCTTTCAGGTTGAGCTCCCTGCGTCTCTGGGTATGCAGGCAGAGTAGTGGCTGGAGTTGCGTGTACCAAGAGGCAAACGTCCTGAATGCTGCATGAATGTCGCGCGGCGTGTAGACTGTGGCCAAGTTCACAGTTCAACGGAACATCGGCAAAGGTCCGCCGATTGATCCTATTCGCGCGAAGTTTGCGGAGCAGAAAAGCAGGATGAGGTAGAAAGATTGCTACAGCCGAAGCTAAATCTCCGAATCACGCAGCGCCAGGTTTTGACGCCTGGGTTGGTGCAAATGGTCAGCGTGCTAGCTCTGAACAAGCTGGAGTTGAAGGAGATGATCAACGCGGAGATGGTCGAGAACCCGATTCTGGAGGAGGTTGAGGAGTCGGGGGCAACCATCGAGGAACTGGCCGGGCGCGAGGCCGAACGGGAGCGCTCAGCTGAGGGGGTAG
>CAIZFH010000110.1 GCA_903932155.1 uncultured Granulicella sp. | reverse complement strand
CTTGTGCGTGGTCGCCACCGCGCCCATTGTCCGTCCGTGAAAGCTCTGCTCCACAGCCAGAAAGCGCGTCCCGACCCTCTTCCCCTCCGCCCGCAGCAACCCAGCATGGGCCCGCGCCAGCTTCAGCGCGGCCTCCCATGCCTCCGTGCCGGAGTTGCAGAAGAAGACCCGGTCCAGTCCGCTGATCTCCGTCAGCCGCAGCGCCAACTCCGCCGTGTGCTCGTGATAGAAAAGGTTCGATGTGTGCAGCAACCGCTTGCTCTGCGCCACAATCGCCGCCTCCACCGCTGGATGTCCATACCCCAGCGCCGATACGCCAATCCCACTCAGAAGGTCCAGGTAGTCATCGCCCTGCTCATCGCACAGATACACGCCGCTCCCACTCACAAACAGCACCGGGGTGCGCTGGTATGTTTGCAGCATCAGTTTCTCTTCCGCCGCCTGGATCGATGCCAGCTTCATCGCTCCATCCTTCATAGGATCACTCATGCGACCATGACCTCCGTTCCATCGTTGACCTTGGTCGAGCACAGGTCGGGTAGTAGATGCGCCGCCTCTGCGGGCAGAATTCTCACTCGCTTCACGCCATGGGTCAGCGCGTCGCGGCATGCGTTCAGCTTGGGCAGCATTCCGCCGGTAACAACCCCCTGCCGTTCTAACTCCGGCACATCCTTCAGCGAGAGCCAGCGCATCACCTGGCCGTCCGCCCCCTTCACGCCGGGAACATCGGTAAGAAACACCAGCGCGTCGGCCTTGGTGCAGATCGCGCAGGCCGAAGCCATCTCGTCGGCATTGATGTTGTAGTACTCGCCGTCAAACCCCAGTGCAATCGACGAGATCACTGGTACCGCGTCCATCTTCCAGATCGCCTCAAGCCACAGCGGATCGGTCGCCGCAATCTCTCCCACAAATCCCAGGTCAGGTACAGTCTTCTTCTTGCGCGCGCGAAAGACATTTCCATCGCCGCCCGCCAGCCCCATCGCCGATTGACCGTGCGTACGCAGCGCGGCCACCAGTGATTTGTTCACGCGTCCCGCCAGCACCATCAAAGCCGCATCGCGCGTCTCCGCATCCGTCACCCGTAGCCCGCTCACAAACTCGCTCTTCTTGCCCATCTGCGCCAGTGTCGCGGTCAGTTGTTTGCCGCCGCCGTGTACCAACGCCACCTGGTTGCCGTCGCGCACCAGCTCGAAGATCGCCTTGCCGCACTCGTGCAGCAGCTTCTTGTCTTCAATGGAAGCGCCCCCCAGTTTGACTACGTATTTCACAGCAGGCCCTCCACTTCGTCCCAGCCGCACATCACATTCATATTCTGTACCGCCTGGCCAGCCGCGCCCTTTAGCAGGTTATCCAAACAGGAGACCAGCACCAATCGCAGTCCGTCCTTCGCCAGCTCGAATCCCAGGTCAAGGTAATTTGTGCGCACCACATGCTGAATCTGCGGCAGCTCCGGTGTCGCATGCACGCGCACCATCGGGCTTGCCGTGTAAAAAGCCCGCAGGCACGCCTCAATCTGCTCCGGCTGCATGCGCGCCGCAAGCCGCACATAAATCGTCGAAAGTATCCCGCGCGGAATCGGCAGCAAGTGTGGCGTGAACTGGATCTGCTCAGCCGTCAGCCCAAGCTGCTCCAGCATCTCGCCCGTATGGCGGTGCCCGAAGACCGAGTACGCCGACAGATTGTCCGCCGCATACATAAAGTGCGTCTTCGCAGTCGCAGCCTTGCCCGCGCCGCTCACGCCGCTCTTCGCGTCGCACACGATTCCGTGGTCCACATCCACCAGCCCAGCGCGCAGCAGCGGGGCCAGCGCCAGAATAATCGACGTCGCGTAGCATCCCGGATTTGCCACCAACCGCGCCGCAGCAATCGCATCGCGATGCAACTCCGGCGCACCGAAGACGGCCTCCGCCTGTAGCTTTTCGGCGAGCCCCGTATCCGCATCGTGCAGCTTGTAGACTGCGCGATTCGTCGCATCATTCAGCCGCCACGCGCCGCTTAGGTCGATCACGCTTATCCCATGCTCCAGCCACTCAGGCACCCACTGGCGCGATGTCTCATGGGGCAGCGCCAGGAACACAATCTCCGTGCCCGCCTCGCGAATCAGCTCCCAGCTGAACGCGTGTATCTCCGGCTGTAGCTTGCCTTCACCCAGCGCCAGTTGCGGATGAATCTGCTCCAATGGAACTCGTCCGCCTGTCGCGTCGTCGGCAATGCGACCCAGAAACAGCGGTTTGGTCTCAGTTAGTCGGGGATGCGCCAGTAGCAACCGCGCCAGCTCTCCGCCCGCATATCCGCCCACTCCGGCCACAGCCGTGCGCACCGTCGCCCGCGGCTGCTTGCCGCGAGCCTGCGATGCTGCTTCGAGTTCCGTGCCTACACCTTGCATAACAACCAGCCAATTCCTCGATTTGTCTTTAACTCCCGCTGCAATCCAACCAAGTCAGCCTATATATCCTTCAATGCGAATCTTCAATGTGTGCGCCTGCCGCTCGTCCGGGCAAACAATAAATACCGTATCGTCGCCTGCAATGGTGCCCACCACCTCCGGCCAGTCTTCGTAGTCGATCCCCGCCGCCACAGGCTGCGCAGCACTGGTGGTCGTAATCAGCACCAGTTGGTTCATCGCCTGCCGTACCTCGATGCCAAAGCTGCTCAG
>CAIZFH010000109.1 GCA_903932155.1 uncultured Granulicella sp. | reverse complement strand
TGCCAAGCAAGGCTATTAGGACGGCAAGCCATTTATCTTTTGTAGTAACGCGTATGCGGAGGAATCGCTTTCTGCCGCGATATTGCGTCGGTCCGCCTGAGTAGGTCATGTCGCCTCTCTTTCGGAATGGGCTGCGCTTCAATCAAAACCAGCATTCTGGATGTTCAGTTACAGGCCTCATGGACGGCAGCAAAGACTATAAACGGGTGGAGATCGTCGCCTTCTTAGGCAAACGGGATGCCCCGCCAACCATTCGTCCAACACCAAGCTCAGAAGAGATAAGTGACAAGCCAGCCCGGCGACGCTCACTATCCCCCATCGCGTCCACCGGATTAGGTGCAACAGTTCACTGCTATGCCCCCATTTAGGATCTCCAGACACAACCTCCTCCTCTCGACGGGCCCACCCGGAAGAGCTTTCCAACTCCTCCGGGCATGGCATGGTTGAGTTGAGTGCTGGCTAGAAGTGGTAGGCGAGCTGAGCAGTTATGGAACGCGGAGTGACGAAATGCGTTCCGGAGAAGGTGGAGAGGAAGTTGTAGAGCGCGACCCTGTTGGTGAGGTTGACGATGGTCACGGAGGCCGAGAGGGTCCGTTTGTTTTCAGCTTTGCTACGGAAGAGGTTGTCTTCGCCGAAAGATAGGTCGAAGAGGCTGCGAGGAGCAATGCGTGGAGGGGCGTGGTCGTCGTTCTCCGCGTTGACGGCGAGAATTGAGATAAGCGATGAGGTGAACTGCGAAGCAAGGCAGACGCCGTTGGGGATGGGGTTGTTGAGCGTAGCGCGGACTCCGTTGCATGCGAAGCCGGCCTGAGCCTCCTGATCGGCGGTTAAAGGGACTCCGTTGGCGTCCTGCAGAAAGACGGCGGGCTGGCCGTTGATGGTGGTGGACTGCGGGCAGCTATTGGAGGCCAGTGCGCCGTAGCAGGGTGCGGAGCCGGCGACGAGGCCGGAGTCGTATCTCCAGTTGAAGCCGACGTAGGGGCCGCGCTTGCCGAGTTGGTACTGGGCGTGGGTGGTCTGGTTGAACTTCTCATCGTGATCGATGCGGAAGGGCGTGTAGGCCGCGGTCTGGCCCGACTGCACCGTGGTGCCGAGGCCGCTGGTCTGCGGGGTGAAGAAGCGGGCGGCGACCGAGGAGAAGACGATCTGTGCGGTGAAGTTATGGATGGCAGGAATGTCCAAGCGGCCATCGAAACCGGGAACCTTGGCGTTGTGCCATCCAACGGGGAAGAAGATGGGGGTGGCCCCGAGGACGGAGAAGTCGTATCCGGTGTGGGTGTACATCCAGACGTAGTCGGCAGAGAGGACTGCGAAGCGGGAGAGAGACTGCTCGAAGCCGGCGTGGAAGTTGTTGCGGTAGCCGGGGCGGTTGGGCGCGTTGGTGCAGGGGATGAGAGCAGCGATCACCGCATAGTTGCATCCTTCGCTGGCGAGGACGAGGTTTTCGTTGAACGGCGATTCGAGCGAGCGAGCGTAGGAGACACGCAGGACGGTGCCTGTGCCTTTGACCTTATAGCTGAGGGCGAGGCGCGGCTCGACCTGGCTAGCAACGACGAGTCCGTTGTATTGGTCGAATCGGAGGCCGAGGTTGCCGGTCCATTGGCCGAAGGTAATGGCATCCTGTGCGTAGGCGGTGAATTCCTTGATGTCGGTGTGTCCGTGGAAGGGATATAGCGATCCGCCTTCCGTGAGGTCGTAGGGCTGGAGGGTGGCGCAGTCGGTGCCAGGGATGGGTGTGCCGTTGGGGTTCTGGCAGCCGAGGCCGGGGACGAGGGTAGGATCGACGATGCCGATCTGGAAGTTCTCGTTGAGGAAGGTCTGGGAGTAGTTGAGGCCGGCCTTGATGTTGTTGCCGCCGTGGGTGTATGTGAGGTCAGAGTGCAGGCCGGTGTTGGCCAGCGAGCGCTGCTGGGCGAGGGACTCCTGCTGCAGGTCTGGCGCGCCCAGGTCTGCGAAGGGGTTCTTGCTGGGGTAGTAGTTGAAGCCGTCGCGGCGGAAG
Source organism: uncultured Granulicella sp. (assembly GCA_903932155.1). Taxonomy (GTDB): domain Bacteria; phylum Acidobacteriota; class Terriglobia; order Terriglobales; family Acidobacteriaceae; genus Edaphobacter. The sequence continues at coordinate 20,303 of CAIZFH010000109.1, read as the reverse complement.
AAGTAGCCGACATTAAAGACGGTGGAGGTATTGATAACGTGGGTGTAGCTAGGGGCGATGTTGACGGTCTGAATCTGCGCGCGTTGGTCGGCGGGACCGACGGGACGATTGTCGGGGCCGATTGGTACGCCTGAGGAGTTGGTGGGCCACTGTGTGGCGTACTCACTGTCGTAGGAGTTCGGAGTCTGGAACCAGGAGCGGGTGTAGTTGAGGTTCAGATGGACGGAGTCGGAGTTGGATATCTGGTAGTCGATTCGATCAAAGAGGTTCTCCTCGTTACCCTTGTCGTGGATGGCGTGGAACTCCGGCGGGTCGAGGAAGCGGCCAGTGTTCATGACGTTGGCGGAGATAAAGTTGCCCAGCTTGGCGGAGCCTGCGGCCAGGTTGAAGCCGACGTTGGAGGAGCCGAAGGAGCCATAGGAGGCAGTGACCTCGCCGGTAGGTTTACTCTCGCCCAGGCCGGAGCGGGTGGTGGCGACGATGACCAGCGAGGTCTTGCCGCCGTACTCAGCCGAAGGTGCGCCGGGTATGACCTCGAGCGACTGCACCGAATCCATGGGAATCTGGTTGGAGAAGACCTTGGACTGCTGGTCTGTGATGGCCTGGCCGTCGACGGAGAAAGAGTTGGAGGCGTGGTCGCCCATGCCGTGAAAGAGGCCGTTGGAGTCGGCGGAGACACCGGGCGAGGCGAGGGTAACGAGCGAGCTGATTGAGGAGGAGAGGCTCTCCAGCGGGATCTTGGAGAAGAGATCGCGGTCCACATCGGTATGGCCGACGGGGTCGGCTTCGACCAGGTCTCCGCTGGTGGTGGTGACGTTGATAACGGAGTTTGCAGAAGCGATCTGCATTGTGGTGGCGAGGGTGATCGGGACGAAGGATTGCACGTCGACGGACTGCGTGGCAGCGGCCATGGTCTTGGCGGTGACGGTGAGCCGGTAGGTGTTGAAGGGGATGTTCGAGATGGTGTAGGAGCCGGAGTTGTCGGTGGTTGCGGTGCGGGAGAGGCCACTGATGGCGTTGGCGAGGGTGACGGTGGCGTTGGCGATGACCGCGCCTGTGGGGTCCGTGACCGTGCCGGAGATGGTTCCTGCGTTTCCAGCGGATTGCGTACGCGCAGGTGTGGGCGCGGGACGGCGCTGTGAGGAAGCCTGCGCTTGTGCGCGAGGCGCTGCCACAAAGAGCAGTGTGGCGAACGAGGCGAGAAGTACGAATGCAGCAGATATGCCGCGTCGTAAAGACGTGTGCATGAGTTCCCCCTATGGGTTGCCGAGTGCGTTTTGACGAGGTTCTGGATAGGAACGCGTGTCAAACGGCGGGCGGGGGACGGGTGAAGAGGGCGAAGGTCGCTAGAGCGCTGGTGAGAATGGACGGCGGGAGGGCCACCAACTGTGCAACGACAGAGGTCGTTGGCGCGGGGGCCGCAATAGAAACATAATGAACGGAAATGTGGGCCGCAGCGCAGAGAGCGCAATCAGCGTGGCTCGCAGTGCCATCGGCATGAGTGTGCGCGACCTGCACGGTGCCAAAGACGGCGACCAGAAGGACACAGAGCAGCGCAAGGAGGATTCTCCAGGGATGGTGGGCGCGATGTCTCTGTCCTGCGTGACCCATATTAGGCACTATACAACGGGGCCGGGAGCCTATTTGCGATGAGAGGAGACGGGGCCTGGGTTCAATGCTCTAGCTGGGCTAATCCTGTTTGAATATCAGACGCGTGCAGTGTGAATAAAGTTGCGCTATTTATGAACGCACACCGTGCCGCCTTGGATTCGAGTGCGAAACCGAGAGCATTACGCTTCGATTTCTACGACACGCCATGCTGCTTACCTGATCTGCATGAAAACGGGGTTATAGGTAATTTCTTTCGCCGCGGACTTCAGACTGACCCACTACCGCTTCCCCGGAACGCTTTATCTCGCCGGGTAAATCTGCGAGACTGGAAGTATGAGCACAACCATGACCAAGGTATTGACGGACCGGATTAACCGGATTGAAGTTTCAGCGACCATGGCGATTACCGCGGAGGCGCTGAAGATGACGGCGGCGGGGATTGACCTGGCCAACTTCGGCGCGGGCGAGCCGCACTTCGACACGCCGCAGCACATCAAGGACGCGGCCATCGCGGCGATTGAGAAGAATTTTTCGCGCTACACAGCGGTCGCCGGCACCCCCGAGGTGCGCAAGGCCGTGGTGGAGCGCCACGCCGCCGACTTCGGATCGAACTACGCCATCGACGAGTGCGTGTTCAGCGCGGGTGGCAAGCTGGCGATCTTCAACGCGGTGCAGGTGCTGGTGGACCATGGCGACGAGGTGATTCTGCCGGTGCCGTACTGGGTGTCGTTCAAGGACATCATCGAGTACGCGGGCGGCAAGGTGGTGTATGTGGAGAGCGACGAGCGCGAGGACTTCCGCATTACGGCGAAGATGATTGAGGCGGCGATTACACCCAGGACGAAGGCGATTATTCTGAACTCGCCATCGAACCCGTCGGGCGCGGTGGTGTCGGCGGCGGACCTGGAGGCGATTGTGCGCCTGGCGCATGCGCGCGGGATTTATCTGCTGCTGGACGAGTGCTACGCCTACCTGACCTATACCGGCGTTCCGGTGAGCGGCGGGACGTTTACGGATTGCAAGGAGCATGTAATCATCCTGGGATCGCTGTCGAAGACCTACGCAATGACGGGCTGGCGCGCCGGATTTACGCTGGGACCGAAGCAAGTGATCTCGGCGATGAGCAAGCTTCAATCGCAGAGCACGTCGAACACGACCAGCTTTGTGCAGAAGGCGGCGGTTGCGGCGCTGAGCGGCTCGCAGCAGTGCGTGGCCGATATGCGGACGGACTTCCTGAAGCTGCGCGACCGGATTCTGGCCGGGCTCAAGACGATTCCTGGCGTTACCTGCACGGTGCCGCAGGGAGCGTTCTATGTGTATCCCAATGTGAGCGCGTTCTTCGGCAAGGGCGGCTTGAAGACGGCTTCGGACGTTGCTTCTAAGCTACTGAGCGAGGCGCGCGTGGTGGTGGTTCCGGGCGAGGCGTTCGGGACTACGGACCACATCCGGCTCTCCTACGCAGCCTCTGCCAGCGTGGTGGATGAGGGCGTGAAGCGGATGCGCGAGTACTTCGGCCAGTTGAGCTAGCCTGTACTTCGCTGGTCGCGGCAAGCACATGCGCAGGAACTGGCGCGCGCAATTTCCGGTAGCGCGGCACTAGAATAGAGGTCTATGGAATTTGCGGACGGTAAGACTGGACCTCGATTTGCTCCGGTGATTCTGGCGGGCGGCAGTGGGACACGCTTCTGGCCGAGGAGCAGGCGGGCCCACGCCAAGCAGGTGCTGGCGCTGGATGGCGAGAAGACCATGATCCAGCAGACGCTTGAGCGGCTGCTCCCCGTGGCCGCGCCCGAGGATGTGTGGGTCATCACCAACAAGCTGCTGAGTGCTGTGATCGTGGAGCAGATGCCGCGTGTGCCGCACAGCAACATCCTGGCCGAGCCGGCGGCGCGCAATACGGCCCCGGCATGCGCACTGGCGGCGTTTCTACTGGAACCAACCGCGCCCGAGACGGTGATCGGCATCTTTCCATCTGACCATGTGATCCGGGACAATCCCCGCTTCGTTGAGGTGATTCGCGCGGGCATCCAACTGGCTGCCAGCGGCGAGCGGATCGTGGTGCTGGGCGTGCCGCCGACGCGGGCGGAGACGGGATATGGCTACATCGAACTGGGCGATGCGGTTAGTGCCGCCAGCGAGCCTTGTGGCGACATTCCCGTGCGACGCGTGAAGCGGTTTACGGAGAAGCCCAACCTGGCTCGCGCCGAGGAGTTTGTTGCCTCGGGTAACTACGCGTGGAATGGCGGGATATTTCTGTGGAGCGCGCGCACGCTTGCCAATGCCATCCGAGAGCATGCCCCGGCGATGGCTCCGCTTCTACAGAAGATTGCGGCGGCCCATAGGGCTTCGCCGAAGGAGTTTGAGCGTGTCTTCGCCGAGGTGTATCCGCTGTGCCAGAACATCAGCATCGACTATGCGGTGCTGGAGCCGCGCTCGATGAAGGGCGAGGCGGGGTCGGAGATCTACTGTCTGCCGGCGGATTTTGCCTGGAACGATCTGGGCTCATGGGCTGCACTCTACGAGCACAGGGTCAGTTGCGCTCCGGAGCTGGCCTACCTGGACAACGTATGCGAAGGCGCGAGTACGCAGAGCGTCGACATCGATGCGCATGGAAACTATGTGTACGCGCGGGGCAAGGTGGTGGCGCTGGTCGGCGTCAACGATTTGGTGGTGGTGGAGACTTCGGACGCTCTGCTGATCACGACCCGGGAACGATCGCAGGATGTGGGCAAGGTGGTTGCGGAGTTGAAGGTGCGCGGCCGGAACGATCTGATCTGAAGCTGTAGATTCAAAGGCGGCGAAGCGACTCGCGTTTCGCGCAATGCAGTTACGGAGAATTGAAGGAAGAGATGGCGGAGACGAACACAACAGTTAAGTTCGGGACGGATGGATGGCGTGGCATTATTGCCGACGACTTTACCTATGCCAATGTGCGCGTGGCTGCGCGGGCGATTGCGCATTACGTTCTGCAGCACGAGGAAGCGGCGCACGGCGTGTGCATCGGCTACGATACACGCTTCGGATCGCGGGCCTTTGCGATGGTGGCGGCCGAGGTTCTGGCCAACGCGGGAATTCCGGTGACGCTGGGATCGGAGATTACACCCACGCCGGCACTGAGCTATGCGGTGCGCGAACGCAAGGCAGCAGGCGGCGTGATGATTACTTCCAGCCACAATCCGGCACAGTGGAACGGAGTGAAGTACAAGGCGAGTTACGGCGGATCAGGCAGTCCCTCGATCATGACCGCGATTGAGAGCACTCTGGGCCTTCCGCTGCCGGATGCCGCGGTGCCGGCGAAGATCGAAGAGGTGAACTTCAACCCGCAATATATCGCGGCAATCGCGAAGTTCGTCGACCTGGATGCGATACGCACATCCGGATACAAATTTCTCATTGATTGCATGTACGGATGCGGGCGTGGCGTGATTGCCGGTATCTTCACGCGGGCCCAAATCCCATTTGTGGAGATGCGCAGCGAGCTGAACCCCCTGTTTCCCGGGATTAACCCGGAACCGATTCTGCCGCACATTCATGCGACGCAGTTGGCGGTGGTGGTGGAGAAGTGCGATGCAGGGTTCATCACCGACGGTGACGCGGACCGCATCGGCGCGGTGGACGAGCACGGCAACGTGGTGGACGCTCACAAGGTCTTCTCGGTGCTGCTGTATTGGCTGCTGACGCGCAAGGGTTGGCCGGGCGACGTGACGCGCGCCTTCAATACCACGAAGATGATCGACCGCATTGCGGCAAAGTACGGGCGCACCCTGCACGAGCACGGCATCGGATTCAAGTATGTGTGCGACCTGATGCTGAAACAAGAGATACTGATCGGCGGCGAGGAGTCGGGCGGCATCGGCGTCAGCCGCCACCTGCCGGAGCGCGATGGGCTGCTGAACTCGCTGCTGCTGGCCAATGTGATGGCGGACGAGAAGAAGACGCTGGGCCAACTGGTGGCGGCGCTGCAGGAGGAGTTCGGCGAGCACCAGTACGGGCGTATCGACATGCACATCGACGAGGAGTTGAAGCAGTTGGCGATTGCGCGGGCGGGCGCGCTGGTTGCAGGCGACACCATGGCCGGGATGAAGGTGCTGCGTGTGGAGAAGATGGACGGGATCAAATTCTTTCTGGAAAACCCTGCCTGCGCGGGCAAGAAAAATGCGGCGGAGACGTGGCTGCTGCTGCGCGCATCGGGCACCGAGCCACTGCTGAGGGTCTACTGCGAGAGCTGTGATGTGGAATCCGTAACCCAGGTGCTTGAAGGCGCGCGGGCGTTTGTGCTGGCGGGGCGTGCGGCTTGAACGAGACGGCAGCGAAGAATGCGAACCAGTTGTTGACGGTCGAGACCAGCGGGTTGCTGTTCGACATGGACGGCGTGCTGATCAGCTCTACCGGTTCGGTGGTGCGCTGCTGGCAACGCTGGTGCAAGCTGTACAACATACCGAATGCAGCAGACTTTCAAGTTCCCCATGGCATACGCGCAGCGGACATTGTGCGCATGCTGAAGCCGGAGTTCGATGAGGCCCAGGTGGCTGAAGGTTTGCACACCATCGAGGAGTTGGAACTTGAGGACACAGCCGACCTGACCGTGCTGCCGGGGGTGAAGGCGCTGCTGGAACGGCTGCCGCTGGAACGTTGGGCGGTGGTGTCATCGGCAACGCGGCGGCTTCTGGTTGGGCGGCTTGCTGCGGCGGGATTGCCGGTTCCGGAGCGCGTCATCAGCGGCGACATGGTGGAGCGCGGCAAGCCCGATCCGGAGCCGTACCGGCGCGGCGCGGAGTTGCTTGGCTACACGCCCGGCGAGTGCGTGGTGGTGGAGGACGCGCCTTCGGGCGTTGGCGCGGGCCTGGCTGCGGGATGCCGCGTGCTGGGCGTGCTGGGGACGCATCCGGCGGAACAGTTGCGCGCGGCGACATGGCTTGCGCGGTCGCTCGAAGCGGTTGAGGTGACGGTGAAGGCGGATGGGCTGGAGCTGCGGTTTACGCCAGTAGGCTGAGCACGGCGAGTCTGTTCACGGATCAATTATGCTTCCCACCCATCGCGATGAGCCTGCGACGGATGGGGCACACGGCAATTCGATTTGTGCAACACATCCGCATGGCTGCTCACAGCACCGTGGGAAGACCGGCGAGGGCCATGGCGATCTCTTCGGCGGGGTACTCGTAGTTCTGCAACTTACCGGTCTGGAAGTCGATGTAGGACTGCATGTCGAAGTGGCCGTGGCCGGAGAGGTTGAAGAGGATGGTGCGCGGCTTGCCTTCACGCTTGGCCTCGAGCGCCTCGTAGATGGCGGCGGCGATTGCGTGGTTGGACTCCGGCGCGGGGATGATTCCCTCGGCGCGGGCAAACTGGATTCCGGCGGCGAAGGCGTCCAGTTGATGCACCGATGTTGCCTCGATGAGGCCGAGGTCTTTGACGTGCGAAACCAGCGGGGCCATGCCGTGGTAGCGCAGGCCGCCGGCGTGGATTCCCGGCGGCATGAATGTGCTGCCGAGGGTATGCATCTTGACCAGAGGCGTGAGATGGCCGGTGTCGCCAAAGTCGTAGGTGAACTGTCCCTTGGTGAGGCTGGGGCAGGCGGCTGGCTCGACGGCGACGATGCGGGCGTGGCTCTGGCCCTTCAGATTGCGACCAATATACGGCATGGTGAGGCCGGCAAAGTTCGATCCGCCGCCCGCGCAGGCGAGGATGACATCGGGCTCATCGCCGGCAAGGGCCATCTGCTCGATGGCTTCGAGGCCGATGACGGTCTGGTGCAGCATGACGTGATTCAATACACTGCCTAGCGCGTACTTGGTGTGCGGGTCCTTGGCTGCGACTTCGACGGCTTCGGAGATGGCGATGCCCAGCGAGCCGTTGGAGTTGGGATGTTCGGCAAGGATTGCGCGACCGATTTCGGTCTCGATGCTGGGGCTGGCGGTGACGGATGCGCCGAAGACCTCCATCAGGGCGCGGCGGTAGGGCTTCTGGTCGTAACTGACGCGCACCATGTAGACCTTGCATTCCATGCCGAAGAAGGCGCAGGCCATAGCGAGCGAGGAGCCCCACTGGCCGGCGCCCGTTTCGGTGGAGAGGCGCTTGGTGCCAGCCTGTTTGTTATAAAACGCCTGCGGGACGGCGGTGTTCGGCTTGTGCGAGCCGGCGGGGCTGACGCCCTCGTTCTTGTAGTAGATGTGGGCGGGCGTGTCCAGCGCCTGCTCCAGGCGTCGCGCGCGGAAGAGCGGCGAGGGGCGCCACTGCGCGTACACCTGGCGTACTGGGCCGGGAATCTCGATCTCGCGCTCGGTGCTGACCTCCTGCATGATGAGGCTCATGGGGAAGAGAGGGGCAAGGTCGTCGGGGCCGAGGGGCTTCAGCGTACCGGGGTGCAAGGGCGGCGCCATGGGCTTGGGCAGGTCGGCTGCGATGTTATACCAGGCTTGTGGAATGCGGCTTTGCGGCAGGTTGTATTGGACGGTTTCCATATGCGCAACATTCTACAGTGCGCATACGAAAGCCCGTTGTGGTAGCGGACACAGCAGCCGGGCACGTGGAGGCCTCGGCGAGCAAAAAACCGCCGAAGCCAATGTTCTGACTTCGGCGGAGCTCAACGAGGTGTCGCGCAGCTAGCTGCCGCGGTGTTTAGTTGAGTAAATCCACATAATGGGCCAGAAGCACTGTATTTCCCGAGACGGGGTCTTTGACCAGCAGCCCGACCACACGCACATTTCCTGTAACGTTGGCGAGTGTGGAGAAGCCGTTGCGGTAGTGTTTGACGCTGGAGGTGTAGACGGTTACCGTTTGTGGGACCAGCAGCCCTGCAAAGCCGCTAATCTGCATCTGGAAGGTGCCGTTTGAGGAGTTGGCGGAGTTGACCACAAAGGTCCCATTGAAGCCCCAATGGCGCAGCGCAACCCGCTTGACGGTAACTGCCTGCGAGTTGGCGGCTCCGGTTGCGGGGCCGCCGATGACGACGTCCTGGCCGGCCAACATATTGCCGGAGTTGAAGAGGAACTGAGTGAGTGTGTTGTGCATCCGGTAGATGAAGAAGTTCTCAGAGCCGGTGAGGTTGACCTGAGCAATCTGTCCCAGGGTGAGGCCGGTGGTAGTGGGCAGCAGTCCGCGCACATACAGGTCGAAGCTGGTGGCTGTTCCCGTAGCCGGCGTCACATAAGTGACCTGGCCCGTGGCATAGAAGCCGTTCTGCGAGACGATGGCGACCTCGTCCGCATCGATGGTGGCGTCGGCCTTATTCAGCGTGCCGGAGACGGAGACGATGCTGCTGGTAGTGAGCGAGCTGAGGCTTTCGCTGTTGTCCCACGCGGTATTGCCGGATACGTTGACCGTGAACTGGCGGCCATGCGGACCCTGAACCACGAAGGTCTGCGCGGTAGTATTGACACTGACGACGGCTGCGTCAAACTCGTCGAGATAAGCACCGTCGTCACCGATGGCGACCGCGGCCACGTTGAAGGTGGGCGTGACCTGGCCGGTGATCTGGCCGGTGCCATCCACCAGGATCGACTTGCGCAAATTGAGGTCCAAGCGCAAACCCACCGGCTGTGTCTGGGTAATCACAAGAGGCGAAGCCAGGGGAATGGTGACCGTGGAGGAGGTGAGGGTTGCGGTTTCGGACACGATAGTAGGCGCGCCGGAGCCCGTATTCAGATATCCCAGGGTTGCTGCGCCAAGTGTGATCTGCACGCTTGTATATGTGCCGACCGGAACATCATTCATGTCCATCAGGGTCTGCAATCCATTGAAGCGGGCGAAGTCGACGGTTGGCGTGCCGCTGACCAGCGAGACGCTTTTACCACTAGCATCGATGGCGTCCACGCTGTTTACCACGACGGCAAATGAGGTGACGCTGGACATGGGAGCATCGGTGCCTATGACGAATGACGGACCCGGTGTGCCGGTGGCCGTGGTGCCGACAGAGCCAGAGCCGCAGCCTGCGGCCAGCAGAGAGAGAGCAGCGAGAGTAGAGAGAGAGAGCAGATAGATTCGGTGGGATACAGTTGACAAAGAAGACATAGGACACCTCTCAGTATTTTTGCGTAATCCGCAACTTATCAGGAACGAGTTCTGAGTTGGCTAATGAGCCACTCTTCCAGGAAAACTGAACTACTACCTGGGCGCTCGTGTGCGGACGACGCCTTAACTTGCTGCATAGGATGGCCGGTGAGTCGTAGTAGTTGCCCTCGCCCGTCCCATTACGCAGACACAAGGTTGGAGAGTTAGTTGTGCGAAGGGAATAATTAATCTGTGAAATAGGATTGCAATATTGGGGTTAGTGGCTAGTTCGACGAGGTTAGGTCGGCAGTATGGACTTAATGTGCTTCGTCCGAGACTTTGCACGAATCACATAATGGTTAGCTTTCGCGGAGGTTTATTGCTATGGGTCGACGGATATCGGCTACGGCATTGATACTTTGGGTCAGTAGTGGATTTGCGCAGAGCGTCGCTCCACAGGCGGCAACGCCTCTTTCGAAGTACGATGCGTTTGAAGTGGCGACTGTTAAGCCGGTGGACGTGGATGCGAAGGCCGGGCGGATGTTTCGGATGGATGGGACGCATCGCTGGGTGGCCACGAATTTCACGTTGCAGGCGCTGATTGCGCTGGCATACGACTTGAACCCACGGACGATCTCGGGTGGGCCGGGATGGATGGAGGAGCAGCATTTCAATATTGAAGCGGTGACACCCGGGGACATTGCGCCGATCCGGCTGGAGCAGATGCAGATGCTGCGCGCGTTACTGGTGGAACGGTTCGGGCTGAAGTTTCACCGGCAAGAGAAGGAGTTCTCCATCTATTCGTTGACCATGGCGAAGGGCGGGCCGAAGTTGAAGGCGGCGGCAAAGCCGGATGATCTGCCGCAGATTTTTGGGGTGGTGTTTCCGGACAAGATCCAGGTGCCGGCGCGGAGCGTGACAATGGATGACTTTGTTGCGATGCTTCAGCGGGCGACGCTGGATCGGCCTACGATCAACCAAACCGGGCTTGCGGGTAAGTTTGACTTCGACCTGGAGTGGGCTCAGGATGAGTCGCAGTATGGCGGCCAGTTGCCGAAGGCTCCGGACGATGCGCAGAGCCCGCCGTTGTTTACGGCTGTGCAGGAGCAGTTGGGGCTGAAGCTGGAGGCGACGCGGGGGATGGTAAGTGCGATGATCGTGGACCAGGCACAGAAGCCTTCGCCAAACTGATGGAACTCAACTCGGAGCGACGTTACCGTCTGCTTGCCGGGCCATATACAGCTTTGCATGTTACAAGAAGGTCACTTTACGCAACAGAAAAGCGGCTTAGCTATCTTGGTTAAGCTAGACTTGTGCCAGCTATTCAGGAGTGCTGCTGCCGTGAGCCAGAAGACTATCTCCATCGTGACAGCCTGCTATAACGAGGAGGAGAATGTCCTCAACCTATACAACCAGGTACGCGAGGTGATGGTTGGGATAGGCAAGTATGAGTACGAGCACATCTTCATCGACAACAGCTCGAAGGACAACACAGTTACCATTCTGAGGTTAATTGCGGCCCAGGACAAGAATGTCAAAGTCATTGTGAACGCACGCAACTTTGGCCACATCCGTTCGCCGTTTCACGCGCTCTTACAGGCCCGTGGAGACGCCGTCCTCAGCCTGGTCGCCGACTTGCAGGACCCGCCGCCGATGATTGCCGACATGATCCGCGAGTGGGAGAACGGCGCCTACTGTGTTTTAGGTATCAAGCGCACCAGCGAAGAGAACTCCATGATGTTCTGGCTGCGCAAGCAGTACTACAAGCTGGTGGAGCGCATCTCGTCGGTCGAGACCATACAGAACTTCACGGGCTTCGGCCTCTATGATCGCAAGGTCATGGATCAGGTGCGTGCTTTTAATGACCCATACCCATACTTTCGCGGCATGATCGCCGAGATTGGCCTCCCAACCGTCAAGCTGTTGTATGACCAGCCTGCCCGCAAGTTCGGGGTCACGCAGAATAACTGGTACAGCCTCTACGACATTGGCATGTTGGGAATCATCAACAACTCGAAGATTCCGCTTCGTCTGGCGACGCTCGCCGGCTTCCTCGGTGCCAGCGCTTCTTTTCTGATTGCCATGATCTACCTGATTCTCAAACTTACTTTTTGGTCGACCTTCAGCTTTGGCCTGGCGCCGATGTTGATTGGCGTGTTCTTTATCTCGTCGCTGCAACTGGTCTTCCTCGGCGTGATGGGAGAGTACATCGGGGCTATTTATACCCAGGTTCAGAATCGCCCCTATGTAGTGGAACTGGATCGCGTCAACTTTGATTACCCACCCTCCCTGCCAAAATCGAATGCACCGGACTGTCTACTGGCGCCCCGTTCCATTTAGCCGGGCACTACCACTGGAGAGATGAAATGGCAGTGCCGCTCTCGTTGACTGATCTTGATCTGATTCTTGCGCAGACGCGGGATCTGTGGGAGGAGATGCGCGGCGAGCGCGTCTTTATCACGGGCGGGACGGGCTTCTTCGGCTGCTGGCTGATGGAGAGCTTCTGCCATGTTAACCGTGCGCTGGGGCTGGATGCGCGGGCAACGGTACTCACGCGCGATCCTGCGAAGTTCGCGCGCAAGTGTCCGCATCTGGCGAACGATACAGCTCTGACGCTGCACGCTGGCGATGTGCGCAACTTTGCATTTCCGGCTGGCGAGTTCCGCTTTGTGATTCACGCCGCAACCGAGGCCAGCGCGAAGCAAGCAGCGGAAGAGCCGTTGGAGATGCTGTCGACGATTCTGGCGGGGACCGAGCGAACGCTGCGGTTTGCGGCGCAATGCGGCGCCAGAAAGTTTCTGCTGACCAGCTCTGGCGCGGTATATGGGCCACAGCCTCCGGATCTGACCCATGTTCCGGAGAGCTTCGCCGGCGCGCCGGACCCGCTGGCCGCAGCCAGTGTGTATGCGGAGGGAAAACGCGCCTCGGAGCTGATGTGCGCACTACATCAAAAGGCCGCTGCCGCGAGGGGCATTGAGTTCGAGGCGAAGATTGCGCGCTGCTGGGCATTCTGCGGACCGCATCTTCCCTTGGATGCGCACTTCGCGATTGGCAATTTTATCGGGGACGTGCTGGCGGGGCGGCCGATCTCGATTGCGGGCGATGGCACGCCGCGACGGTCATATCTGTATGCGGCGGACCTGGCTGTGTGGCTCTGGAAGATACTGTTTCGCGCGCCGTCGATGCTGGCGATCAACATTGGCTCAGCGCGGGACGTGAGCATCCTGGAGCTGGCGGAGTGTGTGGCGGCTACACTGGCACCCTCGACTGTGATACGGGTAGCGCAGCAGGCTGTACCGGGCGCGATGCCCGCGCGCTATGTTCCCTCGGTGGAGCGGGCAGAGAAATTGCTGGGATTGCGCGAGACAGTGGGGCTGGAGGACGCGATCCGGCGAACTGCCGCGTGGCACGGGTATGCGGACTAACATACTCGTGGCGTGGGATGTGTGGATAGGGATGGACGCTCCAGGTGTGTATTCTTAAGGCGTATGAGCGATCGGGCGGAAGAGCTTCGGCGGCAGATTCTTGAGTTGACGGCGCAGTATCACGCAGTCAAATTTCCGGCGCGGGAGTTTGTGCCGGGTGAGTCGGTGGTGCCGGTGTCGGGCAAGGTGATTGGGGCCGAAGACATCTGCTCAGTTGTGGACTCCGCGCTGGATGGATGGTTTACGACGGGGCGGTTTGCCAAGGAGTTTGAGCGCAGGCTGGCCAAGTTCGTCGGCGTACGCTCTGCCAGTTTGGTGAACTCGGGATCGAGTGCGAACCTGGTGGCATTGAGCGCGCTGACTTCGCCCAAGCTGGGTGCCAGGCAGTTGAAGCCGGGGGATGAAGTTCTCACCGTTGCAGCGGGATTTCCCACCACGGTGAACCCTATCTTCCAGAACCGGCTGGTGCCCGTGTTTGTGGATGTATCGCTGCCTACCTACGAGATCGATGCCAGCAAGCTGGAGGATGCGTATAGCCCAAAGATGAAGGCAGTGATGATCGCGCACACGCTGGGCAATGTCTTCGATCTGGATGCTGTTTCGGCGTTCTGCAGGAAGCACAACCTGTGGCTTGTCGAGGACTGCTGCGATGCGCTTGGATCAACTTACAAGGGGCGCATGGTGGGAACCTTCGGCGACATTGCGACGGTGAGCTTTTATCCCGCGCACCACATCACCATGGGCGAGGGCGGCGCGGTGATGACCGACAAGCCAACCCTGCAGGTGCTGATCGACAGCTTCCGCGACTGGGGCCGCGACTGCTGGTGCGAGCCGGGCAAGGACAATACTTGCGGCAAGCGGTTCGACTGGCAACTGGGCACGCTGCCCTGCGGCTACGACCACAAGTACACCTACTCACATATCGGCTACAACCTGAAGGCGACGGATATGCAAGCGGCGTTGGGGCTATCGCAGATCGAGAAGCTCCCTCACTTTATCGCTCGGCGCAAGGAGAACTTTGCCTATCTGAAGGAGGCGCTGAAGCCGCTGGAGGAGTTCCTGATTCTGCCGCAAGCCACGGAACACTCCGATCCTAGCTGGTTCGGATTTCCCATCGGCGTAAGGCAAGACGCGCCGTTTACGCGCGATGAACTGACCGGCGCGCTGGAGGCGAAGAAGATCGGGACGCGGTTGATGTTCGCGGGGAACCTGCTACGACAGCCAGCGTATGAGGGATGGGAGCGTAGAGTGGTGGGCGAACTGCCGAACAGCGACTTCGTGATGAACCAGGTCTTCTGGATCGGCGTGTTTCCGGGGCTCACGACCGAGATGCTGGACTTCATTGTGAAGACGGCGACGGAGTTTGTGGCGGCGGCGAAGAGCGGGCTGAAGGTACTCTAGGGACAGATCAACGCTGTTGTTTTCCGCGAGCGAATACAAACAAAAGGAAATGCGGGGATTCTTCCCTGTCGCAAGCTCAGGGTCAGAATGACAAGTGTTGAGAGATGCTTAATGACTGAATAAAGCTTGAGCGTGTAACTACATGGCCGGGGGATGGTGGGGGTCGACGGGGTTGGTGCTGACAATCGCGGGACTCTTGGCTCCGTTGGGGTTGACCGAATCGCGCAGTTCCTTGGAGGGCTTGAAGAAGGGGACGCGCTTGGCGGGCACATCGACGCGTTCGCCGGTCTTGGGGTTGCGCCCGATGCGGGAGTTTCGCTGCCGTGTGCGGAAGCTGCCGAATCCGCGAATCTCAACCTTATCGTCCGCTTTGAGCGCGCCGATGACCGACTCGAAGAGGGTATCAACGATGATCTCTCCGTCACGGCGTGTGAGGTCTCCGAGGGCGGTTACTTTGTCGACCAGATCGGCTTTAGTCATCGTGTTGTCTCCTTGTGGCATACGAACTACATCTAGCTTATCGCTGATTGTAGATGGGATGCGGGATTTTTGCCCGCGGTGCGGAAATAATTTGCCGTAGAAGGGTGGGGGCTACCAAAAAAGGCGGCACGAACGATGCTTTGTCCGTGCCGGGAGGCCAGTGACGCAACTTGATCGGCCCGGCGGAGATTACATGCTACCGGCCGAAACTCTTGAGCGAATCCCGCTCTGGATTACTAGACTATCACGCAAGTGGGGTGCGAGGGGCGAGGCCCAGGGCGATTCAGGCTTCAGGGGTTGGGAGGCCAGTGCTGAGCTGGCGCGCCATCCGGCCATCGCGCTCAGTAATTCCGCCTGCGTCATGCGAAACCAGAGCGAGTTTGACCAGATTGAAGCGGATATCGATGTCGGGGTGGTGCTGGGCCTCTTCGGCAAGTTGGGCCACGCGGTTGACGAAGGCGATGGCCTCGATGAAGGTAGGTAGCGTCCAGTTTCGGACCAGCTTTCCATCTTCCAGAGCCCACTCGGGCAGTACGATCAGCAGGTCGTGGAGTTGTTGTTCGGAGAGCTTCTGTTTACTGGATGGCATGGGATTTTCCCTCGGCAGTGGTTCGCACAGCGATGGTAAGCCGTGCAGGGGCCGGGCGCAAGCAATCCTGCTTCACATTTGCCGGGATGACGCCCAGGTGGTTACGCCGAAGGCCCCGGCGGGGGCGTGTTCCACCTCTTTGCGCAGCTTGCTCCATAACTCCAGTGGCAAGTTGAGGAAGACGCGGACGATCCGCGGATCGAACTGGTTTCCGGCGCAGCGCTCGATCTCTTCACGTGCCTGGGCGAAGCTCAATTTCTTGCGGTAGGAGCGCTTGGAGGTGATGGCGTCCAGCGTGTCGGCGATGGCGAAGATGCGTGCCCCTAACGGGATATCCTCGCCTCTCAGGCCACGCGGATAGCCGGAGCCGTCGAAGTTCTCATGGTGGGCGTACACCAGTTCAGAGGCATCGCGCAGGAAGGGGATCTTATGCACCATCTCATATCCGCGTGCGCAGTGCTGGCGCATGACCTCAGTCTCCTTGGGCGTGAGTCTTCCGCCTTTGAGCAGGATGGCGTCGGGGGTGGAGATCTTGCCGATATCATGCAGAAAGGCCCCGCGCGCGATGAGGCGAAGCTGCTCCTGGTTGAGGCCGAACTCGCGGGCCAGTGCGATGGTATAGGCAGTGACACGGCGAGAGTGGCCTTCTGTCTGGGCGTCACGCAGGTCGAGTGCATCGCCCATCGCTTCCAGGGTAATGTCGTAACTTCGCTCCAGGTCGTGCATAGTGGCGCGCAGTCGGCTGGTGCGGGAGTGGATGATCTGCTCCAGGTTCTGACGGTATGCGGCGTTCTGCTTCAGCAGGTGGCCATGCTCCAGTGCGCGCAGGACGACCTCCAGCAGTTGGGTGCGATCAAACGGCTTCAGCAGGTAGTCGATGGCACCGCGGCGGAAGGCGTTGGTGACTATGTGGATGTCGTGTATAGCAGTCAGCATGACTACAGGTACGCCTGGGTGGTTGCTGCAGATGACGTCGAGCAGCATGAGGCCGTTTACGCCGGGCATCATAACATCGGTGAGAACAAGATCGCAGCCGGGGTCGTCCTGCAGATGGAGCATGGCCTGTTCGGCATCGGCTACCGCGCTGACGTCGTATCCGTTTTGCTCCAGCATTGCTGTCAGAGCACCGCGCACTGGCTCTTCGTCGTCGACCACCAGGATGTGCTCCTGCCGCCCTGGGTCAACATTCTTCTGCATAGTTGCAAACTGCGCTGGCATGAATTCCTGCTGCGTCCGCACGGTCTCCTTCTGCATGGGTTCATGCTCGCCACCCTGCGGCGCAGGGGGCTTTGGTTACTTTCCAGAATCGCTTCAGAACCTCCTGGTGTTCCAGGAGTACTGCCGACACGACGCCGGTAGGAGGGCGAGCGGGCCTCTAGTGTCTATCGGCGATGCGGGATGTCCCATCAGCCGCATATAATCGAGCGCGAATGATCTCAACATAAGGTGGGTATAACCATGAATCAAGACCAGTGGAAGGCGGTAGACGATTATTTTGTGGAGCGGCTACTGCCCGCCGATCCTGTTCTGGAAGCAGCATTGGAGGCGAATGCGGCGGCAGGATTGCCATCCATCGACGTCTCCCCGATGCAGGGCAAGTTGCTCCATCTGCTGGCCCTGACCAAGGGCACAAGCAGAATTCTGGAGATTGGTACGCTCGGTGGGTATAGCACCATCTGGCTCGCTAGGGCTTTGCCTGTGGACGGCCATCTGGTGAGTTTGGAACTGGATCCCAGGCATGCCGAGGTCGCACGGGCCAACCTGGAGCGAGCGGGAGTCTCCGCAAGGGTTGAAATCCGCGTTGGGCCTGCCATTCAGTCGCTGGCACAGCTTCAGGCGGAGGCAGCGGAGCCGTTTGACATGATCTTCATCGATGCGGACAAACCCAGCAATCCTGCCTATCTACAGTGGGCGCTGAAGCTGGCACACCGCGGATCTCTTATCGTGGTGGACAATGTGGTTCGGGAAGGGAAGATTGTGGACGCTGCCAGCACAGAGCCGGATGTCCAGGGAACGCAAGCTCTATTTGAGATGCTTGCCGCCGAACCCCGTCTCTCATCTACGGCTATCCAGACTGTGGGGAGTAAAGGATATGACGGCTTCGCAATGGCAGTTGTCCTCTGAGAATGACTAGCCCGCGAACTCCGGTCAGTCCTTCTTCTCTGGTTTGCGCGCAGCGGCCCGGGCGGCGCGGCGTGCGGCGACCCAGCCCTGTTTGGTGATCTGGTGGGCTCGACCAATGGCCAGCGATCCGGCGGGAACGGGGTGTGTAACGCAGGAGCCTGCGCCTACATACGAACCGTCGCCGAGGCTGATCGGCGCGACCAGCGTGGAATCGGAGCCTACGAAGACTCCGTCGCCGATGGTGGTGGTGTGCTTATGCTCGCCGTCATAATTGCAGGTAATAACTCCCGCACCGATGTTGACGCCCTCACCGATGACCGCATCGCCCAGATAGGAGAGATGGTTGGCTTTGGAACCGCGGCCCAGCGTTGTCTTCTTGGTCTCGCAGAAGTTGCCAACATGGGCATTCACACCAATCCTGCTTTCCGGCCGCAGGTGGGCGTAGGGGCCGAGGAGCGCGCCGTCGCCAATCTCGGCGTGGTCAAGGATGCATCCGTTGCGAACCGTGACACTGTTACCCAATTCGGAGTGTTGGACCACCGAGTAAGAGCGTATAAGGCACTCCGAACCGATGCGCGTGGCACCCAGAAGTTGGACATACGGCTCGATGACTGTGTCCGGACCGACGTTCACTTCGGCATCGATGACACAGGTGTCAGGGCGGAAGATAGTGACTCCCTGGGCCATCAGGCGGCGTGCAGTGGCTGCACGCATGGCCTCGTCCAGGTGCATCATCTCAGCGATGGTATTGGCCCCCAGCACCTCGTCCACGCTTCCGGCCTGCAGGGCCACTACGCGTTGCCCATCAGCAACCAGAAGGGCGGCAGCATCCGTCAGATAGAACTCGCCGTGGGTGTTGTCGTTGGAGAGCAGATCGAGCTTGCTGAACAGTGCCGCCGTCTCGAAGCAGTAGATTCCGGAGTTGATCTCGGGAGTGGCAAGCTGGGCTGGCGTAAGCGCCTTCTGCTCGACAATAGCGACCACCTCGGTCTGGCCGGGGGTGAGTCGTAGAACGCGGCCGTAGCCGGTGGGGTCCTGGGGGACAGCAGTAAGGATGGTCATGGCGGCGCGCTCCTGTATGTGCAGCCGGCAGAGCGCTTCGAGAGTCTCCGTGCGGATCAGAGGCACGTCGCCTGAGAGCACAAGCAGATGACTGGGAAGAGGCTTGCCGGAGGCCAATAGCTGTGCCTTGAGCACCTGCATGGCGTGGCCGGTTCCGCGCGGAACCTCTTGCAGCACGAAGTGAACGCCGGTGGAAACCACTGCGGCCTGTACACGCACCGCTTCGTGGCCGACTATGCAAAATATCTGCGTAGCGGGGACGAGCGTCTTGGCGGCGGCGATGACGTGCAGCAGCAGAGCACGTCCGCCCACCTCGTGCAGCACCTTGGGCCGCTTGCTATTGAGCCGCGTGCCTTTGCCCGCGGCCATGATGGCTACTGCGAAACCTGTCGCTTCCATATCTCCGCTATCTTCTCACTTCTCAGGCGCAGCGTCACGGACTGATCGAATGGAGGGGCGAATCGTCGCAGACTGGTGTTAGTGGGTGGGTAGTGGGGTGTCGAGCAGGATTTTGATGGCCTGCTGGTAGCTCATGGTGGAGACCGGCTGGTAGTCTGCGGTGTCGAAGACCAGGCGCTGATGGACGGTCTTGACCATAAGCGCGCGCAGGTTGAGTTGCTCGACGATGTGTTCGACGATCCAACGCTGGCCACCCACGTTGGCCTGCTGTAGGGTGACGGTGCCACCGGGATAGAGGTGGGCGACAAAGCCCCAGCCGATATTGACAGCACGTGTGAGTCTGCCCTCCATGCGAACCATGTGCCGGGTGCGCGGGTCGATCCATACGCGACCTTCGAGACCGGTGAGAGGCTCCGATTCCATGGTAGGCGGCGACCATGCGGGATCGGGTTTGAAATCGAGGACTATAAGTGCGGGGTTACCGGGGGGTTGGTCGGGGAGTTGCGGCTGGGTGGGAGTATAGCTCCAGAGCATTGCGTCGGTTACTAGTTTGAGGAGATTCACGCCCATCTGCTTGTTCTCCTGCTCTCGGCGGATGTGGCGCGCAAATGCGTCCGGTGAGGTGAGCAAGTCGTTGAGGCGTTGGCGCTCGACCGCGTCCTCCGCCGGTGTAAGCGGGCGGCCGTTGCTCTGCAGGTTACGGCCGACACTGCCCTCGGGGGTCTCGATCTGATCGCGCAGGTGGTCCCCCTTCTCGTCGATTACATGCAGGCGATAGCGCAGGAACGAGTCGGGATGCTGAATAACGAGGGCTTCGTTGTTGGCGCAATCGACTGCCCAAATGCGGGCCGGCGATGAGGGCAGGGAAGCATCCGTAGCAGACTGCTGCGGGACACTCGGTGCGGATGCTGGGATACGCTGGGCGGCAGTAGCCAGCGCCAGGACACATAAACTCAGCCGAATCCGGCGCAGATTGGAAACATCTCGTGGGGTGCCCTGCTGTGCGGGGCTTAGTGGGGAACGAGATGCGGGCCGGGCGGCTATGTGTGCTGGCTTCATGTTTACAGAGGATGCATTTTGCCGTCATAAAGTTGGACGCTGGCCAACCTGATGAGGATTCCTTGCATGAGGCGAAAAGAGCGGACAATGCGTTTCTTCCTAAGTTTAAAGCGGCGGTTTGCATCAGGAAGTTGGGATGGATATAGTTCGGCAGGTACTATGGA
>CAIZFH010000108.1 GCA_903932155.1 uncultured Granulicella sp. | reverse complement strand
TTCGGTTAACAGCCGAATGCTCTGCCATTGAGCTACTCAGGAACATCTGTGCCGCGTCCTGTTGCTTCGCCGCACAACTTCATAGTTATAACAAACCCATCTGCCAGGGTCAAAGATTCTGATCATAACCAGATGGATACGCGCACTCTCCTTCGCACAGTGTCACGATGTGCGCACTCACCACACGGTCCACCACACTCACCTTGGCCAAGGTCACTGGTAGATCAAACCTCCTCGGCCCGGCACTCCCAGGATTCAGGTAGAGTACGCCATCCTGAATGTGCTTCCCCGTGCGATGCGTGTGACCGCTCACTACCACGCAATACCCGCTGCCACTGGATTGAGGTCGAGATCGTCTACCGAATGCACCAGGTAGAAATATCGCCCGCCAAGCTCCACTACGTAGCTGGCAGGCAGTTGTCGGCAGACACCACTCACGTCCACGTTGCCGCGAATCGCAGTCAGCGGAGCGATCCAGCGCAGTTTGTCCAGGATGAGTGGGTCGCCCACGTCTCCCGCGTGCAGAATGTGGTCTACGCCGATCAGCGCCTGGATCGCCTCTGGACGCAGCAACCCGTGTGTGTCGGAGATTACGCCAATGGTCAATCCTTTCTTTGCGCTTCCCATCACAAGCCCGTTGTAAGACGCGTGCGAGGATCCAGAAAGTCGCCCAAGGCGTCTCCGATAAAGTTGAACGACAGTACTGCCAACATCACCGCGATCGCTGGAAACACGACCAGGTGGGGAGAATCGAAGAGGTGTGAGCGTGCGTCGTTCAGCATCACTCCCCAGCTAGCAGTTGGCGGAGGCACACCCAGCCCCAGAAAGCTTAATGTCGCTTCGGCTAGCACGGCGCCCGCCATGCCAATGGCCGCCTGCACAATCAGCGGCTGCACAATGTTGGGCAGGATATGACGGCACAATACGCGCACGTCCGACGCGCCCAATGCACGCGCCGCTTCAACAAACTCTCGTTCCTTCACCGCCATCACCTGCGCCCGTACCAGCCGGGCATACCCTACCCAGCCGGAGATCGACAACGCTAGTATCAGGTTGAACAGGCCCGGCCCCAGGAACGCCACAAATGCAATCGCAAGCAGAATCCCTGGCAGCGCCATGAATGCATTGGTCACATATACATTGATCACGGTGTCGGTCCATCCTCCATAGAAACCGGCCAGCGAGCCTGCAATCAGCCCAACACCCAGCGACAGTATAACCACCGACACCGCCACCTCCAGCGAGACACGCGCCCCATACAGCGTGCGCGACAGGATGTCGCGGCCCAGTTCATCCGTCCCGAACCAGTGGCTGTGTCCGGGAGCCAGCAGCCGCCCGCCCAGATCGAGTTGCGCCGGGTTATGCGGTGCAAGCCACGGCGCCAACACCGCGCACAGCACGAAGCACGTCAGCAACACAACACCCACCATCGCTAAAGGCTGTTCTCGCATACATCGGTTCAGACTCATTCCTTGCCGATTTGATGGAGCGCTAGTCATAATGTCTTACAATCATTTCACAAAGCTGTGCAGGCTGATGGTGGGGCTTGTTGCTAATAGTCTGCCGTTGCACCTAGTTCTGTAGCGAGTTGTGCGGGTGTTGAAAAAATAGCCTGCACTCCGTAGAACCGAGGCACTGTTGTGCATGGGGAAGACCGTACCAGCCATCGACCAGTCCCATCGAACGATACTCGGAGTCTCCTTCTTCGTTGGATCAGCAACGGAAGCCATTGCGGCCATTCGCGGGGGTGGCCTGCTGGTCTCGCCTGCTTGCCCCAGCCCTCAAGGACTTGGACTATGATGCCCGCTACCGGGATGCCCTGATTGGCGCGGATCTCGCAATTTTAGACAGCGCGTTGATGGTGATGGTATGGAACTTACTACAACGAGACTCGCTCAAGCGACTTTCCGGACTGGAATATCTACGCGAACTGCTGTTGCAGACAGATGTGCGCCAGACCGGAAATACACTTTGGATCATGGCCAGCTCCAGCAGCGCGGAGACTAACAGCAAATGGTTGACGGAGAACGGAATCACGGTCGCCCCTGAATATCTATACACGGCCCCCATGTATGGGACGGAAATCACAGATACGGCGTTGCTCGAACTGCTCAACCGCCTGCGCCCGCAGCATGTAATCATCACCATCGGCGGCGGCGCGCAGGAGCGCTTGGGCCTGTATCTCAAGCAGCATCTCGCCTATCTTCCCGCCATCCATTGCATCGGCGCCGCCATCGCCTTCCTCAGCGGCGATCAGGTCAATATTCCGGTCTGGGTGGACAGGTTCTACCTCTGTTGGCTCTTCCGCTGCTTCTCCGATCCTAAGCGCTTTATCCCTCGCTACTGGGGTGCTCGCAAGCTGATAGCGCTTCTCGTGCGCTACCGTGACCGCCTGCCGCCCATGCGTAGTGCCTGAGAATACCTCCCTCTCCGCATCGTTTTATCGGACTTCGGGTTACATCTAAGTGTGAGGGACCTTTTCTGCATGAAGCTGCTCCGCGCATCGACGCATCGTAGGCTGACTCTGGCACTCGCCATGGCGATGCTTCCCTGTGCCCTCACACAACAACCAGCCATCTACGCGCTCACACCCACCATAGCCGAACAGTATCTGCTCTCCGCTGCCAACCAGGAGCGCACCGCGCGCAACCTGCCTATGCTGCACCGAGACCCCAACCTCGCCCGCGCCGCCGCACAGCATGCACAGGTGATGGCCGAGCACGCATCCATCTCGCACCAGTTCCCCGGCGAACCCGAACTCACCAGTCGTGCCGCGGCCATGGGTGTAGCCTTCAGCCTCGTCAGCGAGAACGTCGCCGAAGCTCCCAGCGCAGTTCAGATCCACACCATGTGGATGAACTCCCCAGGTCACCGCGCCAACCTGCTCGATCCAGCCGTAGACGCCGTTGGCATCCGCGTCATCGCTCGCAACGGAGAACTCTACGCCGTCGAGGACTTCGCCCGCACAGTCCCCTCTACCAGCCTCGAACAGCAGGAATCTGCCATCAGCGCCCTCATCGCTCAGCCGGGCCGTATCGCACTTGCGGCCTCTGACGCTGACATCTCCTCCGCCCGCCAAACCTGTTCCATGTCTTCGGGATTCGCCGGCACGCACAAACCCTGGTTTGTCATGCGCTTCACCTCCAGCAGTCTCACCGAACTGCCCGGCGAATTGAAATCACACCTCGCCTCAGGCCGCTACCACCAGGCCGTCGTCGGCGCATGCGCCGGTAACTCCTCCAGCAAATTTACAGCCTACAACTTCGCTGTCCTGCTGTACCCCTGAACCGCCCTATCCCGCCACCGGAACCACACCAGCCTCGGTCAACTCCTCTATAGACGCTGGCTGCGTCGGCTCCATCTGTAGCAGATCGTTAAACCGGTTGAAGTAGTTGAACAGCCCGATGGCCGCCATCAACTCCACCACCTCGCCCTCACTGTAGAAGCTGCGCAGCCGCGCAAACTCCGCATCACTAAAGTTGTGCGGGTCGCGCGTCATGGACTCCGCCAGGTGGATCGCCACCCGCTCCCGCTCGTCGAACTCGCCGCTCTCGTCCGCG
>CAIZFH010000107.1 GCA_903932155.1 uncultured Granulicella sp. | reverse complement strand
TGCCAAGCAAGGCTATTAGGACGGCAAGCCATTTATCTTTTGTAGTAACGCGTATGCGGAGGAATCGCTTTCTGCCGCGATATTGCGTCGGTCCGCCTGAGTAGGTCATGTCGCCTCTCTTTCGGAATGGGCTGCGCTTCATTCAAAACCAGCATCCTGGATGTTCAGTTACAGGCCTCATGCACGGCAGCAAAGACTATAAACGGGCGGAGATCGTCGCCTTCTTAGGCAAACGGATGCCCCGCCAACCATTCGGCCAACACCAAGCTCAGAAGAGCTAAGAGACAAGCCAGCCCGGCGACGCTCACTATCTCCCGGCGCGTCCACTGGATCAGGCGCACGCGCCGCTTGCTGCTGCGACCCCATTTAGGAACTCCGGACACAACCTCCTCCTTTCGAAGGGCCCACCCGGAAGAGCTTTCCAGCTCCTCCGGGCATTGCATGGTTGAGTTAAGTGCTCGCTAAAAATGGAACCCGAGTTCCGCCGTCAGTGCGCGCGGGGTTACGTAGTGCGTGCCCGAGAAGGTGGATAGGAAGTTATAGAGTGCGTACTTGTTGGTGAAGTTGACGGCGGTGAGGCGCAGGCTCCACTTGTGTTTGTCGCCGCCGAGGAGGTTGTCGACGCCAAGGGACGCGTCGAACAAACTGCGCGGAGCGACACGGGGCGGATTGTGGTCGTCGTCCTCGGTGTTAGGGGCAGGGATAGAGAGGAGGGTGGAACTGTACTGTGAGGCGAGGCACTGGGTGAATCCGGCGCTGGGGGTAGCCTTGACGCCGTTGCATACGAGTCCCGCTTGAAATTGCTGGTCGGGGGTGAGGCCGCTGAGGTCGACGGCTGGTTGGCCGTTGATGGTGAAGTTTCCGCAGAGGGTGTTCGCCCCGATCGCGTTATAGCAAGGAGTAGCGCCAGCCACCAGGCCGCTGTCGTAGCGCCAGTTGAGGCCGATCCAGGCACCACGCTTGATGGGGAAAGAGTACTGGACGTGGGTAGTCTGGTTGAACTTCTCGTCGTGGTCGATGCGGAAGGGATAGCCGCTTTGTCCGACGGTTGCGCCTGCACCTGCGGTCTGCTGTGGGAAGAAGCGGGCAGCCACCGACGACATCACGACGAAGGCGGAGATGTTGTGGAAGTTGGGGACTTCAGCCCGCAGGTCGAAGCCCGGGATCTTCGAGTTGTGCCAGTCGATGGGAAAGAAAATCGGCGTGTTGCCGAGGATGCTGAAGTCGAACGCATTGTGAGTGTACTTCCAGATGTAGTCGCCCGAGACGACGAAGTTCTTGCCGAAGGCCTGCTGGAGGCCAGCATGGAACTCGTTGCGGAACCCCGGCTCAAGCGTAGTGGAGACGCCGGGGGTACACGCGAGGAGAGGCGAGAGGACAGCGCTTCCGCAACCCTGGCTGGAGACGACGAGGTTTTCGTTGAAAGGAGTCTCCAGCGTGCGGGCGTAGGAGACGCGCAGGACCGTACTGATCTGCTTGAGGGTGTAGGACAGTCCGGCGCGAGGCTCAGCCTGACGCGTGATGGCGAGGCCATTGTAGAAATCACCGCGCAGTCCGACATTGACGGTCCAGTTGCCTGCCGTGATCTGGTCCTGAGCGTAGAGGGCGAGTTCTTTGATGTCGGTATGGCCGTTGAAGTTATAGAGGCTGCCTCCGCGGGTGAGGTCGTAGGGCAACAGGTCGGAGTCATAGCTGCCGCCAGCGGAGGGGTCGTTGGAGACATAGCCGGCCTTGGCGCACTGGGTTGGGCTGGTGAAGCCGGGCAGCGAGTTTCCGCTGGTATCCACGCAGGGTGAGTTGAAGGTGGAATTGATCAGGCCGAGCGAATCGTTTTCGCGGAGGAAAGTGTGCTGGTAGACCGCGCCGATCTTGATGTTGTTGACGCCCTTGACGTAGGAGAAATCGCTGCGGACTCCCGCGTTGGTGAGCGAACGGGCCTGGATAATAGATTCGTTCTGGATTGGGCCGAGATCGGCGAGCGGGTTGCCGCTGGGGTAGTAGTTGTAGGTGTCACGGCGGACAAATGCGCCGAGGTTGAAGACGGAGTTCACGCCGATGGTGCGGGTGTAGGTTGGGGCAACATTGTAGGTGAGGATCTTGGAGCGCTGGTCGGTGTTGCCGACGGTCCCGAAGACCGGACTGCTCCCGGTACCTCCGGAGATTACGTTCTGCACGCCGAGGTTGTCGTACGTATTCGGCGTCTGGAACCACGAGCGGCTGAGGCCGAGGTTCAGGTGGACCGAGTCCGCAGGCGAGAGTTGGTGATCGATGCGGTCGAAGACGTTGAATTCGTTGCCCTTGTCGTGGAACACAGCAAACTCCGGAGGGTCGAGGAATCGACCCGTGTTGAGGCCATCGACCTCGATGAAGTTGCCCCAGTTCTTGCCGCCGTAGCTGAGGTCGACGGAGCCGGTGGAGGAGCCAAAGGTGCCGAAGGATGTGGAGACGGAGCCGGTGGGGGTGGTGACGCCCTGGCCGGAGCGCGTGGTGACCTGGATGACGAGGCTGGTCTTGCCGCCGTACTCGGCCGGGGGCGCACCGGAGATGACTTCGAGCGACTGAACCGAGTTCGACGGAAGCTGATTGGAGAAGATCTTGCTCTGCTGGTCCGTGATGGGCTGTCCGTCGATGGAGAACGAGTTAGAGGCATGGTCGCCGAGGCCGTGAAAAAGGCCGTTCGAGTCCGCCGCAACACCCGGCGACGCAAGTGTAACCAGCGAACTCAGCGAAGACGACGCACTCTCCAGCGGGAGTTTTTGGAAAAGGTCTCGATCAATGTCGGTGTGGCCGACGGGATCGCCTTCGATGAGGTCGGCGGACTCAGTCGTGACCTCGATCATCGTAGAGGTGGCGCCCGGCTTGAGCGCGGCAGTCAGCGTGATGGGAACTGTGGAGCGTACGTCTACGTCCTGCACCGTGGTACTGAAGCTGGGGGCGGAGACAGTCATGTGGTATGGGTTGAGCGGCAGATTGGTGAACTGATAATGGCCGCTACCGTCGCTCGTGGCCTGCCTTTTGTATCCGCTGACTGGGTTTTCGATCGAAACGGCGGCTCCCTGAATGATTGCGCCGGTGGCATCGGTTACGCTGCCATAAATAGTGCCGGAGCTACCTGCCGATTGCGCCAATATGCTTGAAATGCCGAAGAAAATAGAGATCAAAAACGCCGCGAAAAACGCGCGCTGAATAAGCGTGTGCATGCACTGCCTCCCATACCTTAGGTTTTAGCCGTGGTTTACTTACGCAATCTAAGAGAGATTGGCGTCGGCTGGAGGGGGGCGTGAAAACTGCGCAAATTGTGGAGCGAATTGAAGTGAGGCGATGGGGCTCGATGCCTCAACTCGTGTGAATACCTGGGCGACGCATACCTGGGTAACCGTGACGGCGATCTGGATCGCCATATGAGCGGTTACGCAGAGACCGCAGTCCTGGTGGGAGACCTCGCCATGAGAATGACTATGCGTGGCGGCGATGACACCGCCCAACATGACCAGCGCAATACACAACACGCCAAGAAAGGTTCTCCACGGCGATCGCATCTGCGATGTTGTGTATTTGCCCAACATTACAAGAATCTAGCATGAATGTGCGAAATATGGGAAGAAACGTTGCTGCAGCCTACCGCCCTGCATTTCACGCTAATACTGGCTCAACCCCTGAAATGTCGGATTTCGGTAACTTGCCCAAATCTACGAGTTGCTCAGTTGGTGCTAAATCGCCGAGTCACTCATCCAGAACGTATGACGGGAAGCTTGTTAGAGCGATCTCTGCCCTAACACAAAGAATCAACCTATTGCTTCAGATCGTCTCCTCGCTGGTTGAAGGTCGCCTCTTCGGAATTCCAGCTTGGTGGACATCCAGCCATGCTGTCCCTACGGTGCGTTCAATCTGCTCGATCTCTTCGTCAGAGATCTCGGCACAGGCAGTACTCTCTCCCTTGGAGAGATTGCCCTTGTTTTGCTGAATGAACTTAATCAGCAGCGATGCTCGACGATAGGGCATGTGAACAATATTGAGAACTGCGCGAAGGGCTGCATCAAACGAGCTCGTCTCGCAGATTCATCGCGCCGGATAGGATAGCCTTTGAAGCCCGCAGACAAGATACGCATCATTGATCTTTAGCATATGAAAGAGGGAGTTCAGGAAGCCCCTGCTCTTCATCCTTCGAACGCCGCTGCCATAATAGCTTGGTCCGTTTTGGAAATCCCGAACCTGTTCGCTTCTATCCTCCAGCCCGATACAACCGCATCGACGGACTCCAGAGCCTTGTTCGCTTGCGTGGCGGATATGCCATAGCTCTTGTATGCGCTCATTGCTACCGAGACATCGCAAGTGGCGTCCGTCTCGTCGATGGCAAGCGAAAGTTCGTTGCGATCGACGGAGGGATTGATGTCGTAAGCTGGCGAAAGCCGAATACCTTGTCCGCCGACAAAGAAGCCGTGGTTGCGAAGGTGGTCATCCGTATTGTGAATGCGAATGTTGAGCAGAACCCGACGGAACAATTGTTCACAATCGGCGATAGTATCGGCGCCTCGGGTTTGGAGAAGATCGACAAGCTCAATATAGCTCGCGCCCTCATCTCCGTCCTTGCGCTGTGTGAGGGTCATGGCCGAGACGAATGCAAGGCGTCTTCCGGCCGCAGTACGGTCGAACCTCTTCACAAGAAACGTCGTGAACGCGCTCTCCGGAAAATGCAACGGCCTGGCTTCGGGCACATTGATTCCTGCTTTGCGCGCAAGGGCATTGGCGACTAGTTCCCAGGCTCCAATGTCCCGAGTGTCCCGGCGACTCGGAAATTTGGCCATGCAAAGGGCCCCCGATTCATCGCGTACCGAAGCCTTGGGTCGTGCGCCACCAAGAGAGGTTCCGGGGGCGATGAGCTGCGTGAGCCACCTCGCGTAGTCGGGATTGTCCTCGTCGTTTATGTGCTGCTCGAATTGAAGACTGGCCGCTTGTAACTCCCGGAGAGAGGTCAAGGGTGGCGCGGCCAGCTTCGTTTCGCTGTCAACGAAAGGACCGCCAGGAAGTTTGAAGCGTAGCGCACCAAGGCGAGTTTCGTCATGGACACCCAGAAGAAAATCCCACTCCGTCAGAGTCCGAGGGCGCACACCCTCGTGACGCGCGCGCAGGTTTTCCCTGCGCTGCATCAACACCCGGCCCCAGCGATCGGGAGACGAATCAGTGAAGATGCCGAAGTTTGATCGGTCCGCCGACGGGTATTGGTGGCCCTCAGAAAGCGCCAGGTCAGGATCAAAAACAAAGGCTTCAGCGCGATCGATCCACGTCTTGTCGTACCGGAATGAGAACAACTCTCCTTTGCCACTGAGTTGGCAATGAAGCGTTCCCATGAGGCTCGGCTCTGTCATCTGATCGGCGTCAAGGTAGACTTCAACCGTTTCAATGCCTGCCATCATTGATGTCCTTGGGCCGTGTCGACCATCGCGATTGAGGTGCGCTTAGGCGCTCTCAATTTCGGCGTAATCCCCGCGTCCTGCAGTTTTCGCCCGAGCTCATCGTCGGCTCCCAGGAGTGCAAGGTCGCCCTCTAGTCTCAACACCTGCATGACACGCGCGTACACGCCCAGAGCAACACCGGGATCTCCCTGCTCCACTTTGGACAACGTGCGGCGCGTTATTCCAGCACGTTGCGCTACAGTCTCCGATGAGTACCTTCGCCGGAGACGCGCTAGCTTAAGGTGCATGCCTACTTCATCAAGTAGACGCGAGACGCGTGGTATGAGATTCGGAGTCGTTTTCCCCATAACATGAATTATTATACACAAATAGTGCTATATTGGTGTATTTTATTGCCCATTATCGGATGATATGCCAGATCGTGATTGAAGGACCGATGCCTAATATATAAGTCAAAATTGCTAGACATCTGCACTACTGCCTATTATATTAGGCAAATGCTGCTTCTTCCCTCCATTGCCGAGCAGATCGTGATCAGACGCAAGATACTGCGCTTGAGTCAGTCCGGTCTCGCTCAAAAGGCACATGTCAGCCGCGCTACGGTTGACGCGCTAGAGAACGGCCGCCTAGGTGAACTCGGCTACTCCAAGATCACAAGGATACTCGCCGCGCTAGGACTTGAACTAAAACTGCAGGAGGCTAGCCCACGCCGGCCGACGCTCGACGAACTTATGAACGAGGAACGCGATGATCAAGGTCTGGACCGACGCATCTGAAGCAGGACTGCTCGACCGCTTCGGAGCTCGGGGTAGCAAATTCGTCTATCAACACGGCGCGCCACTACAGCGCGCTGTGTCTGTCACCATGCCCGTGCGTCTTCCATCTTGGGATATGCAGTTCGGACTTCCTCCTATCTTCGAGATGAACTTGCCTGAGGGAGTGCTGCGCGAGCGCCTCCGTCTCTCCTTCGCAAAAGCGACTGGCACATTCGACGAATTGGACCTGTTGGCCATCGTCGGCCGCTCCCAGATTGGTCGTGTTCGCTATACCGGCCAGAAGGAGCAGTTGCAGGAGGACGTCCCCTTTCAGTCCGTCGATGAGATCCTGGAGAAGCGACGCGGCGGGGACCTGCTCCGCTACCTCATCGAGAAGTTTGCTTCCTTTTCAGGGATCAGTGGTGTGCAACCGAAGATCCTAGTGCGAGACGAAACCGCGTCCGTCCCTCTCAATAAAGCGGACTACCGGGTCTCTCAGAGCCACAGGGGTGCAACCCACATCGTGAAGTTTTGGGAGCAGAACGAATACCCGCAGCTTGCTGCGAATGAATACTTCTGTCTCAAGGTTGCCGAGCAATGTGGTCTCGACGTGCCGACCTACCGATTGGCCGAGGATGGGCTCGCGCTGGTCGTCGACCGTTTCGATCTACGTCCGGACGGTACGTATCGAGGCTTCGAAGACTTCTGCGTGCTCAACGCCCGCCGCACGGATGAGAAGTATCGTGGCAGCTATGAAACCTCGATCATGAAGCGCTTTGCCGAGTTTGCGAATTCGTCGCATGTCGGCGAAGACCTGGAGCGTCTGTTCACTCTCATCGTGATCAACTGCGCACTGCGCAACGGCGACGCACACCTAAAGAACTTCGGCGTCGTCTACGATGACGTGCTGGGAGAAGCGAGGCTTGCCCCTGTCTACGATCTCGTGACAACTTCTGTTTACCTGCCCAAGGACAGCCTGGCCCTGACACTCAATGGCACGACCAGGTGGCCGAGCACGAAGGAACTACAGCGCCTTGGCGAGACGCGCATGAGCGGCTCCCCTGCCCGAGTCAGGGGGATCCTTGAGCGTGTCGCCGATGCGATTGCCACGACTTCGACTTCATTGCGCATCTACGTCAACGATCATGAGGAGTTTGAAGAGATTGGTGGAGGCATGCTCCAGCAATGGGAACAAGGTATTGCAACTTCTCTGTCAGCGGCATGAGGCCACTCCAATCGCATGAAGGGAAGCGCTCATACGCCGCCCCAATTGACATGTTACGCAAAAAGCGTAATAATTTACGCATTATGCGTAGGTCGCCAATCATTGACGCTCTCTTCCCAGAAATCCGAGGGAAGATTCTTGCGGCGACCCTTACGCGGCCAGAGAAAAGCTGGTATCTCTCCGAGCTATCGACGTTTCTCCATACCCGGCCATCTAGTCTGCAACGCGAAGTGGATGCCCTGAGCAAAGCCGGCATCCTCGACCAATCACGGGATGGTCGGCGTGTCTACTTGAAGCCCAATGCTCTCTCTCCCGTCTTCCCCGATCTCAAGAACCTGTTTGCCAAGACGGCGGGGCTGGTGCCGGTCCTGCAGGAAGCGCTGGAAGCTCTTGGACAGCAGATCAAAGTGGCCTTCCTATATGGTTCCATGGCTCGATCCGAGGAAGTGTCAGAGAGCGATGTCGACCTAATGGTGGTCGGCAAAGCCGGTCTATCTGAGATGGTGCCGGCACTGAAACGCGCGGAAGCGATCCTGGGACGGCCAATCAACCCAACCGTTTACTCAATCGAAGAGTTCAGACGCAAGGCCCGGGCACAGGATCACTTCCTAACTGCAGTGCTGGGCGGAGCAAAACAGTTTGTGAAGGGAAATGAACGTGAGTTGGAACAAATTATTGGCGAGCGGTGAAGTAACAACTCATCGGACCAGCAAACAAGAACTCGATAAAGTGCGCGTGCTGATCGCACGTGACATGGCCGATGCCTCTCTACCCGGACTCTCGGCCGACCGCCAATTTGCGACTGCTTACAACGCAGCTCTCCAGGCGGGGAAAATAGCCATCGCTTGTTCTGGGTATCGAGTGACCGCGCGGGCCGGACACCACGCCATCACATTCGAGGCCGCGCACCTGGCAGTTGGACCGAATGTCGCGGCTCTCACCGACTACTTTGACGCATGCCGGCGCAAACGGAATGTCATCGACTACGACAACTCATCAGTAGCGACCGAGACTGAAGCCGCCGAGCTAATTCGCAAAGCCCGCGAATTCCATGCGCTCGTAGAGAAGTGGGTTGCAGCAAATCATGCCGCGCTGACCCCGTAGCTCTCTTAGGAATGGGAACTGTATCGGCGTGAACCAGTATTCGCACCAGTATTCTCGGTTAACACCATTTTCACACCATCGAGAGAATTCCATGCAGTGTTTTCAAGTACTTTAGAGGACGGTATAGTTCTGCTAAGTTGTTGAAAATAAACATGTATTCCGAACTGCAAAACCAGTATTCGCGGGTTCAATTCCCGCTCGGTGCTCCAAATTTTCCATGCAGTGCAAGACTTGCCGCTCGCGGACGATGCCACTCCGCATTGCCGCCTCCCAATGCAGTACGATGCAAGAGGAGGCACGGCTTGCAGCGAATTGGGATTCTGCTCTCTGGGCGCGGTTCAAACTTTATCGCCATCGCCGAAGCCATCCGCCAGCGCCGTCTGCCGGGGGCGGAGATCGCGGTGGTGCTCTCCAACCTACCCAATGCCGCAGGCCTGGAGGTCGCGCGATCCCTCGGCCTTCCCGCTCTCGCCATTCCATCCGCCGGTCGCAAGCGCGCCGAGCACGACGCCGAGATGATCGCTGCGCTGCACAACCATCGCGTGGATATGGTCTGCCTGGCCGGATACATGCGCATCATCTCGCCGGAGTTTGTGCACGCGTTTCCCAACCGCATCCTCAACATCCACCCATCGCTTCTGCCCGCATTTCCCGGACTCGACGTGCAGGCCCAGGCACTGGAGTACGGTGCCAAGGTCGCCGGATGCACCGTCCATTTTGTGGATGAGGCCGTCGATCACGGCGCTATCATCTTGCAGCGCGTGGTTCCGGTGCTCGATGAAGATACACCCGAAAGCCTCTCCGCGCGCATCCTCGTCGAGGAACACATCGCCTACACCGAGGCCATCGCGCGCGTCCTCAGCGGCGAGTACCACCTCCTGGGGCGGCGCTATGTGCTGCGCAACCGACCGTAGCGCGCGCAATCGCGTACCGGAGTCAAGCTCCCAATCGCGGCCTCGTCCTCAAACTGGATGAGCGGGAACGAAGAGGCTGTGAACCGATCCGATGAACCCGAACGATTGCAGCAGCCACACCACGACCGCGATGATCACGATCACGCGAATAATCTGCTTGATGGTGCCGTCCATGGGGATGATGTCGATGAGGTACAACACCAGACCGACGATGACGAGCGCAACGATGATGCTGATGATGGCAGGGCTGAGCATTGCGGTTCTCCTGCTTCCGTTGGATGCAGGAAAGGTATCAGCTCTCGCGGTCGGACAGGAAAAATTCTTGGCCGTCAAACTTCCATGATGACGGGCATAATCAGCGGGCGGCGGCTCATGTTCTTCTGAATATAGCGTTTCAGGTCCGCGCGCACCTTCTCCTTGATCACCCCGTAGTCGGCTTTCTCCTCGTCGCTGGAGGCCTCCAGCGTGCGCTGCACTACCTGGCGCGCCTCGGCGATCATCGCCGGGTCCTCCACCGTGAACCCGCGTATTACAATCTCCGGCGCCACCTCTACCTTGCCGGTACGCTTGTTGATGGTCAGAATGGGCAGCACGATGCCGCCTTCGCCAATGTGCTGGCGGTCGCGCAGGATGATGTCTTCCACCACGTCAATCGATCCGCCAGCATCGATGCACACGCGGCCCACCGTGATCTTGCCGTTCTTCTGCGCCGAGGTCTTGTCCAGCTCCAGGACGTCGCCGTCCTCCAGCAGAATCACCTTCTCCACCACATCCATGGCGCCGGCCAGCTCCGCATGGCGCTTCAGGTGGCGATAGTCGCCATGGATGGGCACAAAGAACTTCGGCCGCATCAGGTTGATCATCAACCGCATCTCTTCCTGCGATCCATGTCCGCTCACATGGATCAGTCCCTGTGTCCCATCGTCGTGGATCACCTTGGCGTCACGCCGTTCCAGGTGATCGATCATGCGGTAGATCGACTTCTCGTTGCCGGGAATGATGCGCGAGCTCAGCAACACTGTGTCGCCTGCATCGATGCGCGCGTACTTATGGTTGTTCACCGCCGCCCTCGACAACGCCGACATCGGTTCGCCCTGCGTGCCGGAGATCATCACCAGAACCTTGTTGGACGGCATATCACGCAACTGGCCGGGGTTGATCACCAGCCCCGCCGGCAGGTCCAGATAGCCCAGGTCCTGCGCAATCTCGGTGGAGTTGTCCAGCGAGCGTCCGATGACGGCAACCTTGCGCCCATGCGCGTCGGCCAGTTCCATCGCAATCCGTATGCGGTGGATCGACGAGGAGAAGCAGCTGAAGAACAGCTTCTTCTTGGTCTGCGCAAATATCTCGTCCAGCCGCGGACGCACCGCTCGCTCGCTCGGAGTGTAGCCCGGCCGGTCCACGTTGGTGGAGTCCTGCAGCAGGCACAGCACGCCCTGCTTGCCCAGCTCGGCAAAGGAGTGCAGATCGAATGGATTGCCGTCCGGCGACGACAGATCGATCTTGAAGTCGCCCGTATGCACCACCACTCCCACCGGCGTGTGGATGGCCAGTGCCACGCAGTCCACCAGGCTGTGCGTCACGCGGATCGGCATGATCGAGAACGGCCCCAGCGTAAACCGCCGCCCCGGCAGAATCTCAACCAGCTCGGCGTTCTCCAGCAGGTGGTGCTCGTCCAGCTTGCCCTCCACCAGGGCCAGCGTGAACTCAGTGCCATACACCGGCACATTCAGTTCGGAGAGGATCCAGGGCAGCCCGCCGATATGGTCTTCGTGCCCGTGGGTCAGCACAATGGCGCGAACCTTCTCGCGGTTCTCGGTCAGGTAGCTTATGTCGGGAACCACAATATCCACGCCCAGCAACTCTTCTTCAGGAAACATCAGACCGGCATCGATCACAACAATGTCGTCCTGCCAGCGCAGGGCGGTGCAGTTCATGCCGAACTCGCCCAGGCCACCCAGGGGGATGATGCGTAATTTATCTTGAGCCATTTAGCTTCAAGTTTAGCAGGAGTGCCGCGCAGATCATCGCAGCAGCTCTTCCAGCGTCGTCGACAGGTCCGTCTTCTCGTCGCGATACTTCACAATCATCGGCGTATACACGCTCAGGTTCATCTGTCTGCCGTAGCCTGCTGGCACGGCGCGCGAGCCCGGAACCACCACCGCTCCCTCGGGAATGATCAGCGGCGTCTCGGCGCTCGCCTTCAGGATCGCGCGGTTCACCACATCGTAGACCGGAGTTCCGCGCGTCAGAATCGTTCCCGCAGCCAGCACTGCGCTACGCCGCACGATCGTCCCTTCATACACACCGGTATTTCCCCCAACCAGCACATCGTCCTCAATGATCACCGGCGATGCATTCACCGGCTCCAGCACACCGCCAATCTGTGCCGCCGCTGACAGATGCACCCGCTTGCCAATCTGCGCGCACGAGCCCACCAGCGCGTGCGAGTCCACCATCGTCCCCTCGTCCACGTACGCGCCCACGTTGATGTACGCCGGCGGCATCATCACCACGCCCCGCGCCACATACGCGCCCGACCGCACAGAGCTGCCCCCCGGCACAATCCGCACGCCGTCTTCCTTCGCAAATCTCCGCGCCGGGTAGGTCGCTTTATCCACGAACGAGAATGCAGCTCCGCCCATATCCGTCAGCGCGCCGATGCGAAAGCCCAGCAGGATACCCCGCTTCACCCACGCATTCACCCGCCATCCCGTCGGCGCAGTGGCATCCGGCTCCGCCGCGCGTAGCGTGCCGGCTTCGAGCGCCGTGCGCAGTTCCAGGAATGTTTCGAGCGCATGTGCATCGCCCACTGCGCTGGCTCCCACGGCAAAAAACTCTTCGATTCTGGATTCGAGGCTTGCGGTCGTCATAGTCTGCTCCGATTGTAGCCGCATCTACAAAAGCGCCTACCCGCCCGTCCCACATGGATGAGGTGAAATATGTGGGTTCTTGAACACATTCCCGTCAGAGTCCCCGTACTCCCCATCCGCGCAAGCAATCCGCACATAGTGGGTTCCCTGATACTGCCAATAGCTGAGGGCCCCCGCGGTCGCTGAGCCGTGCATGTAGGTAAGAATATCGGGATGTCCATGGTGCATACTCGCTTGCAGCTTGAACCTCTGCGTAACTTTACTTAGCAGGACCTTGTAGTCGCTGCTCAGTACCCAAAAGGCACAATTACTGGCCGCACCGCACCACATTGGGGAATATATGCCCTGCACCAGAAAAATATGCCCTGATGCGGTCTCAACCCGCAACGCAAGCAGTTCTTCCGGCTTCACGCCAAGCCGGCTTGCAATGCCCTTCTGATCCTGTGCAGGCAAGCTACCAAGAGGCTGACTCACTACTTGCCAGTCCTTCGTGTCCCAATCGACCCGCTGTGCTGTTGCGTGGGGAATAGCCGCAAGCAGCATGAGTGATAGAACGGCACTGAGATTCACCCGCATACAGATCGTCCCGTTTTACTTTGCCAGCAGTCCAACCTCACCCAGAATCTTCTCCAGCCTCTGCCGCATGGGAGCTGTCACCGGAACCATGGGCAAGCGCAGGTGGTCTTCTATGCGGCCCAGCAGAGCAAGCACAGCCTTCACCGGCGCGGGGCTCGGCTCCAGGAAGTGGGCCTGCATCAGCCGGAAGTATTTGCTGTTGAGCGCGCGCGCCTTCGCCCAGTCGCCGGTTAGCGCGGCCTGCACCATCTGCGCCATCTCCGCGGGAATCGCGTTCGACGCGACAGAAACCAGTCCCGCCCCGCCCAGCGCAATCACCGGCAGCGTCATCGCATCGTCGCCGCTGAAGACCTTGAAGCCAGTGGGCGCATTGTTGATGATCTCGGTGATCTGCGCAATGTTGCCGCTCGACTCCTTCACGCCCACCACATTCTTCAGCTCGGCCAGCCGCAGTATCGTCGCCGGCTCCATGTTGGTGCCCGTACGCGAGGGTATGTTGTACAGCAGAATGGGCAGGGGAGCCACCGCTTCGGCAATCGCGCGGAAGTGCTGGTACTGGCCCTCCTGGCC
This sequence comes from uncultured Granulicella sp., assembly GCA_903932155.1. Taxonomy (GTDB): domain Bacteria; phylum Acidobacteriota; class Terriglobia; order Terriglobales; family Acidobacteriaceae; genus Edaphobacter. The sequence continues at coordinate 16,909 of CAIZFH010000107.1, read as the reverse complement.
CGGCCGGTTGTAGTACGGGTTCGCCGTCAGAATGCCATCCAGCCCTGGAATCTTCGCCACCTTCTTGGCGCGCGCCACGGCCTCGCTGGTCGCATTGTGCGTGCATCCGCCGAAGACCGGAACGCGTCCTGCCGCGGTCTGTACCGTCACCTCCACCACGCGCAGCCACTCCTCCTCATCCAGCGTCGAGGCCTCGCCCGTCGTCCCGCATGGAATCAGAAAGTTGATGCCCGATTCAATCTGCCAATTCACCAGGCTGCGCAATGCAGCTTCGTCCAGACTGCCGTCTGCGTGGAAGGGTGTTACCAGTGCTGTGCCGCAACCTTGGAGTTCCATAGTGTGCCAGTTTACCTTTTCTGCTTCGGGAAAGTCGCGCAACCATGCGGCGAGGTCTTGCTTTGAGCTTCAGAGCGGCATGGTGCCTTCTCTACACCCATTCGCCGGCGCGCATCAGCGGCTCAGCCGCGCCACTTACAGCGATGCCATCCACATCCATCGCCGCAGAGCCGATCATCCAGTCCACGTGGATCAGGCTGGAGTTCGCGCCCAGCTTCGCCAGCTCTTCTTCACTCATCTTTTCGCCGCCGATCAGGCACGTCGAGTAGGCCTGGCCCAGTGCAATATGGCTGGCCGCGTTCTCGTCGAACAGCGTGCTCCAGAACAGTATCCCCGCAGCCGCAATCGGCGACGACGCCGGCACCAGTGCTACCTCGCCCAGCCGCCGCGCGCCGTCGTCGGTGGAGATCAGCCGGTTCAATGCATCCTCGCCCGCTGTCGCCGTGGCCTCCACGATCCTTCCACCCTCAAAGCGGCAGCGGATGTTTTCAATCAGCGTCCCCTGGTGCGAAAGCGGCTTGGAAGCCCGCACCACACCATCCACGCGGTCCTTGTGCGGAGTGGTAAAGCACTCCTCGGTGGGAATATTCGGTTGGCAATACACGCCGTTGCCCGCGGTCGTTCCTCCGCCCGCCCACAGATGCTGATCCGCCAGTCCCACACGCAGATCGGTGCCACCGTCTTTGGATTTAAAATGCAGAGCCGCATAGCGTTTCGCATTCAGCCTATCCACACGCTCTTTCAACCGCGCCCCGTGGGCCAGCCAGTCGGCCACGGGATCATCCCCTGTAATCCGCGAGGCGGTAAAGATCGCCTCCCACAGCTTCGCCACTGCCTGTTCCACAGGCTCGTTGGGGAACACCAGCTTTGCCCACTCCGGAGTCGCCGCGGCTACAATCGTCCAGTTAATCTCGTGCCGCGTAATCAACTCCATCGCGGGCTTGGCCGCCTTCGACGCGGCAATATTGGCGCGCGAAACCTTCGCCGGGTCCTGCTTCGCCAGCAGCGCCGGGTTCGAGCCCGCAATCGCCATGCGCGCGGCACCATTCCTGAATGCCGTTGCAATCGCATCGTGCATCCATGCCGGCGCATAGTCAAAGCTCGCATCGGGGGCATTTTCGTAGCGCGCCAGTACGCACGGATCGTCGCTGTAGAAGGTGGTCACCAGCAGCGCGCCCGCGCGATACGCGTGTTCCGTAATCCGCCGTACCAGCGGCAGAGCCTCCATCGGCGCAGTCAGCAGCATCTCCTGCCCTGCGCGCAGGTTCAGGCCCACGCGCACTGCAACCTCGGCCAACCGGTCCAGCTTTTCATCGAACGTGAGTGAAGCAAACGAAGAGGAGTGTGAAGTTGAACTCATGCTTACAGGCTATAGCAAACCAGAGTAGGGTTACACAGAGGCAATCCCTTCGAGTGGATTATTCCTCATGAATAATCCACCTTGAATGCTCTTCGCTAGGGCACTGTTACTCTGGGTTTGCTTTAGGGGGCAGGGAATCGAAACGCAAGTCCAGCCGCTTTCCTTACCCTCATTCCGCCACGCCGGTTCCGCCAATCTTGTCCAGCTCCCGCTTGATAGCCAGCGAATCCAGCGACGCCAACGGTAGCGCCAGCATAAGCGATATGCGCCGCTCCAGAATCGTGAACGCCTCGCGGTACGCCCTCGCGATCTCCGCAGGCGTGCCCATGATCACCGCCGGATCGGGAACGCCCCAGTGCGCCGTCATGGGTTGCCCCGGCCACAGCGGACAGCTCTCCCGCGCCGCGTTGTCGCACACCGTAAAGACGAAGTGCATCTGCGGAGCGCCGGGCACCGCAAACTCGTCCCACGACTTGCTGCGCAGTCCATCCGTACTCAGCCCGGCCATCTGTAACTGGCGCAGCGCCTCCGGTCGCACTGTGCCCGATGGATGACTCCCCGCGCTGAACGCTGTGAAGTTCGGCGCCCCCTTGCGATTCATGATTGCCTCGGCCAGTATCGACCGCGCGGAGTTTCCCGTGCATAGAAACAAGACGTTATAGTGCGGCATTGGAAGTGTCCTTCTTGGATTACTTCGGTGGTGAGTTGAATTTCATTGCATGTTTTTTCAAGAACAGCAGGTTGCACCACAGCAAGTCTTTGCGCCCGAGCCAGGCTTGATCGCATACACCTTCACACTGGCTGCGGCCGCGTTGATATCGTACTGCGCAAGCAGCGTCTTCAGCTCCTCATGCAGCGAATCCGCGGGGGTAGCCGCGGTAGTGCAGCAGGGCTCCGCAATCACTTTCAGCGGATCGCTGCTATCCATCGCCGGCGAACAGCAGCCCGACTGGTTCTCCACCTTGGCGTACGCATTCAAGTCCTTGCCGCTATCCACAATCTCCACATGCTCGAAGCCCGCCGCCAGCAGTCCCGCGCGATACTCCTCCATCCGCAAAGCTCCGGCGATACACCCGACGTATGCCGCCATGCTCTGCGCAACCGCCTCCGGCAGTTCGTGCTTCAGTGCTATGTCGCTCACTGCAACCCTGCCGCCGGGCTTCAGCACGCGCGCAATCTCGCGAAATACGGCCGGCTTGTCCGGCGCCAGGTTCAGCACGCAGTTCGAGATCACGCAGTCGACCGAAGCATCCGGCAGCGGAATCCGGTCGATGGTGGAGAGATAGAACTCGACGTTGGTATAGCCTCCAGCTATAGCATTTGCCCGCGCCCGTTCGATCATCGCAGGCGTCATATCTACGCCGATGGCGCGCCCCTCCGGCCCCACCATCTTCGCCGCCAGAAACACGTCCAGCCCGCCGCCCGAGCCCAGATCCACCACCACCTCGCCCGGTCGAATGTGGGCCGTCGCCGTGGGATTACCGCACGAAAGCCCCATATTGGCCTGCGCCGGAATCGACCGCAGCTCCTCAGCCGTATACCCGAACGCCTCGGCCACTGCGGTCACTCCCGCGTCCTTGCTCGACAGTGTGCTCTCCGCCACCGCCCCGTACTTCGCCCGTACTGACTCCAGTATCTGCTCTGCCATCTGACTGCCTCCAAAAACATATCTGCTAAGGCGACTATATGGCTTGCCAACATATTCGTCAAGGCGTATAAGTAAGCCATGGCAAGAAAGCTGCTGTCGTTCAACATGGAACGCTTCTTCCAGGCCCTCGGAGACGCCACCCGCCTCCGCCTGCTCAACCTCATGGGCGATCAGGAGCTCTGCGTCTGTTACTTCGTCGAAATCCTTAATCAGCCGCAGCCCAAGATCAGCCGCCATCTGGCCTACCTGCGCCGCGCGGGAGTCGTCGAGGCGCGCCGCGAGGGCAAGTGGATGCACTACCGCATCATGCCACCCGCCGACGCCAGTGCCGCCCAGCTCCTGCGCCAGACGCTGGCCTGGCTCCGGCAGGACCGCGCCATGCAGGCAGACCGCGCGCGTCTCGGCAAGGCATGCTGCACACCGGCAAAGTTTGTGACCCTCCAAAGCGCACCCGCGCCAACCACCATCGCGCGTACACGGAAGGGACAATAGCCATGTCCACCACGCCGCACACTCAGGGCCGAAGCTGCGCTCCGCACCAGCGCAAGCACCTCTCCTTTCTCGATCGCTTCCTTACCCTCTGGATCTTTCTCGCCATGGCCCTCGGCGTCGGTCTGGGCCACTTCGTCCCCAACGTCTCCACCATCGTCAACCGTTTTCAGAGCGGCACCACCAACATCCCCATCGCCATCGGACTCATCGTCATGATGTTCCCGCCGCTGGCTAAAGTCCGCTACGAAAAGCTCGGCCAGGTCTTCCGCAACCGCCGCGTCCTCGCTCTCTCCCTCGCGCAAAACTGGATCATCGGCCCCATCCTGATGTTCCTCCTGGCCCTCCTCTTCCTGCGCGGCGAACCGGCTTATATGCGCGGCCTCATCCTCATCGGCATCGCCCGTTGCATCGCCATGGTCCTTGTGTGGAACGAGCTGGCCGAGGGAGACACCGACTACGTCGCCGGACTGGTCGCCCTCAACAGCATCTTCCAGGTTCTCTTCTACAGCCTCTACGCCTGGGCATTCCTCACTATGATCCCGCGCTGGTTCGGCCTTGCGGGAAGCGTCGTCCCCATCGGCATCGCGCAGATCGCGCGGAGCGTAGGCATCTACCTCGGCGTCCCCTTTGCCGCCGGATTCCTCACCCGCGCCCTCCTCATCCGTCGCAAAGGCGAAGAGTGGTACCGCACACGATTCCTCCCACGCATCGGCCCGCTCAGCCTCATCGCACTGCTCTTCACCATCGTTGTGATGTTCTCGCTCAAGGGCGATCTGATCGTCCGCCTGCCCCTGGATGTGGCGCGCATTGCGCTCCCGCTGGTGCTCTACTTCCTCATCATGTTTCTGGTCAGCTTCTGGATGGGCAAGCGGCTGGGCGCGGACTATGCGCAGTCCGCCGCGCTCTCGTTCACCGCCGCGGGCAATAACTTCGAGCTGGCCATCGCCGTCTCGGTCGCCGTCTTCGGTCTTAACTCCGGCGAGGCCTTCGTCGGTGTCGTCGGTCCGCTCATCGAGGTTCCAGCCCTCATTAGCCTGGTCAACGTCGCCTTCTGGATCAGGAAGCGCGCATTCTCCACCCCACCACGGAGCTTCGCCCCAACCAACAACTAATAACCAGCAACCATGTTCTAGATCTGGCAGCTCACCATGCCGCGCTTCTCCAGGTAGCGCTGGTGGAACTCCTCCGCCTTCCAGAAGGCGCACGCCGGCATCACCTGCGTCGCCACTGGCCTGCGATACGCGCCCGTCGCATTCAGCTCCGCAATCTTCGCCCTCGCCTGCCATAGCTGGTCGTCCGAATGGGCAAAGATCACGCTGCGGTACTGCGATCCCCAGTCCGGCCCCTGCCGGTTCACCTGGGTCGGGTCGTGCATGGCAAAAAATGCATCCAGCAGCGTGTCGTACGATACGCGCTTAGGATCATAGGTCACGTCCACCACCTCCGCGTGTCCGGTATGGTCGCTGCATACGTCTTTGTAGGTAGGGTGTTCCTGTTCTCCCCCCGCATAGCCTGCTGCTGTCTCAATCACGCCCGGTATCTCTGCAAATCGGGCTTCAACGCTCCAAAAACATCCCGCTCCAAATGTCGCTCGTTCCGTTGCCACGTTGCGTAGCTCCTTTGCTGCCCAATTTCAACACAGGGGATTCTTTCGATCGTCCGCCTGCTCATTGCCTGCTTCTATATCGGTAGTTCTATTCCTGGATTCGTGTCCGCTTTGGCCTCAATCCCAACTAATTTGATTAGATGCCTGCCACTCTATTTCGTCGTCCAACGCAGTATTAAATCCCTGAGCATAACTATGGCCGCCAGTAGTTCTAGGCTCATCGGTACACTCTCGTCAAACCATCCTTTGGGTCACGCCCCATTTCGACAAACCTGCTCCCGCCGCAACCGGGCAATGCCACGCCTATCCGTGCGCGCGGGCGTCCCATAGCGGCTCTTTGGTCTGGCATCCGTAGGCTGAAACCCGTATCCAGCGACGTAGTTGCTCTCAACTTAGTCCCACACGCCCGCCGTCACCCGGGCTCACAACTGTCTTCGTTTCTTCACTCCAGGGGTCTTCAACTGGGCAAACTCCGGCACGCGCTTCTTCGGAACTACCTTTTTGCCTGCCGCTGCCCGCTCCAGAGCCATCACCTCGCCCAGGGTCAGCTCGCGGAACTCGCCCGGCGGAACGTCCAGCCGCAGCGCGCCATACCCAATCCGCCGGATCTTCTCCACATGGTTGCCAATCTCCTCGAACATCTTGCGCAACTGGCGATTCCGCCCCTCCGTCAGCGTCACCTCGTACCAGGGGTTGTCGCCGCCGCGCACCAGTTCCACCCGCGCTGGAGCGGTCACAATCCTGTCTCTCCGCCCAGCCCTCACCTCGTCCAGCCGTCCGCGGTCGATCACAATTCCCCGCCGAATCTGCTCCAGCCCCGCCGCATTCGGCACGCCGCTCACCTTCACCAGGTAGGTCTTCTCTACGCCCGCCGCCGCCTTCGACAGCTTGTTCGCCAACTCGCCGTCATTCGTCATCAACAGCAAGCCTTCCGATAGATAATCCAGCCGCCCCACCGGATACAGCCGCACCCGGTCACCATGCGGCCCCGCCTTCGGCTTCATCATCAGGTCCATCACGGTAGCCCGCTTCTGCGGATCGTCTGCCGTCGTCACATACCCGCGCGGTTTGTTCAGCATGTAGTAGCGCTGCACCTCCGGCCCCTTCAGCAGCTTCCCATCCACGCGGATGTGGTCGCGGCTGGCGTCGTGCTTCGTGCCCAACTCGGCCACCACCTTGCCGTTCACCTGCACGCGTCCGGCCAGGATGATCTCCTCGGCCTTCCTCCGGCTTGCGACCCCCGCCGCCGCCAGAATCTTCTGCAGCCGCTCCCCCTTCACCTGCTCTTGCTTTTCTTGTTTGTCATTCCCGTAGGGAATCTGCTTTTGCTCTTTCCGCCCACCTATCGCCTTCGTCATTCCTGCCTCATCTTTCTGTCCGCGGAAACCTCTCATCGCGGTCGTCTATGCACTCATGTCTTGCTTAAGGGCACGGCTTCAGCCGTGCCACAGATGCTTTCATCGCCAAGCGGCTTTAGCCGCTGAGGTACGCTTAGTAGCCCTCCCTCCATTATCGCCCACCCCAACCCTCTGTCATCCCGACCGAAGGCGGCGCGTTCGCCGCCGCAGTGGAGGGACCCCCGCATTTTGCTTTTGCCGTTGCCGATTCTCTTGTTTGTCATTCCCGCAGGGAATCTGCTTCTGTCTTTTCCCTCAGCGGTATACTGTTCGCGCATTCAGGTTGGGCTGGCGGGGAGAAATAAGGCATCCGATGCAATCGACGATCATCGTGATCATCCTGAACGTCGGATTGGCGTTCGCGACTGGCCTGCTGTTGGCCACTCGACTTGAAGCGTATGGGTCTCCACAACGCCGTAGGTGGACTTGGCTGCTGATCCTGATCGGCATCAACTGTGCGGAGTGCTTTGCGTTCAGCGCCAGCATGGCGACAAACCTTCTCTCCTATGGCCTGGCCATCCTCTGGGTCCTAATCTTCGCCAGAAGTTTGCGCCCTTCGGAGATGCGTCTGCTGGGCCTCTATTCATGCCTTCCGGCGATCTCATTCATCACCATGCTCTGGCCCCTGCATCGCGCGGGTTGGGGCCTGATAGATCGCCAGGAGGGCTACCGCTTTGGAATCCCGTCTATAGTTCCCTGGCCATTCTGCACGGTGCTCGGATTCGTTGTGGCCGTATCCCTATCGGCCGTCTTGATCAAGATGGCAATCACCGTGGCAACGCCGGCCATCCTTCGTCGAGCCGGGTACCCCACATTGCGGCTCTAAGATGGGGATTCGCGCGGTTCCCATTTCAGCTCGTCATTCTGGCGCAGCCAGAATCTCCGTATCTGCCTTTATTGGCTCCGCCTCCGCCGCACCCTTCTCATACGCCAGCAAATCTCCCGGCTCGCACTCCAGCACCTCGCACAGCCGCTCCAGCGTGCTGAACCGGATTGCCTTCGCCTTTCCCGTCTTCAGCACAGACAGGTTCTGCGCCGTAATCCCCACCAGCTCCGCCAGCGTATTCAGCCGCATCTTCCGCCGAGCTAGCATCACATCCACATTCACCACAATCGGCATCGCCTGTCCTCACTCAAACCGTCAGTTCGTTCTCTTCCTGCAGATCGACCGCCATCTCCATAAACCACGCAACCACGATCACAAGTATCCCGATGGGTATGATCTCGGCGCTCACCTGCGCCGGGGCCGCCCCACTCCCCAGCCACACGCGCGCCACACCCGCCCACCCATCCTTCATCACCCCCCACAACACACACGCATCTCCCAACTGACGCAGGTGGCCAACAGCCTCCCGCGTAAAGATCTCACCGCGCGAGTAGTTGCCGAAGAGCTGATGCAGTTGATAGATACACCACATCCACACCGCCGACGTCAGCGTGCTCATCGCCACCAACAGCAGTCGGCCCCGCGCAGTCAGGTCGGCAATGCGGAACCACAAGTCAAAATACCCAACGCTCCCTCCCCGATTCGCCAGCACATCCACCAGCGCCATCAGATATCCGATCGCAATCAGTACCAAAAACACCTTGCAAACCACCCGCAGAATCCAACTGATCCGCTGAATCTTCCCTAGCCTCGCCTCATTCTCAGGTCGCATAAAATCTCCTCCACGCCTCGATCATACGCAGAGTATTTCGCTTGTCAATAGTATTTTATCGTTTATCAATAATTATTGATTGTTCTAGGCTACCACCGTCCGCGCCCTTGCCTTTACTGATCCCTGTTCCCTGATCCCTGATCCCTGATCCCTGATCCCTGTTCCCTGTTTTTGTTGTCAACCCCCTCGACCCACCAAATTCCCCCTAAATCACTCCATCCAAACAACTTAAAACTTAAAAATACTTGGCATAGTAGTTATGTCCCATCCCATATAATTAAGGTAGTTAGTAAATACAAGAAGACCCGGCAAGGTGCCCATTATCTCGTTTTTGAGAGTTGGCATCAGAAGGGTCTTTTGCATTTAAGCCGCAGAGGTGCGAAAGGAGACGAAGAGCCATATACCACCAGGGGATATACCGTATACCACCGGTACATATACATTTCTTTTTATTTTGAATACTTTACGGAAATAGGGGGGAGGGGGGTACCCCCTCAATCAGAATCCCAGAGAGGATTCTCCATGCCGCACGCGCAACCGAGTAACCAGAATCGCGCGCCGCTCCTAACTGCCCGGTCCATGTGCCGGCTTTCCTTCCTGCACATAGTTCCGGTTCCACTTCGGGATCTGGACCACATACGTCCCCGGTTTCTCGATCACCGCCTGGCAGCCCAGCCGCGAGTTCAGCTCGATGCCGGCAGCCGTCTCCAGCCGGTCCAGCTCCAGGTCTTCGGCCTCGCTGATTCCTTCCGCCCCCTGCTTCACATGCAGGTGGCAGGTGGTGCAGGCGCAGACGCCGCCGCATGCGTGGTCCAGGAAGATTCCATAGTTCTCCGCCACGTCCAGAAACGACATCGGTTGGCCGTGGCCCTCATATGGCAGCGTGTCGAAGGCAAACTCTACCGTCCTGCCCTCGGGCAGAAACGTTACCCGCACCATGCCCTCGGGGGCAGGCTTTGTAAGATCGACTTCAGGTGAATCGGCAACATGATTGGACATAAGACCTCATATTAAACTTTGCTGTGATTGTCGGCGGTCTGTTCCTCGGCCTCGGTGCCCTCTTCAAACTCGGCCTTGGCGAAGGCGTGCGGCGCGGTGGGCGCAGTGCCCATCCCCTCGCTCGCCGATTGCATCGTCTGGCCCTTCATCGCGCCCATCACTTCGCTGTCCATCATCAGTTCGGCAAAGCGGCGCGTGGCCTTGTCGAGCAGTTCAATGTTGTGCCGGATCAGCCTGTAATCGTCGCCCGCGGCCGAGATGGTTACCTCGCCCACGCAAGCTGCAATCTGCGCCAGCTCCTCCGGTGTCAGTTGCTTCCACGCAGCATGGCCGATGCCTTTTTCCACCGCCACCAGGATCGTCTCAGCCTCATTCCTGGCCTCGATAAGTTGGCGAGCATCCAGGTCCTCTTCGGCATGGTCGAACGACGCCAGGATCATCGTCTCCACCTGCTCGTCGGTGAGCCCGTAGGTCGGCTTTACCTCGATCTCCGCAAGCTTGCCGCTGCGCTGCTCGCGCGCGCTCACATGCAGGATGCCGTTGGCGTCGATCAGGAACTTGACCTCGATGCGCGGCAGGCCCGCCACCATCGGCGGAATGCCCTTGAGGTCGAAGCGCGCAAGGCTGCGGCAGTCTTTGGCCAGCTCGCGCTCGCCCTGGACGACATGGATGGCTACATTTGTCTGCCCGTCCACGCCGGTGGTGAAGTGCTCGGTCGCAGAGGCCGGAATCGTCGAGTTGCGCTCGATGATCCGCGCAACGACTCCGCCGAGTGCTTCGATCCCCAGCGAGAGCGGGGTTACGTCCAGCAGCAGCAGATCGTCCAACGCGGAGCCTTCGTTGGCGCCCGCCAGTATCTGCGCCTGCACTGCCGCGCCCAGCGCGACGACTTCGTCGGGATTCAACTCGGTGTGCGGCTTCTTGCCGCGCGCGCTCAGGCTGAATACTTCGTCGACCAGCGCACGCACTGCGGGAATGCGCGTCGATCCACCGACCAGCACCACCTCGTCGATCGCCTCGGCTGCGAGGTGCGCGTCCTTCAGCGCCTGCACGCAGGGCCGCGCCGTGCGCAGAATCGTCTGTGCAATTAGTTGTTCGAACTGCGCGCGTGTGATCTTGCGCGTGTACTGCTTGCCGTTGGGCAGATTGACGTCGAGCTTGGTCTCGTCAGCCTCGGAGAGCGCGATCTTCGCTTCGATCACCGCCTTGCGCACCGCCTGCACAAGCTCGCCGCTCGGCACCGCGTCGCGATCAAGAGCAAGATCCGCATCGCCTGCGATGTCGTCCAGCGCAATCGCGATCAGCAGGTTATCGATGTCGTCGCCGCCCAGGTGCGTGTCGCCGCCGGTCGAGATCACCTCGAAGATGCCCTCGTGCAGCTTCAGAATGGAGATGTCGAAGGTTCCGCCGCCGAAGTCGTACACCGCGATCAGTCCATCGCGGTTCTTGTCCAGGCCGTAGGCCAGCACCGCCGCCGTTGGTTCATTCACCAGGCGCAGTACATCCAGCCCGGCAATCCGGCCAGCGTCCTTGGTCGCCTGCCGCTGCGCGTCGTTGAAGTAGGCGGGAACCGTAATCACCGCTCTGGTCACCGGCGCGCCGAAGAAGCGCTCCGCGTTCTTCTTCAACTGCAATAAAACGTAGGCCGAGATCTCCGGCGGAGTCAGTTGCAGCCCACCCACTTCGACCTTCAGCACATCGCCCGCCTGCAAGCCCTCCACCAGCTTGAAGGGGAAGAGTTTCAGCTCCTCCTGCACGTCCTCGACGCCGCGCCCCATCAGGCGCTTGGCGGAGTAGACCACGCTCGACGCGTCCTTCAGAAGCGTCGCCCGCGCTCCGTTGCCCACCACAAACCCGTGCTGATCGGCGTCGAAGGCCACCACCGACGGCACCAGCCGGTCGCCGTCCTCGCCGGGAATGATCGTCGGCTGATCGCCCTGCATAAAGGCAACCAGAGAGTTGGTGGTGCCGAGATCGATGCCGACCACCCTCGACGCGGCCTTTGCTTCGCCCTGCAATGGAGTTGCTTCCGCCATTCCGTCCTGTTGCCTCAGATCTCTCTGCACTTGCGTTAACTCTTGCTACTGATTGGATGTCATGTAGCGGTCGCCGATTCCGCGCCCAGACCTATTGTCCTACAGATAGCCCTGCAGCACTCCGAATCGCTCTTGCTGCACGGGTCGTATGTGCGGCAGGAATCCCTCCCGGACCGATGGCCCGTGAAGACAACTTGGAATCAAAGGAGATTAGTAACTGAGGAACTCATTCGAGCCGCGGCGCAGACGGACTCCAGCAACACCGAAGATAGTGGCCAGCAGGAACAACGCCGCGTTCCAGTAAAACATCGGGTGTACCCAACCTGGCGAGTAGGTCAGGTCCTGCCCGCTCCACAGAGTCACCAGCGTGGCCACGATAAGGCACTGGAAGCACAGCACCAGGAATAGTTGACCCCGGCGGCGGCGGCGGTCCAGGGCCTCCACCTGCTGCGGTGTCAGCGTTCGTTCCTCGATGGGGATAAGGGTGTTGGCCAAGGCTCTCCTCCAGATGCTTATGACTACGGGGATTAGATCGCAATCCGGGGTGCGAAGATGCAGCCGTTGAAAGGTAATTTACAGAAATGCGACGGATTGGATTCCGGCCACATCGAAGCGCTTGCGGCAGCGAATGTTCTTGCATCCTACCAGGTCGTCGGTGCGCACCATGTAGCTCTGCGCCTTGGCAAAGCGGGCGCGGTCGCGCTCATCGGCATTGTGAGGAAGCTGCGCCTTCTTGCGGCGCACAAGCCATCCAATCTGGTACTCGCCCGGCTGACCGCAATGCGGACAGGTCATGGTATGCGTGCGCTGCTCGGGCTTTTCGTCGAAAAAATCGCGTTCTTCCATGCTGGGTCCCCTCCCGGATTGGCCGCCAACGGGTTCGGCGCGGTAATCCTGGCCGTTCTGCTGCAATCAAAAGTATTGCATAATCGGTGTTGCGGCGCAGTAGTCAGTTTGCGCCAGGGATCGGCGATGGGCAAGGCGAAGAAGCGGGTCTTCTCGGTGGTGAAGGCGGTCAAGCTGAACGCGCGGGACCGCGTCGGCCCGGTGCCGCCGGAGCGCGTCATCCCCGACCCCAAGCAGAAGGCTGCCGCCAGACCAAAGCACAAGAAGACCCTGGCGGATCTTCTGAGCAGTGGAGACGAAGCCTCGAGGGATTGAGGCAGATCAGTGGACGGTGTCCTGTTGGCGTTTGAGTTCGGCTTCGAAGGCGCGTTGGTGTTCCGCGACGGCTGTGCGATAGCCATCGGGGTCAATCCAGACAACATCTCCCGCTCCAGCTTTGGCGCGATCGAGTTTGGCCAGCATGTTGAAGTAGCTTCCGTGGGCGCCGAGAAAGATGTCGCAGGGCATACTGCGCAGAACGTCGAAGGTGTGCCGGAAGTCGTCCGCAATGCCGGGGTACGAGGCTGGGTGGCCGGGGTGGTCAACCAGGCGGAATCCGTTGTTGACGTTCCAGCTACCGACGATGACAACGTCGCGAAGCTTGCCGCCTGAGACTGCGCGCATGGTCCAGGTGGTACAGCCGCGGGTGTGGCCGGGAGTCTTGTGCGCGATAAGAACGGCGTCGCCCAGGCGGACCTGGTCGCCGTCGTGGAGGATGCTGTCAACTTTGGCGGCGGGGTAGTGGTCGTCTGGATATGCAAAGTCTTTAGTGCCGCCGCTTTCGACAATAGGAACATCGGCGTCCATCACCATGTACTTAGCTCCGGTCAGGCGTAGTAGTTCGGCGGAGCCTGCGTCGTGGTCGAAGTGGGCGTGGCTGATGAGGAGGATTTTGACGTCGCTGAGGTGGAACCCGAGTTGCTGGATGCTGTTCTGGATGAGTTGCGGGGAAGAAGCCAGGCTGGAGTTGATGAGGATGTCGCCTTCGGTCGTGACGATGAGGTAGGAAGCGAGGTCCTTGCTGCCAACATAGTAGAGATTATCTGCGATGCGGAAGGGTGCGATGGGAGTGATCCACTCAGCATGGGCCGGGCCATAGGATTGCGCGTGGCAAAGTGGTGCAACCAGAAGCAATACGATGCAGATGCAGTATTTGTGACGAAGGAAGGACATGCTGGGTTGCTCCTTGTGCTTCGAGGACGAAGTGTTTCCCAGTGTATGCGACAGACCCTGCGCCTGCCGAGAGGAGGTTTCTGTAAACTGAAGGGATGAATCAGCAGGAGTTTGTCCTGATCCTCTTCCAGATTGTGGTCCTGGTGCTTGCCTTCTCGGTGCACGAGAGCGCGCACGCCTACGTGGCCATGCGCCTGGGCGACCCGACGGCCTATATGCTGGGGCGCGTCACGCTGAACCCGATGAAGCACCTCGATCCGCTGGGCTCGGTGCTGGTTCCGCTCATCTCGCTTGTCTATGGCGGATGGCTGATCGGGTGGGCCAAGCCCTGTCCGGTGACCACGCGCAACTTCCGCAATCTGCGTCGCGACGACATTCTGGTCTCGATGGCGGGGCCGGCCAGCAACCTCGCGATGGCCACCATTGCGCTGCTGCTGCTGATCGTCTTCAAGCATGTGGGCGGAGTTCCGGCAATCAACGCCGCCATGGAGATGGCGAATCGCATTCCCGGCGTCGATGCCGGCGCCCTTCCGCTGTTTCCTTTGGCGATGCTTCTCTACTACGGCGTCACCATCAACCTGCTGCTGCTTGTCTTCAACCTGATTCCGATTCCTCCGCTCGACGGTAGTCACGTTCTGCGACACTTTCTTCCTTACCGCGTGGAGCAGATGTACAACCGGATAGGGATGTACGGCCTGATGATTCTCCTGCTGCTTGGCGGACGGTGGATCGGGGCGTTTTATTATCCGCTGCTGAATGTCTTCAACGGCCTGCTAGGGTCGCTGTAAAGAGGTCGCATCCTGTACGCTTTGGATTGAGAAGAACATGAGCGAAGAGACAAGACATCCGGCGCCACGGCGCGTACTGAGCGGCATGAGGCCCACCGGCAAGCTGCACCTGGGCAACTACATGGGCGCGCTGAAGAACTGGGTGGAGCTACAGAACGCGACGAATGAGGATGGCGCGCCGAAGTATGAGTGCTACTTCTTCATCGCGGACTACCACGCGCTGACGACAGACTACGCCGACACAAGCCGATTGCAAGAAAGCACATTGGATGTGGCTCTGGATTTTCTGGCCGCGGGACTTGATCCAGATAAAAGCACGCTTTTCGTTCAGAGTGATGTGCCTCAACATGCGGAACTGCATCTGCTTTTGTCCATGATTACGCCGCTAAGCTGGCTGGAAAGGGTGCCTACATACAAGGATCAACAGGAGCAATTGAAGCAAAAGGATCTGAATACTTATGGATTCTTAGGGTATCCGCTTCTTCAGTCGGCGGATATTCTGGTTTATCAACCCGATTTTGTTCCAGTTGGTCAGGATCAGGTTGCTCACGTCGAAATCACACGCGAGATCGCACGACGGTTCAACCAGTTTTATTCCCCAAAACGGCTAGTGAGCACCGATCCAACGTCTTTGGCTGAAGAGACTGATCCAACTAAGTTGATCTTACCGGAGCCTGAAGTTTTGCTGACGCCGTCACCAAAGCTGCCTGGTATCGATGGCCGGAAGATGTCCAAGAGCTACGGAAACACCATCCTTATGTCAGATCATCCCGCGATTGTGTCAGAAAAGATGAGCGGAATGAGCAATGGGGGGCAAAGGAACCCACAGAGCGAGCCGGGGAATCCCGACATCTGTCCGGTTGGGGAGATGCATATTCTCTTCAGCGCTCCTCAGGTGCGGAGTTTTACGCGAAAGGGGTGCATGGACGCGGCTATACCTTGTTCCCAATGCAAATGGATGGCCGCGGAATCAATCAACTTGCAAATGCACGATGTTCGAGTCAATCGAGAGCAGCTAGAACGGAGTCCGGATCGGGTCTGGGAGGTCTTGGAGGACGGTTCAAAGCGTTCCTCCGCCAGAGCTGAGCAGACTATGAAAGAAGTCCGGCAGGCTGTTGGATTGTCACGCAGGCCACTTGCCGACATATCCCGCCTGAAACGCGCTTATAACGCAAGCGAAGCTAACCATGAAGGTCACGATCTCAGCGCCGAGGCCGCATTTTGGGACCAGGAGCCGGCCCTTCGGGCAAAGAATGTACGTGAGTACTGGTTATCCAATATCGTCCCGTCGGAAATTAGGCTCAAGCAAGACTCGGACCGTGTGTTTGTTACGCGAAAGAATAAGCGTGTGTATGTGACGACGTCCCGAGAGAACCTGGACAGCCGGTGGGGTTTCGAGTCAAAGACGAAGAGCTACGAGATGCTGGCGCTGCTCTGCTGGGACAAGGAGTTTCGCCTGCATGATTTTATCGTTCCGCTAATCGCCTATCAGATTCCATGGTTCGCATATAAGAAGACCCATAAGAATGAGGTTATGATTTTCTGGGTGACTCGCACGGATTCCAGATTCTTGTTGGAATTGCCCGAGGCATCGCCGATCGATATAACCGAATACCGCGGGCAGTACAAGCCGATGAGTTAAGAGAGGCGCAGGGCTTGGAAGAGAAAAAAATAACGACGACTGAAAAAACACCCGATGAACAAATTACGTCGGTCGGGGAGACGCTGGTGTTGCAGCCTGGGCCGGTGACACGCGAGGAAGACACGAAGCGCAAGGACGCCGCGGCGAAGGACGCGGCGAAGCAGGCAGAGGCCTCGCTGTCGCCGTTCTCCGTCACCGTGGGACAGGTCTACGATGGGCCACTGGACCTTCTGCTGGACCTGATCCGCAGACAGAACATCGACATCTACGACATTCCCATCGCCCTGATTACGGCCCAGTTTCTGGACTATTGCCACCAGTTGAAGCAGACGGACGTGGACGCTGCGGGCGAGTTCATCTATACGGCCTCGCTGCTGATCCACATCAAGTCGAAGACGCTGCTTCCGCGCGATCCTTCGGATGTTGCCGGCGGTGACGCAGAGGACCCGCGGCGTGAGCTGGTGGAGCGGCTGCTGGAGCACGAACGCTTCAAGGCCGCCGCACAGATGTTGATGCAGAAGCATCAGATCGAAGAGGCAACCTGGTCGAACCCCGGCATGCGCGAGTTTATGCGCGAGCAGGAGGGGGGCGTGAACGCAGGCGACGAGCAGGAGATTGCCGCCGACACGGTGGATCTGGTGCGCGTCTTTCAGGAGGTGCTGGACCGGCTGCGCAAGCGTCCCGTGCTGGACGTAAACGAGGAGTCGGTCACCGTAACGCAGATGATCGACTATGTGAAACGGCGGCTGATGATGGAGGACAGGCCGGTGAGCCTGCGCCGATTGCTGCACAGCACTCACTCGCCACGCGCGTTGATCTGCATGTTTTTGGCGATGCTGGAGTTGGTGCGGTTGCAGGCGGTGCTGCTGTACCAGCCGCTACAACTGGG
>CAIZFH010000106.1 GCA_903932155.1 uncultured Granulicella sp. | reverse complement strand
GGATCACCAGGGATATGCCTGCAATTCAGGCCCAAAAACATGGAAGGAAAGTGCTTCGCTCAAAAGTCTATCCCGTTTGACTCGCATCAAGCTGCTTTCGACTTATTTTTTCGCGACATAGTCAGAGACATCTCCAGTTCTACCGCAACCACCACATGCGATAGACTTGTCCCCATGCCACGCGGTACTTTCATTACCTTCGAGGGCCTGGACGGCTCCGGCAAGACCACGCAGATGCGTCGCCTCGCAACATGGCTCACCGCTTCCGGCCGCTCCTTTGTCATGCTGCGCCAGCCGGGCTCAACCGCGCTGGGCGATCGCTTGCGCGCCGTTCTGCTCGACTCTCGCTCCGAGTCCGCACTCGGCCCCATCAGTCCACTCTCCGAGATGGCCCTCATGTTCGCCGACCGGGCACAGGCCATCGCCGAGATCATAGAACCGGCACTGGCTGCTGGTTCTATCGTCCTCTGCGACCGCTACACCGACTCCTCGGAGGCCTATCAGGGTGCAGGCCGCCAACTCGGCAGCGCGCGCGTCCTCGCCATGCACGCAGCCGTCTGCAACAATCTTCAGCCAGACCTCACCCTGCTTCTCCTTCCCCCGCTGGAAGCAGCGCTTACGCGCGCCCGCCGCCGCAACCACCGATATGCCGCAAGTCAGTCGCAAACGAATCCGCAACCCGACGCGCTCCCCCAGTCACAACCCACCGACGAAAACCGCTTCGAGCGCGAGTCTGACGACTTTTACTCGCGCATCCATGCCGCCTACCTCGAGATCGCTGCCCGCGAACCGCAGCGTGTCCTCACCATCGCCAATGACGTCTCCGGCGACAACTCCATCGATGCCATCGAACTCCGCATCCGCGCCCTCGTCGCGTTACGCCTCATCTAAATTGGACATTTCTCCGGGTATACCTTCCCGCGATCACCGTTATCTATCGACTTGTGAGGAATATTCTGTTGCTATCATTACTGGGTGGCCGACTCCGTAAACAGCTCTCTACCCAGTACCCTGAGCACAATCTTCCTGGATCGCGACGGCGTTCTCAATCGCAAGATGCCAGAAGGTCGCTATGTGACCTCGTGGAGCGAACTTCAGCCGCTGCCCGGTGTGCCCCAGGCGATCGCCCGCCTCAACCAAGCAGGACTACGCGTCGTCGTCGTCTCCAACCAGCGAGGTATCGCCCTCGGCCTCTACACCTCCGAGGATGTACACAATATCCACACTGAACTGCAAAATTGGCTACGATCGCAGGGCGCGCACATCGACGCCTTTTACTTCTGCCCTCATGACAAACAGAAATGCAACTGCCGCAAGCCGCTCCCTGGCCTCTTCGATCAGGCCCACGCACAGTTCCCGGATATCACCGTCGCATCCAGCATTATGATCGGAGATTCCTTCTCCGACATACAGTTCGGCCATCGCCTCGGGATGAGAACCATCTTCCTCGAAGGCGACCCACAGACCCAGAAGCTCGGAGTGATCTCTGCGCGCCGGCTTGCCGACCTGTGCTTTCCCTCCCTGCCTGCTGCCACGGACGCTTTGCTTTCGCAAATCGCCTCACTCCCCATACCCTAGTACGCGCTCCACCGCCTGCTCCATCTCCTCCACCATCACGGAGCGGATGCATTTCTTCTTCATCTCGATACAAGTCTCCAGGCCGCAGCCAAAGCACTCCGGCGGATGATGCACAATCTGGTTCCGCGTACCAGGCGGGAACCACACTCCCGGCAGGTTTCGCGCTCCAAAGGCGCACACGCACGGCACCCCCATGCACGCTGCCAGGTGCTTCGGGCCAGAGTCCGGCCCAACGAACATCGCTGCCTGAGCGTACAGCGCAGCCGATTCGCGTGGCCCCATCCAGCCTGCCAGGTTCAGCTTCGCGCCTACCCAATCCAGCGCCGCATACTCACACAGGGCCACATCTTCTTTGCCGCCGGACATCACCAGTCCATACGAAGGGTACGTCCGATACAGCCGTCCAAGCAGAGTGCGCCAGTTCTCCTTCTCCCAGTCGTTAGCCTGCATCTTGCAACCCGGCGCGCATACCAGAAATCGCTTGCCCCGCATAGGAATCAGGGCCTCTGCCGCCGCGCTTCTCTCGTCCGCATTCAGCATCATGTCCCAGTTCGCCAAGTCCTCCGCATGGGCATCTCCCAGCTCTGCAATGGCTCTTGCCAGCCGCATCGCCTCTGCCTCGTACAGTCCGGTCGCTGCGTCATACTGGCGCTTCATGTCCTGTTCCGTGGGCAGTCCTACAAACCGCCGCACCCCAGCCAGTCTGAAAAATATACGGTCGCGCCGTACCTGCTTCCATAGCCGAAGCGGCATCAGGTAGACGAGAACATCTGGCCGAAAGCGTCGAATATTCCGCCCTAGCCGCAGCAACTCCCCAATCCGCCGAGTCCCCACCGTATAGCGCATGGTGCCATGTACCAGCCCTGAATCGCCCAGTACCGACGCCGAAGCTGCGGCCTTCGCATGCACAGGGAAGTTTGTTAGCAGAACCCGTTCCGCATCGGGAAAGCTGCGTGCAATCAGGTGAAAACACGGCAACGCCACCACGGTATCGCCCAGGCTACCCAGTCGATAGATCAGCACCCTCCTAATCGGTGACTCAGACGACATGGCTTCTCCCCCGGCGATCCGTTCCATGCGCAACCGATCCGATGATATATGGAAAGCGTGTGCAGCTGGCGTTCTCGGCTTCCATGTTCAAGCCCGCGCTGGAACCATGCCCTGCCTGCTGCTACAGTGGGAGATACCCGTCACGGGTTACATCGCATTCATGCTAAATGTCCTCGAAATCACGCGACTGCACGACGAATCCACGCTTCGCTGGCATCTGGAACAGTCTTTACCCAATCCGCGTGTCCCCGAGGCGGACCTCCTCGACCTTGCGCTCGCTCATCACCGCGCTAACTTCGACCTATGGCACGAAGAAGATAGAGTCCGCGAACCCGATGCCTCCGACGCCGACGTCGCCCGTCTCAAGCACTCCATCGATACCCTCAACCAGAAGCGCAACGACCTGGTCGAGGCCTTGGATCGCCTGCTACTCACCGCCGCCGGGGAACAGAGTCCCGATGCTCCGCTCCACTCAGAGTCTCCTGGCCTTATCCTCGATCGTCTCTCCGTCCTTGCCCTCAAGCTCTACCATACCGACGAGGAAACCCGCCGCCCAACAGCCTCTGAGGCCCACCACCTGCACAATCTCGCCCGTCTCGATCTGATCCGCGAGCAGCGGCTTGACCTCGCCGCTTGCCTCGACGAGCTCTGGCACCAGGTGCGCAGCGGCCGCCGCCGATTCAAGCTCTACCGTCAGTTCAAGATGTACAACGACCCCGACCTTAACCCAGTTATCTACACTCATAAACCGGAAGCATGACCCACGCGCGCACTGGGCGGGTTGACCTTCTCGTTCAAGATGCGTATAAAACCGGAGCATACTCAGTTTGTTGTGTGTAAGCGCTGACCAACCCATACGGGAGTCGCAACACGCAGACAGGAACCGCAGAGACCCGATGAAGACCGCCTCTCGCTCCACCTCGAAACGTCCTCGTACCATCGCCGGAACCGTCTCCGCAGTTGACGGCCAGCGCACTCAGGCCCTCGCACGATACGAGGCCGCCCTTCGCCTCATGCAGGACGGCAAGTTCGACAAAGCCTCAGCAGCATTCAACCAATTACTCTCCACCTGCCCCTCGGATCTGACTGAGCGCATCCGTATGTACATAAGCGCCTGCATCCAACAGATCTCCAGAAAAGAATCCAAGTTCCATTCCTGCGAGGAGCGCTTCGACTTCGCCATTTCCCTGCTCAACGAAGGCAACTACGAAGACGCACGCACCCATCTGAAACATATCCTCGCCGAGAACGCCTGCGCAGACTATGCCTTCTACGGACTCGCTGTGCTCGCCAGCATGACCGGAGACGCCCACCACTGCCTTGAGAACCTCACCGAAGCCATCCGCCTCAATCCGCGCAACCGCATCCAGGCCCGCTCCGACTCCGACTTCCAGGACATGGCAGACGACCCCCGCTTCACCGAGCTGCTCTACCCAGAGGTCTAACTGCCCCACATTTATTACCAGCAGTCCGTTCCATTTACATTGATAACAGCGGTGTCCTCCTCAACTCAAAACGTCAAACCCTCCCTGCGTGTCGTTGCCATCGGCGGAGGCACAGGCCTCTCCACGCTGCTGCGCGGCCTTAAGCGATACGTCGCTGCCCCTGCTGCCGTGCGCCGTGCCTCCGGTGAGTCCCTGCTCAACGCACAGCCCCGGTCTGGTTCGCAGCCCGCCAATCTTCCCTCCCTTATCCGAGACCTGGCCGCTATCGTCACCGTAACTGACGACGGTGGCTCCTCAGGCCGCCTCCGCGAAGACCTTAAAATGCTTCCCCCCGGAGACGTCCGCAATTGTATGGTCGCCCTCTCTGAGGACGAACTCCTGCTCGCCAAGCTCTTCCAGTACCGATTCCACCACGGAGATCTGGAGGGACACAGCTTTGGCAATCTCTTCCTCGCCGCGCTATCAGACATCACAGGAGACTTCGCCCAGGCCGTGCAGATGTCCTCCCAGATTCTGGCCGCACGAGGCCGCATCTACCCCGCCACCAACTCCGACGTCACCCTCGCCGCGCGCATGGACGATGGCTCGCTGGTCCACGGCGAGACCAGCATCACTGCCAGCCCACACCGAATCGTCGAGCTCATGCTCTCGCCCGCCGACGCTAAACCACTTCCCGCAGCCCTTGAAGCCATCGCCAATGCCGACCTCATCACCCTCGGCCCCGGATCGCTCTACACCTCGCTGGTCACCAACATGCTTGTCCACGGCATCCCAGAGGCCATCGCCGCCTCCAAAGCCACCCGCGTCTATATCGGCAACCTCATGACTCAGGCTAACGAGTCGCTCGGCCTCACCGCATCCCAGCACATCGAAAAAATCCTCGACCACTGCGGCACAAACGGCTCACGCATCTTCGACTACGCGCTCATCAACATCGCGCCCATCTCACCTACGCTGCTCGATCTCTACGCCCGTGGAGGTCAGGCCCCCATCGCCCCTGACCTCGACCGCATTCGCGCCCTCGGCGTTGAACCCATCTCCGGCGACTTCACCCTCGAAGGCAATCTCCTCCGCCACGACCCCGACCGCCTCACCCAGGCCCTGCTCAACCTCGCCCTCAACCGCCCCTGATCTCCCCCACTCGCGCCCCGCATGATACTGTACGAATCATGACCCCAGATTACTCACACTGGGCCTACTGGACCCACCACCTGCGCTTTTGGAGTGAACCCTTCAAATGGGTCATCTTCATGGGTGCCGGTTGGGGATCGCTCTATCTCCGCAGATGGCAAAAGCGCCGTCTCGAAGAGAGCGCGCAGGGCTGGCCCTCGGTCGAAGGCCGCATCAGTAGCGGCAAGGTCGCGGCAATCGCCCACACCTCACGCTTCCTCGCCACCCTTGAGTACACATACTTCGTCGAGGAGTACCGAACCGGCAAGTACACCCACGAATTCGCCAAGAAAGCCGAAGCCGAAGACTTTGTCGCAAAGATGCGAGAGCAGCGGGTCCAGGTCCGCTACAAACAGTCCAACCCCGGCAAGTCCGTCCTCGAACAAAGCGTCGTCGAACAGCACATCCTGCTCGCCCCACGCTTCGGCTGAACCTACTAACCCGCCGTTACAATCTCCGAAAAATCCGCGATGCCTGAAGAGTCGTTGACAATCTGACTAAGCAGCGTGAGCCTGACCTCGCGAATCGTAAGGTCGGGATCCATCACCATCACTCTTTCAAAAAAAACATCTAGGTCGTGTCGTAGTGTCGCGAGTTCCTGCAAAGCCTCTCTGTACTGCTGTGACTTGCAGAACTTGTATACCTTGGCACCGACCGCCAGAGCCTTGGCGCTGAGTGAAACCTGAGCGTCGGTCGGCCCCAGTCGCTCTAGAACTTTGATGACGACATCTGTTCTCACCGGCCCTGCAAATTGAGCCTGCGAGAGAATATTCTTTGCGCGCTTGTACATCGCGCAAACAGCAAGAAAGTCCTCGCTTCCGCGCACCGCAGTAACCGCCTCCGCGCGCGCCACGGCATCTCGTACATCATTCGCCCCTGCCGCCAACACCGCCTTCACCACGTCGTACGCCTGCCCCTTCGCTTCGCGCAGATAGAACTCCAGCCGCTCCGCAATGAAAATCTCCACGCGCATTCGTACCGCTTCTTCGGGCGAAGCCGCATCCACCACATCGCCCAGCGTCAGCGGCAGCGCCGGCTCACCCTCCGCCAGTATCTTCACAATCCCGTTGGCCGCGCGCCGCAGCGCAAACGGGTCCTTCGACCCCGTCGGCTCCAGCCCCAGCCCAAACATTCCAACAATTGTGTCCCCTTTATCGGCCATCGCCAGCAGCGCGCCCTCCGCCGTTCGCGGCACCGAGTCCTCCATCGACTTGGGCAGATACTGGTCGTAGATCGCGTCGCCTACCGCCGCCGAATATCCCTGAGCCCGCGCGTACAGCCCGCCCACCTGCCCCTGCAGCTCGGTGAACTCCTTCACCAGCTCGGTCGTTAGATCGGTCTTCGCCAGCCGCGCCGCAGTGTCGAGCGCCACCCCATCCAGCTTCGTTCCGCGTGCCTTCACCAACTCGGCCAGCGACGCGGCAACCGCCGACACCCGCTCCGTCTTCGCCGCATAGCTTCCCAAATCCTTCTGGAAGGTCACCTTCTCCAGCAGCTTCACACGCTCTGCCAGCGGCGTCCGTTGATCGAACTCCCAGAAGAACCGCGCATCTTTGAACCTCGCCCGCAGCACACGCTCATTACCGTGCCGGATCACCGTCTCGCCCGCCGCATCCGCCGCCGTATTCAGCACCGCCAGAAAGTGCGGTGCCAGTTTGCCCGCCGCATCTTCCACCGCAAAATACTTCTGGTGATCGCGCATCACCGTCACCAGCACCTCTTCCGGCAGCTTCAGATACTCCGGCTCAAAGCTCCCCAGCACCACCGTCGGCCACTCCGTCAGGTTCGTCACCGTATCCACCAGCGCATGGTCCTCGCGCCATCGCAGCCCCGCACCTGCCGCACGCGTCACACGATCCAGCGCCTTGCGAATCGTTTGCCGCCGCGTCTCGACGTCCGCAATCACATGCCCATCCAGCAGTGTCTGCTCGTACTCATCGGGAAAGCCGATGGGAATCGCCTCATCGCCCGCCAAAACGCGATGTCCACGTGTCATCTTCCCCGCCGTCTTCCCACCGAACTCGACCGGTACCACCACCTCGCCCAGCAGAGCCAGCAGCCAACGCACTGGCCGCACAAACCTCTCCGGCTTGCCCGGACGCCAGGTCATATTCTTCGCCCAGTAGATCCCCGCCAGCTCCTTCGGCAGCTCCTCCGCAATCACCTCAGCCGCTTCGCGTCCCGCCTTCACCGAGGGCGCCGCAATGTACTCGCCCTTAGGCGTCGTCACCGTCTTCAGCGCCGCAACATCCACGCCCGCCTTCTTCGCGAACGCCATCGCCGCCGCCGTCGGAACGCCGTCCTTGTAGGCAATCTTCACCGCCGGTCCAACCAACTCTTCGACCGCGTCCGCCTGTCGCGCCGTAACGGCAGCAACCCACACTGCCAGCCGCCGTGGCGTCGAATAACTCTTGCTCGCAACCCCCGGTGCCACTAGCCGCTCGCGCTCCAACATCGCAACCAGGCGCTTCAGCAACTCTGCCTGCGCCCCCGCGATCATCCGCGCCGGCACCTCTTCCAACCCAATCTCAAATAGAAACTCCGCCATCACCCAACCCGTCCTTCGCTGACTTGCTGACTCGCTGACTCGCTGACTCGCTGTCCCTGCGCCACATAAGCCTTTGCCACGCCAATCACCAGCGTGCGAATCCGAGCCATCACGCCCACACGCTCCGTCACGCTGATCGCCCCGCGCGCATCCAGCAGATTAAAAACATGCGAGCACTTCAGCGCCAACTCGTAGGCGCCCCGCACTGGGAAACGCTTCATCTCCAACAGATCCGCCTTGCTCTCCGCGCCGAACAATCCCTTCGCCCGCTCCAGCAGCGACAGACACTCCGCCTCATACAGTCCCAGATGCTCCCACAGCTTCGCCACGTCCGCGTAGTCGAAGCTATACGCCGAAAACTGCTCCTCTTCGGCCAGCCGCATCTCGCCATACGTCACACGCTTGCCAGTGTCCGGCTCCACGGCCCAAACAATGTCGTAGATCGAGTCCACGTCCTGTAAAAATCCCGCAATCCGCTCCAGCCCGTATGTAATCTCGCCGCAGACCGGGTCCAGGTCCATCCCGCCGCACTGCTGGAAGTATGTGAACTGGGTAATCTCCAGCCCATCCAGCATCACCTGCCAGCCCACACCCCACGCGCCGCCCACCGGCCACTCCCAGTTGTCCTCTTCGAACTTGATGTCATGCTCGGCAAGGTCGATCCCAATCGCGGCTAGCGATTCGAGATACATCTCCTGGATATTCTCCGGCGGTGGCTTCAGAATCACCTGCAACTGCGTATGGCGGAACAGCCGGTTCGGATTCTCCCCATATCGCCCGTCCGCCGGCCTGCGCGATGGCTGCGCATAAGCAATGCGCACCGGCTTCGGCCCCAGCACACGCAGAAAAGTGTCCGGCGACATCGTCCCCGCGCCCACCTCCACGTCGTATGGCTGCTGCAACACGCATCCCCGCTCCGCCCAGAACCTCTCCAGCCGGAACAGCAGCTCCTGAAACGTCAGCGCCTTCGTCTTCTCCGCGATTGCCTGCATCATCCCTCTGAATTCGTGATACTTCCCAGTCTAACCAACTCTGCCCGCCCGCGAAGCGTTCCCGCGTACATTTTGGAATTCATGTAAAAGATTTTCCCTCCAAACTACCTCAAACCGTTTACTCTTTCTCCAACTCACCACACACACAAATGCGATCCCTCTGGCACTCCACAGTCTCCGTCCTCCGGCAACATCCCATCCTATGGCTTCCCGTTGCCATCGTTGAGTTCATCGACTTCAACCTCCGCTGGCTCAATAACCTGCTCCACCACTACTTAATACAACATATTTTTCTCCGCCAATCTGAAGACAGTTCTGTCCTCAGCGCAACGGCCATCGCGCACTTGCATGCATCCATACACAGATCGGAATACCTCACTGTCCCTCTCGACTGGTGCGTTCTTCTTCTGTACAACCTTCTGCTTACATGCACCATGGTCGCAACCGCCGCGATGCTGCAGCGAATTGCCCAGACAGGAATCGGAACTCTACGCGACGCCGTCCCTCCCATCCTCTCCTCCGCCCGTCGCATGATGGTCTTCGCCTTGACCCTGTTTGGCTTGAATGTGATCGGCCACTCACTCGCCGGCATCCTGTCGTCGTTGATGCAGCCCCTCAACCTGATTGATTTTCAAACCAAGCTGGAAAAGATATTGTCACTCTCCCTCAAATCTTCAGTCGCACTGGAAAAATCAAATCTCTTCAATAATCTCTTCAACAATCTTTGGCCCATCCCCATCACCCTCTGCGTCGTGTATATCATCGCGCCTCTTCAGGTCAGGCTCCTGCAGCCGCCGAACACCAACCCCACAACACAGCAGACAAGGCAAGCGAGAATCGCCTGGTCCCTCGCTATCGTCACTTCAGCTATTGCCATTTGTACAATGTTGCTATTACAGGTCACTCTGTCGTTCGTCCCACAGGCATCGCCAGGCATCGTCTACATATTCCAGGCAGTCACTTACCTCATTTCAATCGCTCTCTACGCTCCACTCTTCATCGCGATCTACCTCATCGCCACGCCTGAAAGCCCACTCCTCATCTCGTCTACACTGCCAGACGCGGGTCCGGAAGAAGACGTCCCGCCCACTGAAGATGCACCCTAATTTTCATCTCTCGGGATGCGAGTCAGTCAACTTCAGGCAACCGCTTCAGCCCCATCCACCATAAACGGAAACCGCAGCGCGCACCCAAACAGAGCCACCAGCAGCGCCGCCTGCACTAGCCCATCGAAGACATACACCCGCGGGAACAGAAACACCGTGAACGCCGCAAACAGCGGCACAAACAGCAGCACCGTCCCGCGCAACCCCTCAACCGTCGCCCCCGCCCGCTCCGCGCGGATAGCCACCAACAGCAATACCAGCAGCGGCGCATACAGATGCACCAGCGTGTGGAAGTACGACACCGGCGGGAACATCACCATGAATGCCGTCACCGCAAGCAACTGGTTTGCCGCCGGCATCCTCCACAGCCTCCCGAAGAACGTCCAGCCCATCGCCACCGCTCCGCACGCATAATAGGGCAGCGTCAGCCGTGCCAGCGGCACGCCCGTCATCATCGCCAACATCTTCACCAATCCGAACACCGAGTGGTTCGCCGCTAGCTCCCTCAAACTCCACTCACTCGCCCGCACGCCCTGGTAGCCAAAGACGTTCCCCAGCGATCCCCGCCACGCCACTCCCATCGTCGGCCCCAGCCACCACAGCGCCAGCAGCGTGGCACCAGCAAACGCCGCCACCCCCAGCGCAAACGCGCGCCACTTCCCTCGTGGCAACAGCAGGATGAGCAGCACCGCGGGATACAGCTTCATCGCTGCCGCGAGTCCCCAAAGAACCCCCGCCGCATCATCGTGCTTTCGCAGATATGCCCGCACCCCCGCTGCCGTCAGCACCCACAGCACAAGCTCCACGTTTCCCTCATGCACCAGGCGCACAATCGGGAACGAGATCAGTACCATCGTAAGTGGAAATACCGTCGCCGACACTCTACCGATCCCAACTCGCATCAACACGCGCCGTACACCCCACAATGCAACCGCAAGCCACACCGCAGCCAGCTCCAAATAGCGCAGTACCGGATTGGCAGCCGAATACAATCCCGCCAGCACCATCGCCGCAAACGGTGGATACGCCACCGGCGAATACAGTGGATAGGGCACTGGCCGCGCCGTCACGTTGAAGAAGAACGCCGCCGTGTGCAGCCACAGATACGTCCCTGGATACTCCATCAGATCGCCGAACAGCGGATCGCTTAACGGGTCCCAGTTGTACCTCGACACTCCCAGCTGATGTTCCACCCACGCCACCAGCAGCGTCAACCCAAACACCACCGCCGACCACGTCCAGAAGCTCCGCAGCAACGCCGGAAGCGGCACGCGCCTGCCCGCCGCCTCGTGCATTGTCTCCGAGCTTTCCCGCGCCTGATTCGCCATTCAGCCCAAGTCTAGCCCAGCAAGTTCGTCCCAGCCCGGCTACCCCCGCGCCAGTACCCGCGCCGTCATCAGCCGTCCCTCCAGGTGCCGCTCCAGCACCTCGATGGCAAACCGCCGCAGCTCCGCCGCCCGCGCCTTCGGCCAATCCTCCTCCGCCAGTCCCTTCACTGTTCCGCGAAAGATCCGTGCTGCCGTCGCCACCGACTCCGCACTTAATGCCGTGCCACCTGCACTGCGGTCGTCCGCACACGTCACACCATCATTCACAGCCGAGTACCACACCGTCCCGCCGCGCAGGTCCAGCCCGCAAGCCGCGCATCGTCCCAGCTCCGGCATCCACCCCATCAGCCGGTTCATCCACAACGCAAAATAGGTCACCGGCATCCATACTCGGCCCACCTGCAGCTCGTCCAGCACCGCCAGCGCCAGCCGGAAGACGGCATCCTCCACGGCCCCCTCCGGCAGCGCCGCCTCCAGTACCTCGGCCACCATCTCCAGCGCCGCCGTCCGCTCATAGTCCACCGGCCGCGAAAGCGGGGACGACAGAATCTCCAAGGCATCCAGCCGCACCAACTCCTGCCCACGCCTCTCCGCATAGCTCGCCCGCACATGTGTCATTGGCTCCAGCGCCCCGCCGAACCGCCGCCTGCTCTTTAGCGCATGGCGCGCCACGCCCTTCACACGTCCCTGCTCCCGCGTAAACAGGCTCACCACCAGATCGGCCTCGTGGAACGGCCACGTCCGCAGCACAATCGCCTCACCCACATGCTCGATCATCTGCACTCCACATGAAAAACGCGCAGCCCGAAATTCTGGACCACGCGTCTGCACATACTTACCACTATCCACTAACCACTGTTCTTAACGTCCGAAGTGCGCCGCGTTCTTCACCTGGAAGTCCGCCCATTTCTCCGGCAGGTCATCGCCTGCGTAAATCGCGGACACCGGGCACACCGGCACGCATGCTCCACAGTCAATGCACTCCACCGGATCAATGAACAGCTGGTCGCTTTCGCCGTATCCCGCCTCGTCCTTCTTGGGATGAATACAGTCCACCGGACAAGCATCCACGCACGCCGAATCCTTTGTCCCGATACATGGTTCCGCAATCACATAAGCCATAAGTCCAATCTCCCTCGCTGATCAAAAGTCTCGTGTTGAATAATAAGCGCCTGACCAAAAGTCAGCCCCGATACTCCACGGTCACAATACTACTACCTGCTCATCCAGCACTCATTTCAGCATACAAGATTCTGCCGCGAGTCGCTTCGATTCATAGAATTGTCCATCCATTCCGCCGCAGGGTCCAATCCAATCCTTCGAATCAGGTCATATCGACCCTGTATTATCAATCCATGCCAGCAAACCCTCAGCCTCCGAGCCCCCTTGGCCACGCCCTGCGCGCACTCATCGAGGTTGCATTCATCATCTTCCTCTTCTACTCCAACCTCCTGATGGGCGAGTTCAACCGTACCAACGGCACCGGAAAATCGTTCTCCGTTGCCCTTTACGACATTTTCACAATCAAGAACTTTGCCATCGCTATCGTCGCCGCTTCCATCGGCTATGTCATCTTCGAGCGCCTCCGCAAACAGCTCTAATCCCCCATCCGCGCCGCCAGGTCCACCGGAAAGATCCGCTCCCCACCCGCAAGCGCCGCCTCAATCTCCTGCGCTGTCCACCAGCGAATCTCCTTCATCAGCTCGATCTCGTCCGCCGTCACTCCCTGAAGCGCGGGCTCCTCCGCTGCGCATCGCGCCGTAAACACATAGTCCACGTTGTCCCGCATCTCTCCCTTGTGCTCAAACTGCGTCGTCTCGGTGTATACCGGCCCCACCACTTCCACGTTGAGTCCCAACTCCTCGCGCAACTCGCGCCTCGCGGCACCGATCGACGCCTCTCCCGCCTCAATCTCTCCGCCCGGCGTCAGCCAGAACGCAAACTCCCCATCGCGCCGCATCGCCACGCAGCGAATCAGCAACACCCGCCCCGCCGGATCGAAGACCATCACACGCGCCGTACGCCGAGGCCGCACCTTACTTCTCCGCCGCCCGCCGCGCCGCAAACTCCGCCGGCGTAGGGATCGCCCCCATCTCGCGCCCCGCGAACATCTCCTGAAACAAATGCTGCATCTCGTCCTTCACCAACCCATTGGTCGCGAACACCTCACGCGAGTCCAGCGTAAATTTTCCCCCATCGAAGTGCGTCACTGTCCCTCCGGCCTCCTCCACCAGCAGAATCCCCGCACTCGTGTCCCACGGATTCAAATTGAACTCCCAGAAGCCATCCAGCCGTCCGCACGCC
The DNA here is from genome assembly GCA_903932155.1 of uncultured Granulicella sp. GTDB lineage: Bacteria > Acidobacteriota > Terriglobia > Terriglobales > Acidobacteriaceae > Edaphobacter. Next base: position 22,548 of record CAIZFH010000106.1, on the reverse strand, counting down.
ACATACGCCAGATCCAGCCCCGCCGATCCAGCCCGCCGAACCCCATGCGAGCGCAGCGTGATCTCCTGATAAAAATGGACATTCGGCGAGCTATGCCGCTTGTGCGAAGGAAATCCCGTCGCCGTCAGCGACTCCGACAGCAACCGCGTCTTCGACACATGGATCGCCTTGCCATTCAGCCACGCCCCCTTGCCACGCTCCGCCACAAACATCTCATCCCGCAGCGGATCGTAGATCACCCCTGCCACAATCTCGCCGTCTTGATCCGCAGCCAGTCCGGCCTCCCGCCGCTCCAGCCCCAGAATCACGCAGAACGCCGGAAACCCATGCGCAAAATTCGTCGTCCCATCCAGAGGATCGACGTACCACCGATACTCGCTCTCCATCTGGTCGCGCGTCCCCTCCTCGCCGTAGATCCCATGCGTCGGAAATGCCGCCGTCAGCCGCTCTCGGATAAGTTTTTCAGTCGAACGGTCAGCCTCCGTCACCAAGTCAACATCGCCCTTGTACTCAGTCGCCACGCCCTTCTCGTAGAACCCCCGCAGGAGTGCCCCCGCCTGCCGTGCAATCCCTTCCGCTACATGGGCAAACTCAAACCGCTTCATCGTCTCTCCTCAACTACATCGCTCAGTACCAGCCTATCAGCCCACCCATTTAAACCGTCATCCCGACCGAAGCGCAGCGGAGCGGAGGGATCCCTGCATTTCATCAGCCCCCCATTTGCCCCTTCTTCCGCCGTATGGGTAAGATTCCTCGTATCTATTCGCTGGGGAAAACCTATGACCAACCGGATCAAGTCTGCCCTTTTGTCGCTCACCCTGCTCTCGCTCGCTCTTTCGCTCCCTGCCCAGCAGCCTGCAGTTGCGAACCCCACTCCCTCCACAGCGCCGCCCTCGCAAGCCGGCAATGGCTCATGGACAGCCCCGCCCGGATCACAGATCACCATCGACCGCCGTTCTGGCCGCTACACCATTACTCTCCCCGTCCAGCCCATCGACGGCTCCGCCGAACAGGCCCTCCGCTTCGCCGACTGGGATGCCCACCCCTACGCCGGTTCCGGCCCATACCCAGCCACCCGCCAGGAGCCCGCCTCGCTCCCCACCCACACCATCTACCTCCCCGCCGACCTCAGCAAAACCCCTAAGCTCCCCATCATCCTCTGGGCCAACGGAGGCTGCCGCAACACTTCGGTCGAGTTCACCCGCTTCCTCGGCGAGATCGCCTCCCACGGCTACCTCGTCGTCGCCGTTGGTCGCAGCACCATCCCATTCCTCGTCATCCGCGGCAGCATCGCCGCCGTCGCTGACCAGAAGGACGCCAACGGCAACCTGTACGTCATGATGGACGCCTCTTATATGACCAAGGGACTTGACTGGGCGATTGCCGAGAACTCCCGCCGCGGCAGCCCACTCTTCGGCAAACTAGACATCTCCAAAGTCGCCACTATGGGCCAGTCCTGCGGAGGCCCGCAAGCATTCACCGCCGCGCACGACCCGCGCGTGACTACCGTCATCGCACTCAACAGCAACTTCCCCACTGCCGCCGCAACCGGCGCACCCGCCAGGCCCGCCAATAGCTGGACCGCCGACAAACTCACCATCCCCGCCGCTTTCTTCAACGGTGGCCCTGCCGACTCCGGATACACCGGTGCCGAGACCAGCTACAAGGCTCTACCCACCACCCTCCCCGCGCTCAAGGCCAGCCTCACTTCGGTCGGTCACACCGGAGCCTATCCCATGCCCGAGCTGCGCTATACCAACGCCGTCCTCGCATGGCTCGATTGGCAACTCAAGGGCGACACCCACGCCACCGCGATGTTCTCCGGCCCCAACTGCTCCCTCTGCAAGGACTCCGACTGGTGGATCGACTCGCAAAACCTCCCGTGAGCTTTTTGTCATTCCCGCAGGGAATCTGCTTCTGTTCTTCGCACAGTTCTCTAATTAGCGCTCGGCCGCTCGACGTGATCCACCACGATCACATCAGCCTGCGCCTTCACCGCATCCAGCTTCAACCCGTCCTGTTCCTGGATCGCCGTAAACAATCCCGGCGCAGCATTTGGATTGCTGCTTGCCTCCGTCTCGTCGAACGACCACTTGAGGCTGAAGTCGTACTTCCCCGCAAGCCCGGTCTGGTCCACGATCGGCCTGTCCAAAAAAAAACTGCATGCAAAACCCAAAATCCGTCATCGACATATTCTTGAACTTCATCGCAAGCTCTGTGCCATGTTGTTCCGCGTCCTGGCTGGGTAAACCAATCAAGTCGTCGGCGCTCTTGGTCAGCTTCGGCCCGCTCTTCCCAACTGTGATTGCATAGACGGAAAGCTCCTTCTTCTCCCGATGAAACGCCATCATGAATCGCTCCGCCAGCAGCCTCTTCACCATCCCCTGCTGCTGCTTAAGGCTGGGAGTTCCCTCAATATCCGGCACGCCGTCGATGTCGAATCGGTCTGTAGCCAACCACTCAGGTCCGCCTGCGATCTGCTTCTCATGAAGCCCGTATGCAAACGCAACCAACTTATTCACCGTCTGGTTTTCGATGAATATGTGACGGCCTCTGGTATGAAAGCCGTCCGTGGGGTCATTCGGCTGGCTCGGCTTGATTGTGGCCACCTCGAACTCCGGATCGGCATCAGCCGCCATAGCATGAATCGGCACTGCTCCCGCCACTGCACCTTGCCCCGTCTGTGCCGTCAGCGGCGCGCTCACCAATCCCAGGGCCATGACCGGTGCGAAAGCCAGCCATCCCGTCCTACAAGTCCACAAATTTCTTCCCCTCTTAGTTCTAAAAATCATTGGCACATTCCATTGCCAATTATTACGCAATGCGCACCCAGCAAGTTCCAGCCTCTGTGCTGTAGTTCTATACGCGAAGCGTTGAGAATGGCGCGAAGCACTTATTTCGCATCCGCAAAGTATCCCGTGCGATAGCGCAGGTTGTACTTCGCGTCCAGCGTAGCGTCGGTCATCTTTACCTTGATCCGCCGGAAGGAATTCTCGCCACCCTGCAAGGGCGCGTAGTACCCCAGTAGATACTGCGTCCGCAGGTCGTCCGAGATGTGTTGGAAGGCCGGCTCCAGGTCCTTCGGGTCCGTCACATAGTAGTACTTGCCGCCCGTGTCCTCGCTCATCTGGATCAGCGTGTGCTCACCGCCCGTATTGCGTCCCGCATCCGCCGCAACCGGCACAATGATGATTGTGTAGACTATGGCCCCTGCGCGCTGCGCCTCTTCCACAGCCTCGTCGTAGTGCTTGCCTGCCACCGAGTCGCCGCCATCGCTGATCAACACCAGCACCCGCCGCCGATCTTCCGCCGCCGAGGTCGCCGCCAGCCGCTGGCTCGCTAGAAACACCGCGTTGTAGAGTGCCGTCTCGTCGCCGTGCTGCAAATTTCCCAGCCCTTCGTCGATGCGCTTGGCCTGGTTAGTAAACGGCACCACCTCGCGCACCGTATCGGCAAAATCCATCAGATCGATCTCGTCCTGCGGTCGCAGAATCGCTGTCACAAAGTGCTTTGCCGCCTCGCGCTCCAGCCGCTCACTCGTCACCACCGTCTCGCTCGCGTCAATCGCCAGCACAATCGACAGCGGGCTGGTCGCCTTGCGCTCGAATACAGCAATGGCCTGCGGATTGCCGTCCTCGTAGAGTTGGAAATCCTTTTTTTCGAAGCCGCCCACAGGTGCGCCGTGCGCATCCACCACGTTCAGTGCCACATTCACCAGCCGCGTCTCCGCCCGGATCGTCCCTGCATCGAGACCCCCGTTTTTCGGCGTGCCCGCCGTACCCTGCGTGGCCGCGTCCGGCCCAGTCATCGGCCCGTCCACAGGCTCCGTCGATCCTGCATTGGGGTGCGCCACTGGCCGCCGCACCACTGGCGCAGTCGTCTTCTGCGTCTGCGATCCGCTCGGTTGCGAATTCGTCGTCTGCTTCGGCGTGGGCGTTACAGGAGTCGGCACCGCCTGCGTCTCCTGCGCCTGAATCTGCGTACACACCAGCGCTAAACCCATCACCGCGAGAATGGATGCAGCGTCTGCCCTCATCGCGCTTCCTCTCGTCCGCGTAAAGAAATCTCTTCAGGAAATGGCTCTCCCGCGGCCCACACCGCGCCATCCACGAACGTCTCCTTCTTCCAGATCGGCACCGTCTTCTTCAGTGAATCGATCAGCCATCGGCACGCATCGAACGCTGCTGCACGATGTGCGCTCGCCACCACAATCAGTATGCTGGTCTCGCCCACCATCAGCCGTCCCAGCCGATGCACCATCGCCACGTCTCTCACCCCAAACCGCGTCACCGCTTCCGACGCAAGCCCGCGCATCTGCTCCAGCGCCATCTCGCGGTACGCCTCGTAATCCAGATAGAGCGTCGGCCGCCCGCGAGTATTGTCGCGCACAATTCCGTCGAAGACGCACGCCGCACCGTCCGCGCCAGCCTTCATCCCGGACACAATCGCATCCGCATCGATCACCGTGTCTACAATCTCAACTCTCATGCCGATCTCCGCGCCCAGCATCCGCCGCTGACTGGCGGGAGTAAAGCAACCTCGTCGCCCTCGCGCAGCACCACAGCCAACGAGCTGTACTCCCGATTCACCGCCGCAGCCAGACTCGGCCAAATCCCTTCGCCCGCTACTTTACCCATCGCATCCTTAGACGTTCGTGCATGCAGAATCTCGATCAACTCGCCAACCGTCGCGCCCTCCATCAGCTCGACCGTCTCCTCCGCCCCGCCCAGTCGTTCCCGCAACACCCCGAAATAGAGCAGCCGCACCCGCATCCGCCCAGAATACCCGCTTGCCCCCATTCACGCCTACGCTTTTCCAAAGTGCCAATCTCTACCTAAGAATGGCATTGCCTGCGAAACTCCCACCCCATCAGCTTGACAACCGGGTAGCCGGCAACTAGGGTTGCAGAAATACCAGTACAGTTAGCGATAAAGCAATTGCTCTATTGTCCTACAGGGTCCCGTAGCCCAGACTCAGTCCGATAGGACGCAGGAGCATCTCATGAAGCGCACACTCGTGGTCTCGCTGGTGCTTGCATTGGCGCTCTCCGCCAACGCTGCTCAGCAACCAACCCAGCCGCCCGCAGGCTCCAATTGGCAACACGTCCAAATGCTGCCCATCGGGGCCTCCATCAACGTAAAGGCCAGGACGAGTCATGTCTCTTGCACCCTCAAGAGCGTAGACGCCGACTCTCTCACATGCACTCACGGCAAGGACGTCGTCTTCCAGCGCGCCGATATTCTAACCATCCAGATCTCACGCCGCGGCCGCTCAGCCCTGATCGGCCTTGCCGCAGGTGGCGGCGTAGGTGCCCTCCTTGGCTATGCGACAACCAGCAGTTGCAAGCCAGGAGACCTCTGCATCATCCCCCGCGGTGGTGTCGCCGCTTTCACCGGCGTCACCTTCGGCCTCATCGGCGTTATCACTGGCGGCCTAACAGACTTCGCCAAGTCCACCGTCTACCGGGCTCCGTAACCCATATTCAGTTCGATAGGACACAGGAGTTATCTTATGAAGCGCACACTCGTGCTCTTGCTGGTGCTTGCATCGGCGCTGACCGCCACCGCCGCGCAGCAACCGGTCCAACCGCCCGCCGGCTCCAACTGGCAACATGTACAGATGCTGCCCAAAGGGACCTCAATCTACGTCTACTCCAGGACAAGCCACCAGCGCTGCGACCTTGCCGCTGTCGATGCCGACACTCTGACCTGCGTCCACGACAAAGAGGTCGTCTTCCAGCGCACCAACATCGCCTCCATTAAGCTCGCGCACCACGGACGCTCATCGCTGATTGGCCTAGCGATCGGCGCTGGCGCAGGGATCGGAATCGGCTATGGCATCGCGGCCTCGCACGCGGATACTACCGTCTGCGGGCTGGGATGCGTCACTGTGTCAGACAAAACAATCTCCAAGCCGCTCTACTCAACCATGGGAGCGCTCCTCGGCGCCACCGTCGGCTCGCTCACTGGCTTGTTCACAGACTTCTCCCGCTCCACCGTCTACAAGGCCCCGTAGCCAGACTTAGTCCGATAGGACGCAGGAGCACTCTCATGATGCGCAAGATACTCGCCGCGCTTCTCGCTTTCACCACGCTGTCCGCCTCAGCCCAGCAAACAGTCCAACCCCCAGCAGGCTCCAACTGGCAGCACGTCCAGGTGCTCCCCGTCGGCACCTCTCTGTATGTGAATGCGCAGACCCGCCACACGGCCTGCAAACTCAAGAGCGACGACGCCGACACGCTCACCTGCACTGATGCCGGCAAGGACGTCGTCTTTCAGCGCACCGAGATCTTCACCATCAAGATCTCCCGCCGTGGGCGCTCGGCTCTGATAGGCGCTGCACCGGGGGGCGCGCTGTTAATCAGTGGTGGAATCGGTCTCGCCGTCGACAACAATAGTCTCGGCGCGGGAGCGGCAGGTGTATACGGCATCGTGATCGCCTTGATCGGCGCCCTGATCGGTGAACTTACCGACTTCTCCCGTTCCACCGTCTACAAGGCCCCGTAGCCAGACTGGGTCCGATAGGAATAGTATCCCTCTCGATGAAGCTCACATCGGTTCTCTCGCTTGTGCTTGCATCGGCGCTATCCGCGCACGCCGCCCGGCAACCGGCCCAACCCCCCGCAGGCTCCAATTGGCAGCACGTCCAGGCGCTGCCGATCAGTGCCTCCATCTATGTGAAGGCCAAACATAGCCACAGCAAATGCATTCTCAAGAGCGCGGATGCTGTCACGTTGATCTGCACCCGCGGTAAGGAAATCGTCTACCAGCGGGTAGACATCGTCAATATCAAGATCCCCCGCCACGGTCGATCCACGTTGGCCGGTCTTGCCATCGGTGCCGGCGTCGGCGCGGCCCTTGGTGCGGCAACAGGTGGTGACCCCTGCAAGACAACGCAGGGCTTCTGCGCTGACGTCGCCAGCCGGGGAGAGACGGCAGCGTTCAGCGGCTTTCTCTTCGCTGCCATTGGCGCTCCCATCGGTTACTTCACCGACTTCACCCGCTCCACCGTCTATAGGGCCCCATAGCCATCCCAGACGCAAAAAAAGCGGCCACGAAACCCCGTGACCGCCCATGGTCCATCCGCGCATTATCTTAGTTCGCTGCGCCGATCAGCTCCTCGCGCACCGCCTCATCCTCCACCGCCTCCACCTTTGACTTCGGCAGCGCAATCGCCAGCACATCCTCGATCCGGCTCGCGTAGTGGATCGTCACTCCCTGGATCTGCTCCGGCGTCAGGTCCTCATCCACCTGCTGCTTGCAGTCCGTCGGCAGGATCACGTCGCGCACACCAGCCCGTTTGGCCGCCAGGAATTTCTCCTTGATTCCGCCCACCGGCAACACGTTCCCGCTTAGCGTGATCTCGCCCGTCATCGCCAGCAGTGGATGCACCCGCGTATCCGTCAGCAGGCTCACCAAAGCTGTCGCCATGGTCACGCCCGCACTTGGTCCGTCCTTCGGAATCGCGCCCGCCGGCACATGGATGTGCAGATCGACGTCCTTCAGCAAGTCCTCATCCAACCCCAGCGACTTCGCGTTCGACCGCACCCACGTCAGCGCCGCCTGCATACTCTCCTTCATCACATCGCCGATCTGCCCAGTCATGGTGAAGCCGCCCTTGCCCTTCATGCGGTTGGCCTCGATAAACAGTACATCTCCACCCGCCGGCGTCCACGCCAGCCCCACGGCAACCCCAGCCCTCTTCGTCCGCTCGGCGATCTCCGTATCCACGCGTACCTTGATTCCGCCCAGGAACTCCAGAATCACTTCATTGGTAATCACCAGCTTGTCCGGCTTTCCTTCGGCAATCCGTCGTGCCAGCTTGCGACAGATCGTACCGATCTGCTGCTCCAGCTTGCGCACGCCAGCCTCCCGCGTGTAGTGCCGCGCAATCTGCGCAATGCTTTCCGGTGGGAACTCGATCAGCGCCGGATCGATTCCATTCTCTTTCGTCTGCCGAGGAATCAGGTACGTCGTCGCAATCGCCACCTTCTCTTCCTCGGTGTAACCGGTCAGCTCGATGATCTCCATCCGATCCAGCAGTGGTGCAGGCACCGGGTCAAGCTGGTTGGCGGTGCAGATAAACAGCACCTTTGACAGGTCGAACGGCTGGTCCAGATAGTTGTCGCGAAACGTATTGTTCTGCTCCGGATCCAGTACCTCAAGCAACGCGCTAGCCGGATCGCCGCGGAAGTCCCTCCCCAGCTTGTCGATCTCATCCAGCATGAACACCGGGTCGTTGGTCTCTACCCGCTTCAGATTCTGGATCACCTGTCCAGGCAGCGCCCCAATGTACGTCCGCCGATGACCGCGTAGCTCCGCCTCATCGTGCATTCCGCCCAGCGAGATGCGCGCAAACTTCCGCCCCAGCGCCCGCGCCACGCTTCGCCCCAGCGACGTCTTACCCACACCCGGAGGCCCCACAAAGCACAGAATCGGCCCCTTCATGTCCGGCTTCAACCGGCGCACGCTCAGGTAGTCCAGAATCCTGTCCTTCACCTTCTTCAACCCGTAGTGGTCCGCGTCCAGAATCTCTTTTGCCTTCAGAATGTCCACTTCGCCCGCTGAAGACTTCGACCACGGAAGCACAGCAAGCCACTCAATGTAATTCCGAGTCAGCGAGTAGTCCGCCGCCATCGCATTCATCCGGCTCAGCCGCCCAAGCTCCTTCAGCGCGTCCTTCTTGGTCTCCTCTGGCATTCCCGCTGCTTCAATCTTCTCCTTCAACTCCGCAATGTCCTTCTGCGTCTCGTCCAGGTCTCCCAATTCCTTTTGGATTGCCTTCAACTGCTCACGCAGGTAGTAGTCCCGCTGCGACGACTGCACGGAGTCCTGCACCTCGCTCTGGATCTTGTTGCGCAACTGCTGTACCTCAAGCTCCTTTGCCAGGTGCTTGTTGATCCTCTCCAGTCGCGCCGTTACATCCGGAGTCTCCAATAGCTCCTGCTTGTCGTTCGTCGTAAGAAACGGCAGCGACGATGCAATAAAGTCCGCCAGTCGCCCGGGCTCTTCGATATTGATCGCAATGGTCTGTAGATCGTCCGATAACGTCGGAGACGAACTCACAATCTGCTGGAACTGGCTCACCACATTGCGCTGCAGCGCCTCCGCCTCGGGCGAACTCACCGGCTCAATCTCCTCCACCGTCTCGCACTCTGCGGTCATAAACGGGGTATTCTGCGCAAACTCACCCAACCGCACACGCTCGTTGCCCTCGGTAAATACAAACAGGCTCTGGTTTGGCATCTTCACCACTTTATGCACTGTCGCTCTTGTGCCAATGTGGTGCAGGTCCGTCGCCTCCGGCGAATCCTGTCGAGCATCGCGCTGCGCCACCACCAGAATTGTCTTCTCTTCGCCCAGCGACTGGATCAACAAAATCGAGCTCTCACGCCCCACTGTCAACGGAAGCACTGCATGAGGGAAGAGCACTGTGTCGCGCACAGGCAGCACCGGAATCGCGCGGCCAGGAACTGCAACCCCTTCCGCTTCATCGTCCACTCGTGCCGCCCTCGGCTTGATTACGCTTACAAATTCACTTGACATGGATTGTCCTTGAGTGTCTTTATATCAGATTTCCTTCATTAGATGCAGCAACAACCCCCAAAGTCGCATCCCTAGCCCTGATATGAATCCGTACTACCTTGTCCCACATTCTGTATGATGCTCGATTCTTCCTCCCGGGTATCGGCACATCCGGCCCACCACTTCAACTGTGGTTGAGCCTATTTTCGGTATTTACCTTTATTTATGAGTAACTTATGCCGCAACATACCGCCCCAGTTCTTTCACCATCTCGCAATGCCGCCCCAATCCAGCCATCGCAGCATCCATCTGGCCAGACGATTCAAACCGTAGATCGACGAAGAACACATACTCCCACGGCATTCCCGGCACCGGCCGCGACTCGATCTTAGTCAGATTCACCCCCAGCCGCGCGAACACATCCAGCGCCTGCATCAGCGTCCCCGGCCGGTGCAGCACAATGAACGCAAGGCTCGCCTTATTCGCCCCCTCCTCAGCCTCCCATCCGTTCTCCATCACCAAATAATGGAACCTCGTGTAGTTCTCTACATGGTCCTCGATGTCCGCCACCAGTACCTCGCCGCCGTACTGCCGCGCCGCCAAAGCCGGCGCAATCCCTGCCACGTCGCTGGCTGCCATTGCCATCACCTGCTTCACGCTTCCCGCCGTGTCGTAGAAGTTCACCGCTTCGATCTCCGGATGCTCCACAAACCAGCGCCTGCACTGCGACAGCGCCACTGGGTGCGACATCGCCCGCCGTACATCCGCCAACTTCGTCCCAGGCCGCGCTATCAGGTTGTGCCGCACCCGCAACAGGCTCTCCTGCACAATCCGAACCGGCTCGGCCAGCAGCAGGTCGTAGTGCTCCGCCACCGATCCGTGCAGGCTATTCTCGATCGGCAGCACCGCCCCATCCACTTCGCCTGCCATTACGCGCTCAAACACCTCCGCTGACAAGGCGCACGCGGCGATCTCCAACTCGCCTGCCCCCACCAGCATCTCCAGCGCCGCCATGTGGCTGTTCGATCCTAGCTCTCCCTGTATCGCAATCTTCACTCGCATCCCTCGAATTCATCGTCTTGCGGTCGCGCTTGGCAACCTCTTCCCGGTAACTCGCAACTTATCACATGACGGTCCGTGGTTGGTCTTTCCACCCCCGACGGCACAAACACCGCCGCGCAGTCCCAGGAGGTAACACATGCTTTGGACCATCACCGTCATTCTCTTCATCCTTTGGCTGTTGGGCCTGGTCAGCGGATACACCCTCGGGGGCTGGATTCATATCCTCATTGTCCTCGCCATCGTAGTACTCGTATTCAACCTGCTCGCAGGCCGCCGCGCAGTATAGCCGCGCAGTATAGAAGCAACCAAGTCCTCCAAAAAGAACCAATTTCAGCCTCGCCGCAACGAACCACAGGAGAATCTCCATGAATCGTGATACCGCAGCAGGAAAGTTCGACCAGATCAAAGGCAAGGCAAAGCAATCCGTCGGCGAGGCCCTCGGCAACCAGAAGCTCGCAAATTCAGGCGCCGCCGATCAGGTCAAGGGTACCGTCAAGGAAGCCTGGGGCAATGCGAAAGACGCCGTCCACGCGGTCGCCGAGCACGCCCATGCATGTTGCGCCACTGAGCACAACGAGGCCAAACAGAACGCCACCGATACGGCCCACAACCTTCGCGAGCGAATCGTCTCAACAGCGCAGAACGTCAAGAATGCAGTCAATGCAAAAACCGATCAATTCCAGCGCGAGCACACCCACACCTCATAAGTCAGATTCTTCATCCCCGCGGGGCGATATACACTATCGTCCTTTGTCGTAAGGTATGGGATCTATGTATTTGATTTTTTGTCTTCTCCACAGAGGGTTCGTCTCGTACAGGCCCCCTCATTTTTGCAGCAGCACATCTGCCGCAACGAACCCAAAGAACACCACCGAGATCACCCCATTCAGCGTAAAGAACGCAGCATTCATCCGGCGCAGATCTCGCGGCGAAACAATGCTGTGTTCATAGAGCAACAGTGCAGCCACCACGGCAACGCCCGTCCACGCCAGCCCTGCCAATGCGAACAGCCGCACCAGCCAAACCAGCAGGCACACCATCCCCACATGCATCGCGCGCGCAATCCAGAATGCCGCATCCAGCCCGAAGGCCTGTGGAACGCTCTTCAGCCCCGCCACGCGGTCGTGCTCAAAGTCCTGGCACGCGTACAGCACATCGAATCCGCCAACCCATAGCAGCACCGCCGCGCTCAGCACCGCGATCCGCCAATCCAGCGAGCCGCGCACCGCAATCCACGCCGCCGACGGCGCAATTCCCAGCGCCAGCCCCAGCACCAGATGCGACCACCGCGTCACGCGCTTCATAGTGCTGTAGGCCAGTAATACAAGCAGCGTCGGCCCTGCCAGCTCCAGAGTCAGCCGGTTCAGCATCGCCGCGCCCAGCACAAACACCGCCGACGACACCACCACAAATCCCGCAACAAATCCAGCGCTCAGCTTACCCGCCGCCAGCGCGCGCATCTTCGTCCGCGGATTCGCCGCATCCAGCCGCGCATCCACCAGCCGGTTGAAGGCCATCGCCGCCGACCGCGCCGAAACCATGCACATCACAATCCACCCCAGCACTGGCAGCCGCGGCCAACCCCCCGCCGCAAGTACCGCGCCAGTCAGTGCAAAGGGCAGCGCAAAGATCGAGTGCTCCCACTTGATCGTCTCCAGCGTCAGCCGAGCGCTCTTCCACACATTCATCATTACTTCATCATATCGAGTGAGACCGCTGCGCTGTTCTGTAACGCAAGCCGTCATTCTGGCGTAGTCAGAATCTCTGTATTTCGCAGTTGTTTTTATTCAGCAGAAGCCCTACTTGTACCGCTTGCGAATCTTGAACACCACACTGTACACGCCCGACTCATCGCGCGTTGCCACGATCGACTGGTTGGGAGTCAGATCGTACTGCGCCTGCAGCAGTTGCTGCGCCGTGTAGTTCACGTTGGTGGCATAGGTCACCGACAGTTGCCGCGACACCTGCTGCTGCACCGTGATCCGCGCAGCCGAGTTGCCCAGCGTCCCCACAAACGCGGGATCGATCTTCACGCTTCCTCCGCCGAACAATTTGCCGATCCGGTTGCCTACCGTCTGGTTCAGCGCTCCGCCCAACAAGGCGCTGCTGGTCGAATTCGTCCCCGCCTCCATCTGGTGCTCCTGATACAGCTGCGCCTCCTCCTGGGTACGGCCCAACGCCAGCAGCGCAAAAATGTCCGCTTCGCTCAGTGGCGGATCGGAGCGATAGTTTGCCTTCAGATTACTCATCGTCCCTTGCAGCCCCACGGTAATGTCATACGACTCCACGCGCGCAGTGGCATTCAGATCGATCGTCGGATCGATGCGCACCGGATTGCTGAAATAGATGTCTCCGCGCTGCAATTCGTACTTAGTTCCGGCAAACGTCGCGCTTCCATCTGTAACCTGGATCCGCCCCAGTATCGTGGGCGTTGCCAACGTGCCACGCACCGTCAGGTCGGCCGTGCCCGCCAGCTTGGCATACGAGTTCTGGAAGTCCAACTGCGGCGAGCTGGTCACATGCACATCCAGCCGAATCTTGTTCGACACAGCATTCGTGTCCGCTGGCGAACTTACTCCACCAACCGCAGAAAACGCAGCAAAGTCCACATCGGGTCCCACCCCGAATCGTGTCACCAGCACCGTCCCGCTCAACAGCAGACTCTCCGGCACACCCTGCAATCGCAAGCTCGTATTTCCCGTCGCGCTCAACCCCGCCAGCCGCACTCGAACCACATCCCCCGTAGCTGTCAGATCTGCGTAGATGCCGTTGCGATAGGTCAGGAATCCGCCAATCTTCAACTGCCCTCCACCCGTCATCGCGGTCAGGTTCTCCACCTCCAAACGGTCTTCGTTGAACACCAATGTCCCGTTCAATGAGCTCAACCCATTTGGAATCCCCTCCACCGCTGCATTCACAGCGTCGAACTTCACCCTTCCCGTCAAAGATGGCTTCTCCAGACGCCCGCCCGCCGCCACGGTGAACTCCACCTTACCGCTAGACAAAATGTCAGGATCGAACGTGTGTACAATCGCAACACTGACGCTTCCACTGGTCTTAACATCCAGCCTCCCGCCCTCGGAATCCGTCACTCCGAAAACCTGCACGGTTCCGCTGGCCTGCATATCGGTATCTTCGCCAACAATATGCATCTGCTCCAGCGTCGCAACCCCATCCTTCAGGCTCACCCGCATCGGCTCCGCATCTTTAAGTTCCACCCCTTGCAGCTTCACATCGAAGTTGCTCAACTCCGCCGTTCCGCTCAGTCCCGTCGGAGTCTGTAGCGGCCCACTTACCGTTACAACACCATCAATCGATGACTGCGCCTTCATCCTTCCTGGCATGAATAGCTCCATCGCAGTTCCCACGTCGAACCCTGAAAACGCTATCCGGGCCTGCGTCTCGTACTTCCCGGTCAGCCCAGTCTGGCCAGATCCGTCGATCTTCGCGCCCACCAGCGTCGACTGTAACGTATAGAACAGCTCGCTTCCCTCGCTGTGCGCCTGCGCCGCAATCTCACCCAGCGGCTTGCCGTCCAACACAACTCCGGTCAGCTTCGCCGTTGCCTTCAACTCCGGCTGCTCCATCGTTCCATTCGCATCCGCCACCAGGGTCAGTGTTCCATCAGCATTCGGACTCGCCTTGGCAAACGTGCGGAACTTCGACAGTACCAGCCCGTCGCCCTCCAGGTGCCCATGCAGATGCTTTGTCTGCATGTCATATCCGCCCTCGCCCGTTATCTTCGCTCCATGCGCCATCAGCACAACCTGGCTGGCTTCGATCGCCTGCCCGCGAACCGCAAGCGCTGCTATGGCAGAGTCGTACGGCTCCCCGTATGCCACTCCCTTGGCCAGCGAAATCCTACCCTGCCCATCCATGTTGCCCAGCGTCCCGCGAACCTGCGCGTTCGCCGCAACCTTCCCCGTCACTGCAATCTTCTGCTGCTCGCCCGCCATCTGCAGCACGTCCTCAACCTCCCCGTTCGTCAGACGTACTGTGGCTGCGACGCTCGTCCCCTCATCCCACACATACTCCGTCGCTCCCCTGCGCGTAGCCGTCCTGCGTGGACGCAGGCTCCCCTCTATGTTCAGCACGGCCCCCCCGCGCTGGATCGTCGAATTCGCGATCGCCAGTCCTTCGTTGTACGAAAACTCCCCATCCCCCACCACCGAATCCAACAGCGTATCCTGCCCGATTCCCAACCCAGTAACCGCATCAGCCCCCAGTTTCACCTCCATCTGCGTCCCCTGCACATGACCCTTCACATCCAGATCGTTCGACCGGCCCATCGCCGTCCCATGAAAAGTCAATCCGCCATGCAGCACCACCGGAATCGCCGCCGTCCCCTTCCTGCCGTTCTCCTCGAACCCCAGTGTGTGCAGTAACTGATCGAACTCTCCCAGATCGCGAATTGTCGTATCTACCTTCAGGTTCGTCAGAGGATCGCCATCCAGCACGCCTACGACTCCCGTCGCCTCGGTTGTGGATTGCGGCGTCTGCAAGAACGTGTGACGAATGTTTACCGTCTCATGCTTGCCCTCATAACGCGCGTCCGCCACGCCACTCACAGGGACATTATTAAGCGCTCCCATGCGGGGGACCCCAGTAGGTTCTAACTTGAGCTGCCCATCGACGATCACCGTCTCCCCAACGTTCACAGGCTGCCCAACCCACGTCACCTTTACCGGCCCCGTCACCGCTGTATCGAATCCCAAGTCACCGTAGCCCGCGGTCTCCGTAACCTCCATAATCGTGCGCAGTGGAATCCGAGTCACCGTCGAAGTCAGCGTCGCATGTGGCGCGTTTCCCAGCCAGTCGGCAAATCGCAACTCACCTGCAGCGTTCCCGCCTCCGGGCAGGAACCCATGTATCTCCGTCAGCAGCAACTCACTCGGCGTAATGTGTATCCGCACTGAGCCGTCCACATCATGCAAAATCACGTACTCGTTCACAAATCCCGCCTTGTGCAGCTTTGCATCGCCCACAACCACATAGCCCGTCTTGCACTCCGGATCAACCCCAATCTGCGTTGCCACGTCCGCCTTCGCACTCGCTCCAGTCCGCCTGCTTAGCCAGAACCGTGATTTAACTGGTGTCCCCACTGTTGTCGGCGGGCAACTATGCCCGCTCAGTGCAAGATCGACTGAGCCGCCTCTGAATCCCTCCATATCAGTCAGCAACGTAAGTTGTTTCAGATCCAGCGTTCCATTCACCGATCCCTGCCACTCCGGCTCTGCAAAGTGAGTCAATGTCCCCGTCGCATGAAGCGCCGATGACGCGCCCGAATCGAACTCCAAGTCCTTCAGCACCGCTGCATCGCGCCCCATCTCGGCGTCGAAGTGCAGCCTCGATTGAACCTCAGGCTGGGAGTCCATCTTCGTCCTCAGATCATTCATCCCCACCGAAATCCCATAGCGATCGCTGGTCCGCAGGTAATGCACCTCAGCATCCAGGTTGCGCGCCGCCAGGTCGAACGGAATCGCGCGGTCGTTCACCAGCGCCACGCCATCTACCAGTGCAAACTCCCGTGCGCGCAGGTCCAGCAAACTATCGGTCACCGCCTCCTTGCTGGTTGCAGGATGCTTCGG
Source organism: uncultured Granulicella sp. (assembly GCA_903932155.1). Classification (GTDB taxonomy): domain Bacteria; phylum Acidobacteriota; class Terriglobia; order Terriglobales; family Acidobacteriaceae; genus Edaphobacter. The sequence continues at coordinate 6,374 of CAIZFH010000106.1, read as the reverse complement.
TACTGGCTGGTTTGTCCTTCCATCCTTGTCCACCATCAGGTGCAGTTGTGGCTTCTCCACCCGTAGCAGCTTCAGCCCCACATGAGACCGCAGCCCCGCTCCAGTCGCGTGTGAGAAGAAGCTCGATATCCCCACCCGCACCTCGACCTTCTCCGCCGTCAGGTACGGGGCCTCGCCCGGCCCCTCAGTCCCATGGATCACCAGCCCATCTACCTCGATCCTCAGCCGCCAAAGACTGAACTGGATGCCGCGCACCTCCACCCGTCCACCGGTCGCGTCACCCAGCACCGACACAATCTCCCGCTCCACACGCCGCTGAAAGTTCTCCGTATTCGTATACCAGGTAATGCCGACCACCAGCGCAAGAACCAGCGCAAGCACTCCCCCGATGGCCCACGAACCTGCGCGCGTCACATGCCATGCAATACTGCGACGACGCCTCACCGGCAGCACTTTCTCCTCGCCATTGGGCTGCTGCATCTCCGCGCTCATGGCAGTTCCTCTCCCGGCTTAACTATCCGCACGCTGCCCTGTGCACGCAACGACGTCAGCCAGTCATCCAACAGCTTATTCACCTTCTGCTGCAATAAGATCTCCTGAATGCGGTCCGCGATCGCAGCCTCCGCCGGCGCTGTTACCTTCTCCACCACATACGCCGGAATCAAGGTCTTCGTGTAGTACGCATCCATCTCCTCCTGCGAGCTGCGAATCCCCATGCGGAAGCGGGCTTCCACAAACCGCAGCACCTCCATGCGCTGCCTCCACCTCTCCCGCAGCTCCTCCACCGTAAAGCCCTGCGCCGCAACAAATTTCTCCCAGCCCTCGTCCGTCACACAGTCGTACGATACGCACTCGGGGATGTTCTTGCGCAGTACACGCAGTTCGGCATCCACCTGCGCGTCCGTGATCGGCGGCTCAGGCTGCAATTGGATCTGCTGTAGGATCAGAGCGCGATCGATCAGCCGTTCGATCAAATCCTCCAGCGCCACTAACGTCTGGTCGCCCAACGGCTGAAACGCCGCCATGCGAGTCTCCTCATCCAGATCGCTCTCCAGAATTAAATCGGCATTCACTACTGCAACCACGCGGTCCAACTCAACCCGCTCTCCTGCTACCGGCGCCCTCGCACTCCCTGTACCCTGTCCTGCACTTGCTGTTCCCGGTTCCCTGTCTGTCTGTTCCTTGTTCCCTGTTCCCTGTATACCCGTACCCTGCTCTGCCTTCGCCGACACGCATAGCATTACGATCGCCAGCACAGCCGACAGCGCAGAGATCTGTAGCCCTCTCGCTCCACATGCGATACTCCCCGATCTGGTTCCCATGGTTCTCATCCGTTAGAAGGCCTGTCCTATGCTGAAGAAAAAATTGAAATGGCTCGCCTGCCCCTCATACGGGGAACTCCCGTTGAAGTCGTAGATCACCGGATACACCGGCGGATTGAGGTTGTAACTGAAGTCCAGCCGAATTGGTCCCACCGCCGTCTTGTACCGCGCTCCCACACCCACCGCGTGTGAGAAGTAGTTGAAGTTGCACGTCCCAAACGCGCCCGACACATTCGCGCATGTCTCCTGGTTCGGCTGATGATAGTGCGCAATGCTGGGAAACATGTCCGACACATGCGCAAACACATTTCCCATGTCGTGGAACAGCACGAAGCTCAAGCTGTCTCCCAGGTACGGCAGCGTGGGCGCCGGCAGTCTCAGCTCTGTGCTGTTCACAATCACGCCGTTGCCGCCCACCGGATAACCCGTCTGCAAATCTCGCGGCCCTGCTCCATTGATGGGAAACCCACGGTCAGACGTCGCCCCGCCCGCATACAACCGCTCCGGCAATGGCACCGAATTGCAACTCGCATTGGTCTCCAGCAACAGTCCAACGCAACTCGTGCTTCCCATATTTGGGTTCGACCCAAACGTCGTCTCGAATCCCAAACGCGTACTGCGCGCCAGAACATACTTGTGCTTGCCAAATGCGTAGTAAGTCGAATTCGTCACGTCTGTACGGCTGAAGTTTGCCTCCGAGCCAAACTTCGACGTCGCAAAAAACTCCTGCACAGACGTGTACGATCCTTTGGTCGCATCCAGCGGCCCAGGCGCTCGCTTATCGTGAAACCATGTAAGCCCGGGTCCACCCACGCGCACCGGCTGTGACAACAGTGGAATCAGGTTCGCTGAAACCTGAAGCGTCGCAGGGTTCACCGCAACCCGGCGAAACTGGAAGTCGTAGATTAATGTGTCTGTCTTCTTTACCTTCTGCGTTATGCGAAAGTCGGCATGCAACGTCGATGCCTGAAACGTCGTAATGTTCTGCACATTCGAGTAGCCTCCTGACACGCTTTCCGAAAGTTGCGAATGTCCGCGGTAGTGCGGATTCAGAAACGTAAGATTCGCAACCTCCTCCAGCAAGCCGTATGTCGAATGCAGGATAAGCGAGTTGTCCGTCCCGCGTAAATTGATCCGGCTCACATCCAGAGAGATACGAGGGCTCACTCCCGTCTTGCCCTCTTGCGAGTAGGTCGCATTCGGCGGCAGATTGAGTTGAATCGCGGATGCCGGACTGATCACGCCCTGCTTCGGTGTACCTGTCTCCGCCTCCATCCCGAAGCCGTAGGTCACATTCCAGCGCCGCGCCTCACTCAACTGCAATAGAACATTCTTTACTGGATCGTCGCCATCGGGATTCTGTACCGCCGTCGTCACCTCATTGAACAGCGCCAGTCCGTAGAGCCTCCGCTGTGTGTCCAGCAGCGCGCTCACATCCAGGGGTTCTCCCGCATGGAATGTCGTCTCCCGCGCCACAATATTCGGTCGCGTATGCACAATCCCGGACTCCAGCACGCGGTCCACGTTCACCTGCTCGCCCTCGCTAACGTCCAACGTCACGTCCGTCTTCTGCGAGTCCGCACTCTCCACATGCTGTTTCACCTCAATCTTCGCCTGCTCGAACCCATGGCTCAGGTAGTAGCCAAACATCGCGTCCCGGTCGCCAGACAGTGTAATCAAAGAGTAGGGTTGCCCATCCTCTGCATTCAGCAGGGCCCGCACCGCCTTCACTCTGCTCTCTGCCACTCCCGCCAGCATTACTGTGCCGAACCGCTGCTGTTGCCCCTCGACTACTGTCAGATCCACAGCAATCTCGCCCACTTTCAACTTCTTTCCCGACTTCGCCGCGTCGCTGTCCTTGATCGCGGTCGAGATCGTCGCCTTGTCGAATCCATTCGCCCGGTACAGCGCCTGGATCGAATCCACGTCCGCCTTCATCAACGCAGGCGAGTAGCGTCCGGTGCGCAGATATGCGTCCGCCTTCTGCACTCGCATCCGTTCCTTCAGCAGGTCCGTATTGAAGTAGTGATTGCCGGTAATCGTCACCGATCCAACCTTGTGCTTCGTCCCCTTAACCACCGTATACACCACGCTCTCCTGCACTGACTCAGCATTAGTGCCCGTACCCGGCGTCGTGGCAGTTCGCACACGAGTCGCGGACTCAATGTCCACCACCTTCACCGAAACCGTCGCGTCGAAGTAGCCCTCCTGAAACAGATAATCCTTGATGTTGTGCGTCCCCTCGTTCAGCAGGTCGTTGTCGATCGTCCCCTCCTGGTAGATCGGCAACAGCAGCTTCATCCTCCCTTTCGACAACTTCGCGCCCTCCACCACCACCTTCACCAGTGGCCCCTGGTTCGCCCGGAAAGTGTAGTCCACCTGCCTGCGCGCCTTGTCGTATGTCTCGCTCCGCAACGACGCCGTCGCCTCCATCCGGTCCTGCTTCTCGTACTGCGCGCGCAACCGTGTCAACGCGTTGCTGGTCGTCTCGCGAGTCACCTTGCTGCCCTGCTTCAGCTTTCCCTTCTTGCGAACCTCCTCCACCGTCATCCCCGGATCGTTGCCCTCCACCGCAATCTTCCCCACCCGGGCCTGCTGCCCAACCTGCACGGCATACTCCGCGTTCACCTGATCGCCCGCCTCGTCCACCGTCGTCTTCACCGCAATCGCCGGCTCGTAGTACCCATTGCTGGCCAGCGCCTGCCGCACTCCCTCGGTCGCAGCCGGAATCGCCGCCTCGGTAAAATTCGTTCCCGGCTGCAGCTTGGTTGCATACTCCAGCAGCGATGTCAGTCGTTCGTCCTTCACTCCCACAATCGTCACCCGGCCCACAAAATAACGAGGCACCCCTACATAGATCAGCCTCATCCCTGTGCCATCTAGCTCTCCCTCTACGCGAATGTCCCTGTATCGCCCACTAGCAAACAGCCGCCGAACGCTCGCCGTCACCTTAGTCGGATCCAGCGCCTCGCCCGCCTGCTGCGCCAGCAGCCCCGGCAACGGATCGCCCGCCCCAAACTTCACCCCTTCATACTCCACAGCGTTAATCCGCAACCCCTTCCATTTGGATAGGCTTGCCGTCGTTTCCACCGCTGCCATCGTAGTTGTTGCTGCTGTTGTAGTTGCAGTTGAATTTGCAGTCGCTGTCCCACTCTGCCCCAAAGAAAAACTAGACCCTGTGAGAACAAGAATGCCAGCGAGCAAGCGTGCCCACCATACGCTCCCTCCCACAGCCGCCCTTCTGCTTCCATCCTCAACTCGTACGCGCAACCAATATCCCCTCTGTTTTTGCACTGACCTAGCTCGGAAAGCTTCTACTCATCGGATGCAAAAAACAAACCGAAGCAAGCATATATGTAGCGCTTCCCCGCAATTCCCTATACTACGAACTACGATGCCTTTAAACGAGTACGCAACTGTGTGCACCCAAGTCTCGCCCCAGGACAACTCGCCCGCAGCCATCCTCCTCGAGGATCAAGACCGCTACTCGCGCCAGGTCCTCTTTCCCGGCATCGGCCCTCTCGGTCAGCAGCATCTCGCCGCATCGCATGTCGCCATCGTCGGTTGCGGAGCCATGGGCGCGGCCTCTGCCTCGCTTCTCGCTCGCGCCGGTGTCGGCACCATCACGCTCATCGATCGCGACTTCGTCGAGCACTCCAACCTCCAGCGCCAGGTCCTCTTCGACGAGGCCGATGCCCGCGACACTCTCCCCAAAGCCGAGGCCGCACGCCGCCATATCGCACTCTTCAACTCTCGTGTCTGCGTTCATGCACGCATCGCAGACCTCACACCCGTCAACATCGCCGACCTCCTCGCACCAGCCGATCAGCCCGCCCCGCAAATCATCCTAGACGCCACCGACAACTTCGAGACCCGCTACCTAATCAATGATTTCGCCGTCCAGCGCAGTACCCCCTGGATCTACGCCGCAGCCATCGGTGCCTACGCCGCCACAATGAACATCCTCCCCGCCTCTCTCGAACCTCGAAGCTCGAATCTCGAACCTGTCCTTGCGACCGCCTGCCTCGCCTGCATCTTTCCCAAACCCCCCATCGGCAATGTTGAAACCTGCGATACCTCCGGAATCCTCTCCACTGCCGTCAACCTCGCTGCCTCCATTCAGGTCACCGAAACTCTCAAGTTCCTTACTGGCAAGCCTCACCTTATGCGTCGCACATTGCTCTCCTTCGACCTCTGGAACTCCGTCGCCAACGGCAAGCCCGAAGGTAATCGTTATCTAGACCACTCCGAAATCTCCGCCGGCTCACCCCGCCCCGATTGCGAAGTTTGTGGCCAGCGCATCTTCACCCACCTCGCGGGACAAAATCGTGCCCACATCACCCTCTGCGGCCGCGACTCCGTGCAGATCCATGAACATCACCGTCCTGTCGACTTCAGTGCTCTGCGTACACACCTCGCCACACACGCCGACATACAAGACCTGCGCTGCAACGACCTCATTCTTCGCTTCCGCCGCGGCCCTCTCACCCTTACCCTCTTCACCGACGGGCGCGCCATCGTCCAGGGAACCACGGACATCGCCGTCGCTCGCTCCCTATACGCCCGCTTCATCGGCTCCTGAACCAGCCCCGAACAACCATCCCCCAACCCCCTGCATCCTATTCACACTGTAGTTACACTCCGGCAGATGTATTAAGCTGGATTCGGCGAGAGTCTCGGAATTCTCCGAACCCCGGAATCGATATCCATGAGTTGCCAAGGTCAGATCATGACGCAAGCCTTACCCTCAAGAACCAATCCCGGCCTGTACAAGCGCAACCCGCCCATCGCCGGCGAGGCTGAAGCCATTGAAGCCGCGCAGAAGGGCGATGCCGAGGCCTTCGCCAAACTCTATAACCTGCATAAACGCCGCGTTTACACCCTGTGCCTGCGCATGTTAGGCAACGTCTCAGAGGCAGAGGATATGACCCAGAACGCCTTCCTCCATCTCTTCCGCAAGCTTGGCAGCTTCCGTGGCGAGTCCGCTTTCTCCACCTGGCTGCATCGCCTCACCGTCAACCTCGTCCTCATGCATCTGCGCAAGAAAGGCCT
>CAIZFH010000105.1 GCA_903932155.1 uncultured Granulicella sp. | reverse complement strand
AGTATCTCTGCATACTGTCTCCGTGATAGGCTTAAACGTCCCAAATTGGCAGTGTATTCGCTCCCTTGGCGTTCTTCACGTCGTCGCCCAGGTAGGCGGCAGCCGCGTCGCTTATCGAAGGAAGCATTCGAATGTCAAACCAATCGCCGGTGCCTAGAATATACGTGCCCCCTGCGATCGGCCCCACTATGTAAAGTCCCCAGGAACCGACGGTGTAGACCGGATCGTCAAGCGCAATCACCGCGCGAGGTACAACAAGGCGATTGACCTGAAGAATGTTGTGCGTCCCCGCTCCGGCATCCGTGAGAGGGATGATAAACGTCGGTGTGGCGATCTCCGAAAACCAAAGATCCCCGTTGAACTCCTCGTGAATCATATAGTCCGTATCCGGCAGTAACGGGGTAGGAAGCGTATCATCTGATGACATGCGCACAACAAACCGTTCATCAAAGTCGATTCCGGTGGCTGTGATATCGTTGTGGTAAACCTGCCGAGGCGCGAAGTTCACCGTCTTAGGCGTGAATACAGGAGGCGCCGACATATCAGGCTCAAGCGTCTGGCCGGTCTTGGCCCAGCCCGCGAAGATCAAGCCATCCCGCGCGACTGCGGTATCCATTGGTGCTGCGGTACGGAACGCAGAGGTTGAACTGCCGTCCGGTCCTGCGATGGCCGACGGTAGCACGGCCAACGGACGGCCCGACACAAGGTCGACGCCCGGCGTCGCGCAGAGCGTCAGCCAGTAAGCCACATTGGCAAGAGCAGCCTGATGGTCCATCTCCGGCTGATGATTGGTATCGGGATCGGCCGCCGCGTCAGAGGTCGTGTAGAAGGACCCGCGGAAGAGAAGATCATGATTGCTCTTGCTGGTCTTAACCCGCATCTGAATACGGCGCGCACGCACTTTGTAGTTCGTGACGACATCGCCAACAAGGGGTATTTCTTTCGAAACAGAACTGGCGAGTTCGGGCTCCCCGTCGGCGTAAGCGGTCATGTCCACTTTGAAACCGGTCAGGTAGCCCAGGTCGTTGTACCCGGTCTTGCCGCGGTTGGTTTCTTCGCCAGGGCGAAAGCCGAAATGACTCTCGACATGCTGAAGAACCTGGTGCCACTCTTCGCCGGTATCCTCGCCAAACCACACTTCCGGTTGTACGTCGGTGTCACCGTCGGCGACTCCGTGCGCGGCGGCGTCTTCTTTGTCAATCCAAGTCTCCGTAAGACCGCTGCCCTGGGCGCCGTTGCGGGTTGTGATATCGTACCAAAAGCCGTCGGTCGCATCGAAGATGAGCGAGTGCGGATATTGGTTGGCGTCGGCGATTTGAAGCGAGTCGGTGCGAACTGCCGGTGAGGGGAACGCGCTTCCGTTCAACGCAAACCCGTTGCCCTGCGCCGCAGTTATGGCGTAGCGCATCGAGGTGTCGCAGATCGGCACATTGAGTGCGACGTCGTCGACGATACGGATCTCATTCGCCAGAGTCAACGTGTTGGTGTCTCCGGCCGCGTTGACAACGGTGAGTTGAATCGTGCGGACGCCTGCGACGTTGTAGATATGCGCCGGGTTCTTCTCGGTGCTCTCGGTCCCGTCCCCAAACTTCCAGTGCCAAGAAACGATTGGAGAGGAGGAAAGACTGGATTGAACGCTGGCATCCCGGAAGTCTACGGCGACTCCGGTGATGCCTGTCGGGGGAACGATGAAGTTTGCGCTCAAAGGAATTGACATGTTAATCCTTCACCAGTCGAATGGCCATACCTGTAGCGCTCGCGGTGGCCTCACCTGTAATGATGTCGCTTATGACGTCGTGCGGTGGGTTGAAATCGATGCGGCTGGCTGATTGAAGTTCAGCGTAGCCCTGACCCGACCCAAATTCATCTGACGCCCAAAAATCTCCTGTACCGTTCGGGGGTGTCGGGTGACTTCCACTTATTTTGCCAGCCCCCCGCATCGCAAAACCGGCAGCATTTGTGGCGTCGGCGTTATCGGAAGGCCAGTGTGAAAGACCTGTCTCCTTGAACGATCCCCCGACGGCGGTGAACATGTACCTTGCGGGGTCGTGGAACAACTGTTCCTGGATCTCCGCCAAGGTTGGAATGTGCCATCCGGCAGACGCAAGGTTTCCAGT
>CAIZFH010000104.1 GCA_903932155.1 uncultured Granulicella sp. | reverse complement strand
GCACGCGGTGGGTTGGGGCTGAACCCACATCTCAGAAGCGAGATGTGGGGCACCCGGCGGTGTGGGTTATTGGGATTTTGGGGCGACGAGGGGCTTGACACGCGATTTTTCTAAGGTTTTTTGGGGGAAAAAACTTAACAGGGATTGCCACGGATAGAAGCACCGACCAAGACAAGACTACTTCTGGGTTGCCCCATCTCCGACGAACTGCATTTTGAGGCTCTGGTGGCCGGAGTAGGAAACTGTGTTGTCGATGCCGACTTTGTATTTGTAGCCAGTGCAGATGACGGAGGCGGAGCCGCAGCCGAAGAGGAATCCCTTCGCCGTGGGGGATTCGAAGTCGAAATCGACCTGCGGGTTGCTGTACGGTTCACCATCGAATTCGACCTTCATCGCATCGACCCAGGCAGTTCCGGCACCTGTCAGGAGCACTCCGAAATTGATATTGGAAGCGGTCTTGCCGATGGGTAGCTCGAACTCGTAGTGGGTCCATGGTGTGGTACCAGTTGCGCCGCGGACTGTGCCATTGCCCGTGTCCGGCTTGCCATCGATGAACCGCGCCTGGGAGTTATCAAAAGCCAATACGGGACGGTTGCTGCCCTCGCCCGGGCCGTCGACGCGCCACCATAGGCCGGCATAGCCATCACGAACATTCTCGGTCTTGATCCAGGCGCTGAAGCGTACCGTTTTACCCGCGGCACCCGTCACGGGAAAGGTATTGGCTGCCAAGCCGAACTGGGGTCCGAACTGCTGCGTCTTTGCGCCACGGAGGTCTCGCACAAAGTCAGTGGCGTCCTGCTGCGATGTTGCCGCATCGGCGTTGGTGAGCGATTTGGGCTGCTTGCCGGTTTGCGCGAAAGCTGCGAGCGCAAGTAATAAAAGCGGTAGAAGCGGCATGGCGCGTTTCATGACGGCGATCGTAGTCGAATTTTGGGTAATCCGCAATCACGGGGTCTCGCGAAAGGAAAGCAATACAACGGCGGCGTGTTGCGCAACGGACCCTTTGTGAGACAGTACGCGGCAAATTATCCCACGCTAAGCCCATGTCTGGTAGCTAGGCCGCCCTGCGGCGATGAAGTCGCGATGAATAAGGCACCCAGCAGAGCAAGACAGACGCCTTTCAATGGAAGGGAATGGCTATGATGGCTGTATGCCCCCGTCCATGAGTGGGCATCGCGTGAAGCGCGACCCTCCGATGGAAACGGAATGCCCGACCTCATCCAGATCGTCGACGCTGCTGTGGCCGACGCGTACGAACGCGGCGGGAAGCACCTGGTCTGCAAACCTGGCTGCTCGCAGTGCTGCATTGGCGTCTTCCCCATCGCGCAGGAAGATGCTGCGCGGCTACGCGCGGGGCTTGCATCGCTGGAACTGACTGATCCGCAAAGAGCCGCACGCCTGCACTCACGCGTCGCCGAGTCGCTGGCGCGGCTCGATCCGTGGTTTCCCGGTGATCGCGCCACCGGCATTCTCGGCGAAGACTACGAAGCCGCAATCCTATTCGAGGAGTTCGCCAACGACGAGCCGTGTCCGGTGCTTGACCTCGACCACGGCACCTGCGACCTCTACGAATCGCGCCCCATCCTGTGCCGGACGTTTGGCCCACCCATGCGAACCGAAGAGGGAAACCTGGCCACCTGCGAGCTGTGCTACATCCACGCCACGACCGATGAGATCGTCGCGTGCGAGCTGGAGCCCACCCTCCCCACGCTCGAAGAGGCCAGCAACCAGGCCTTCAACGCCGCACATGGTCTGCACGGCGAAACCCTGATCGCATACGCGCTGCGAACATAATGCGGGGATTCTTCGCTTCGCTCAGAATGACGATCTTCACCCACCCAAGCGAAGCTTGGATGGGGCACCCAGATTTGTGGTGGTTCATCCCATGTCTCAGATGCGAGACATGGGGCACCCGAGCTTTTAGGGTGGTCGAACATATTATGCCCTCATCTAGTCGAAGACGGGGGTGAGGATGCGGACTAGGGTGTCGGGTTCGGCGAGGAAGGCGTCGTGGCCGTGGTTGGAGGCCATCTCGCGGTAGTCGCAGCGGGTGCCCGCGGCCTGGATGATGGCGGCCAGCGAGCGGACGTCTTCGGGCGGGAAGAGCCAGTCGGTGGAGATGCCGACCAGGGTGAGGTGCGCGGTGATGCGCGCGTAGGCGATGTAGGGCGTCTCGTGGGCGCGGACGGGATCGAAGATGTCCATGGTGCGGGTGATGGAGATGTAGGAGTTGGGGTCGAAGCGGGTGATGAAGCTCTCGCCCTGGTAGTCGAGGTAGCCGGCGACGTCGAAGCGGCCGTTCTGCCCGGCGGTGGTGGAGAGATAGGGGTTCTCGTCGCCGTAGCGGTTGGGCTTGCGGGCGAAGCGCTCTTCTAAGAGCGGAACCGATTTGTAGCTGACCATGCCGAGTGCACGGGCGAGGGCGAGGCCTCCCTTGGGGCCGTGGCCGGGCTGGTAGTAGCCGCCCTTCCATGCGGGATCGAGCATGATGGCCTGACGCTGGAGGTGGTTGAGGCCGAGGCCCATGGCACCGAGCGGGGCGACGCCGATGGCGATGACGCGGGCGACGCGATCGGGGAAGAGGATGGCCCACTCGAGGACCTGCATGCCGCCGATGGAGGCCCCGATGGCTAATTTGAGCTTGGGGATGCCGAGATGGTCTATGAGCTTGACCTGGGCGTTGACGATGTCGCGGATGCTGATGAGGGGGAAGGTGGGGCCGTAGAGCTTGCCTGTGCTGGGGTCGATGGAGCCGGGGCCGGTGGAGCCGTAACAGGAGCCGAAGATGTTGATGCCGATTACGCAGTCGCGGGTGAGATCGAGCAGGCCGAGGTCGCCGGGGAGGAAGAGCTGCGGCCACCAGGCACCGACCTGCGCGGAGCCGGAGAGAGCGTGACAGACCAGTACCGCGTTGTCTCGCGCTGCGTTGAGTTGGCCGTAGACGGCGTAGTGCAGCGTGGGGTTGACGAGGAGCTCGCCGCTCTCGAGGGAGAGAACTTCGTTGAGGACGAAGTCTCCCTCGAAGGCGGGGGTTGGTATTGGGATTGGATCTTCTTCGGTCATTGTCTAGGTACAAGGTACTCGGTTCGAGGGGGCGAGTTGTGGCGCGGAGGATGGGTCTCGCCGCGCCAAGGTTGTGCTTGGCTGGGCTACTTAGCGGTTCCGTTGGCGGCGGCGATTGCCTGGTCGAGATCGGCAAGGAGATCGCGAATGTCCTCTGTGCCGACGGAGAGGCGGACGAGTTCGGGTGTTACGCCGGTCTCTGCCTGCTCCGGCACGGTGAGTTGTGCGTGGGTGGTGGATGCGGGATGAATGATCAGCGATTTGGAGTCGCCGATGTTGGCGAGGTGGGAGAAGAGCTTCACGGAGTCGATGAGCTTCTTGCCCGCCTCGAATGCGCTGCCGCTGGAGCCTCCCTTGATGCCGAAGGTGACCAGCGCGCCCTTGCCGTCGGGCAGGTACTTCTGCGCGCGGGCGTAGTACTTGCTGGAGGTAAGACCGGGATAGTTGACCCACTCGACGCCTGGGTGCGACTCAAGATGCCTGGCCACGGCCAACGCATTCTGCGAGTGGCGCTCCATGCGGAGGTGGAGCGTCTCCACGCCCTGCAGCAGGAGGAAGGAGCTGAACGGCGACAGCGCTGCGCCGGTATCGCGCAGGCCCTGCACGCGGGCTTTGAGGATGAAGGAGAGCGGACCGAAGGCCTCGACATAGGAGAGGCCGTGATAGGAGGGATCGGGCTCGACGAACTCCTTGAAGCGACCGGAGGCCTTCCAGTCGAACTTGCCGGCATCGACGATGACGCCGCCGAGGGTGGTTCCGTGGCCACCGATGAATTTGGTTGCGGAGTTGATGACGATGTCGGCTCCCCACTCGATGGGCCGCACCAGAGCGGGCGAGGCGGAGGTGTTGTCGACGATCAGCGGTAGCTTGTGTTCGTGGGCGATGGCGGCTAGTTTTTCAATGTCGACGACGTCCAGCTTGGGATTGCCCAGCGTCTCTGTATAGAGCGCGCGGGTTTTGGGGTTGATGGCGGCGCGCAGGCCGGCGAAGTCGTCGGCGTCGACAAAGCGGACGGTGATTCCCTGCCTAGGCAGCGTGTAGTGGAAGAGGTTGTAGGTGCCGCCGTAGAGCGAAGTGGTGGAGACGATCTCCTCGCCCGCGCTGGCCAGGGTCTGGATGGTGAGCGTCTCGGCGGCCTGGCCGGATGCAGTGGCGAGTGCAGCCACGCCGCCCTCCAACGCAGCGATGCGCTTCTCGAAGACATCGGTGGTGGGGTTCATGAGGCGGGTGTAGATGTTGCCGAACTCCTTCAGTCCGAAGAGCCGCGCCGCGTGGTCCGAATCGTTGAAGACGTACGAGGTGGTCTGGTAGATGGGGACGGCGCGCGCGTTGGTTGCGGGATCGACTACCTGTCCGGCGTGAACTGCAAGCGTGGCAAGATGCTGTTTGGGTGCTGCGTTTTCCTCTGACATTTCCTACTCCTTTGCCCGTTGGTTATTTTACGTTGATTGTTGGAAGAACAATCCCTGGAACAATGAAAACGGCCCACTGTCCCTTGAGGACCGTGAGCCGTTTGGAAGCCGATCTTGTCTGCGACTAGCGCATCAGACTGTTTCCGCACACACCCACGGTTGGGCAACACAGGCACATACACATGGCCATGGCCTCAACGGTGGTGGGGCGGGAAATCATGGGATGAGTATACACCAGGGGATAATTACAAACCGATATTCCTATTCCAAGAGCCGTTCGCGGAAGATCTGGTGCGCGTAGCCGCCGCCTACTTTTTCTGCGCGTTCAGTTGATCGAGGACGTGCTTCAGTTGATCGAGCTTCTGGCCCGCCTCGCCTGACTTGCCCTCCGCAGTGAGGCGCTGGTAATCGGCGAAGTCCTTGCCTGCCTCCTGGATGAGCCCGTTGAGGTCGGTCGCAACTTTCGGCGCTGGTTGCGATGCAGATGCAGCATGCGGGGCGGCTTGCGCGGATTCGCTGGAGCTGAGCGACGAGGTCTCTCCGCCGAAGAGCGAAGCCAGGGCCGACTCAAAGGTTGGCCCATAGGCCAGGCGATCCTGCAACGCGAGGACAACCAGGCGCAGCTCCGGCATGGCGCTGGTCTGGGCTTGCAGGAAGATTGGCTCGGCGTAGAGAAGCGCCTTGCCCGAGGGAATAACGAGCAGGCTACCTCGCACCACATGCGAGCCCTGCTGGTTCCACAGGGTCAACTGGCCGGAGAGCTGCGCGTTCTGGTCGATGCGGGCCTCGATCTGCTGCGGGCCGTCCACCAGCTTGGTCTTGGGAAAGTCGTAGACCACCGACGTGCCGTAGTTTGCGCCGTCCGAGCGGCCGGCTATCCATCCGATCAGGTTGTTGCGGTTGGCCGGGGTAAAGGGAAGTATCTCCACGAACTCTACGTCCTTCTCTTCGGGCAGCTTCATCAGGACGAAGTTGGGCTGCATCGGGGTGGGCTGCTGCCCGTCACTGCTCTGGCCAGTCGATTCCGTGGCCACGGTCCACAGGTCCTCGCGGTTGAAGAAGACCGCCGGATCCGTCATGTGGTAGAGGCCATATACCTCCGCCTGTTTCTTGAATAATTTTTCCGGATAGCGCACGTGTTTGCGCAGGTCCGCGGGCATCATGGACGCTTCCTGGAAGAGGCAGGGGAAGATGCTGCGGTAGGCTGCGAGCACCGGATCGTTGTTGTCGAAGACGTAGAAGGTGGTGGTGCCGTTATAAGCGTCGATGACCACTTTGACGCTGTTGCGCATGTAGTTGATGGTGGTGTCGTCGAGGTCGTAGTGCCTGGAGTAGGGATAGCTGTCGGAGGTGGTGAAGGCATCCATCACCCAGGAGAGGCGGCCGTCGTCGCCGACCACGATGTAGGGGTCCTGTTCGAAGGTGAGGAAGGGCGCCAGTGTGGCTACGCGCTCACGGATGTTGCGCCGCATCAGCAGGCGGCTTTGGGTGTTGACATCGTCGCTGAAGGGCAGCTTGTCCAGGTCGTCGCGCTCGAAGGCTAGCAGTACGCGACGCAGAAATCCGCCCAGCTCGATGCCGCCGGTTCCCTGATAGGAGGTGACGCTGTTGGTCTGGCCCTGGGGGAAGTCGAACTCCTGCTGGCGCGTCTTGACATAGACATCGTTGTCGGTCATCTCGCCGAAGTAGATTTCGGGCCGGGTTATGTTCAGGCCCTTCACCGTGCTTTGGACGGGCATATTGCTGAGCATCAGGGTGGGCAGCCCCTCCGGCGTGAAGCCGTTGACGGGGTTCATAGTGACGCCATAGCCGTGGGTGTATACGAGCTTCTCGTTGATCCAGTTGCGGCTGCTCTCGGGCAGCTTCTCCACGTTCAGTTCGCGCGCCGCCAGCATCACCTCGCGCATGTTGCCGTCGATGTTGTAACGATCGATATCGACATCGGGAAAGTCATAGTAGGTGCGAATCTCCTGCTCCTGGCGCAGGGTGTCCTGCAAGGCGTGCCAGTCCCACAGGCGGATGTTCTGCAGGGTGGGCTGGTTGTTGGCCGGGTCGGCGGCATCGACCGTGGTCTCGGCGGGAAACTCGCGCTGGGTGAACTGGTCCAGCCCATATGCCTGCTGCGTCATCTTGATGTTGTTGACCATGTACGGCGTCTCGCGCACGAGTTCGTTGGGCTTGACGATGAAGTTGCTGACGTACCAGCCCACAAGGCTGAGCACGAGATAGCAAAGCGCGGCGGGAACCACGGAGACGATCAGGAGTTTCGCTCGTGTGCCGCGCAGCGCGTTCAGCAGTGCGATCCCGGCACCCAGAAGCAGGGCCGCGCAGACGACCAGCAGGCCAGTCAGAGTGACATGGGCGTCGGTGTAATTGACGCCCTCGAAGATGGTGTGATGGTCCAGCAGGCTCTGGAAGCGGCTAATGTAGACGTTCATCGCGACTACCAGAAGCAGGAAGGCGACACTGATGGATAGTCCGCGCCAGGGCATTTCGGAATGGCCGCCGGTGTGCCTGTTGAGCAGGCTGAATCCGCCGGCGATGGCGATAAGGACCAGTGCGACGACGCACACAATGACAGAGAGGGTAAGCAGCCATCCCAGGATGAGTTGCCAGGCCGGCAAGGCAAAGAGGAAGAAGTTGAGTGGACGTCCGAAGATAGGATCGACGACGCTGCCGCTGGCGTGCGGCGCGTACCAGAAGAGAGCCAGGGTGGGCCACTCCTGCATCATTGCGGTGCCGGTGATGGCGGCAACTACCAGTGAGCCGACGAGGCCGACGATGCGCAGCACTGGCTCGATGGATAGATTGACGGGTTGCCCGCCTAAGATGATCTGTCGAGCGCTGGGCAGGCTGGCCTGGCTGGCGCGCTTGAGCGCGGAAAACGCGCTATACAGGATGGCAAAGGTTACGACTGAGAAGAACGCGAAGATGCCCCATTGCAGCCGCCAGGAGGTCCAGAAGACGTCTTCGTATCCGAGCGAGCGGAACCAAAGCAGGTCTACCCAGTAGGATAGTGCGGTCTTGGTGCCGAAGAAGATTGCGGCGACAAGTACCAGTATGACAATCATCCTGCGCCGCAGCCGCGGATCGCTCGCCCCCCTGGATTCCAGACGTCCCTGCGGAAAGTCAATCGGATCCGGCATATGTCTACCCCGCTCAATTTCTTGCTCTGCAACCACAGGAATTGTACAGGCTCCGCATGAAGCCGGCTGCATCTTCTGTCGTATCTTCCGGGGGGCTGAGAGGAATACAATCTAAAGTGGGAGAGAAGACGTACTCCGAGCAAGGGGTGGCCTGCGACCGCAGTGTGAACGCGAGAATGGGAGCACTACCGGACACGAGCGCGGCGGTCTTTTAACCGTCTTCTTCCGTCTACGATAAGAGTAATTACACATGAGAGGGATGCATTCTTAAATGATAACCAGCGACCTTGTGGCACAGGGCCAGCCGACCTCGGAGCTTACGAGCGGCGCACCTCGGACCGTCAACAATTTTTCCATCCAGATAGCAACCGTAAACGGCTCCGGATCGCAATCGGCCAATTCCATACTGCTGCGCAGCATCTTTCATATGGGGGTGCCAGTCTCCGGCAAGAGCCTGTTCCCGTCCAACATTGCGGGGCTTCCCACATGGTTCACGATCCGCGTGAGCAAGCACGGCTGGATCGCGCGCAAGCACGAGACTGACATCCTGATCGCCATGAACCCGGAGCGCGCGCAGGAGGACGTGATGTCGCTGCCTGCAGGCGCGGTGGTGATCTTCGATGAGCCATTGAAGCTGGATGAGTTGCGCACGGATGTGACTTTCTACTCCGTGCCCTTTGACCGCCTTACCGCCGCCACCGGCGCGGAGCCGAAGATACGCAAGCTGGTGAAGAACATGGTGTATGTGGGGGTAGCGGCACAGATGCTCTCCATCGACATGAAGATACTGGAGGCCACGGTCCGCCAGCAGTTTGCCAAGAAGGTGAAGGCGGCGGAGCTGAACATGAACGCGGTGCGCGCGGGCTACGAGTACGCCGCAGCCACGCTGGCCAAGAAGGACCCCTACTCGATCGAGCCAATGAATGCCACGCAGGGCAAGATCCTGATCGACGGCAACTCGGCGACTGCTCTTGGCGCGCTGTTTGCCGGCGTCACAGTGGTGGCCTGGTACCCCATTACTCCTTCTACGTCGGTGGTGGAAGACCTGATCGACTATTTGAAGCAGTACCGCGTGGAGAAGGATGGCAAGTCGAGCTTTGCGGTGGTGCAGGCCGAGGATGAACTGGCCGCTATCGGCATGGTTCTGGGCGCGGGATGGGCAGGCGCGCGCTCCATGACGGCCACCTCCGGCCCAGGCCTGTCGTTGATGACGGAGTTTGCCGGCCTGGGTTACTTCGTGGAGATCCCCGGCGTCATCGTCGATGTGCAGCGCACGGGGCCATCCACCGGCCTGCCGACGCGTACCTCGCAGGCCGATCTGAGCTTTATCGCGGGCCTCTCGCATGGCGATACAAAGCACGTCATGCTGCTTCCCGGGTCGGTGAAGGAGTGCTACGAGATGGGCATGGAGGCTTTCGATCTGGCGGAGCAGTTGCAGACTCCGGTCTTCCTGCTGAGCGACCTTGATCTGGGCATGAATAACTGGATGTCGGAACCCTTCGAGTATCCGGAGAAGCCGCTCAATCGCGGTAAAGTACTGAACGCGAAGCAACTGGAAGAACTGGGCGGGTTCGCTCGTTATAAGGATGTGGACGGCGACGGCATCGGATACCGCACTCTGCCGGGGACGGACCATCCCTTAGCGGCGTACTTCACACGCGGCTCCGGCCACAACGAAAAAGCGCTGTACTCGGAGCGTCCGGAGGATTACGAGAACAACATGCTGCGCCTGTCGCGCAAGTTCGAGACCGCGAAGACGCTGGTGCCCAAGCCAATTCTGGAAGGCAAAGGTGGACAGAAGGTGGGACTCATCGCGTTCGGCACCAGCCACTGGGCGGTGATCGAAAGTCGCGACCAACTGGAGCGCGAGTCCGGTCTGGCAACCGACTACATGCGCATCCGCGCCTTCCCATTTACCCAGGAAGTAGCGGACTTTGTCGCCAGCCATGAACGCATCTATGTGGTGGAGCAGAACCGGGATGCGCAGATGCTGGGCCTGTTGAAGACGCATCTCGATCCTGCGGATGCCGTCAAGTTGCACTCGGTTCTGCACTTCAACGGACTACCCATCGACGCACAAAGCGTTACCAATGCCATTGCCGCCCAAGAAGGAGCACGCTAGCCATTATGTCGACCACGCCAGCACTGACCACCCCTGAAACAACCGCTCCTGTCACAGCCAAGCCGGCCAAGACCAACCGCATCGGACTTGCGATTCTGGACTACCGCGGCGGCAAGACGACGCTGTGTGCCGGCTGCGGACACAACGCCGTCTCCGAGCGCATTACGGAGGCCTTTTACGAGATGGGCATCCATCCGGAGCGAGTGATGAAGATGAGCGGCATCGGCTGCTCGTCCAAATCGCCGGCGTATTTTATGTCGCGCTCCTTCAGCTTCAACTCCGTTCACGGCCGCATGCCCTCGGTGGCTACGGGGGCGCTGCTGGCCAACAAGACGATGCGATCGATCGGCCTGAGCGGCGATGGCGATACGGCGTCGATCGGCATGGGCCAGTTCATCCACCTGCTGCGACGCAATGTGCCGATGATTTATATTGTGGAGGACAACGGCGTCTACGGGCTGACCAAGGGCCAGTTTTCCGCTACCGCCGATATTGGCTCGAAACTGAAGAACGGCGTGGTCAACGAACTGCCCGCCATCGACATCTGCGCGCTGGCCATACAGATTGGCGCCACGTTTGTGGGCCGCTCCTTCTCCGGCGACAAGAAGCAGTTGGCGGCAATGTTAAAAGCGGCGATCGCGCACCAGGGCACTGTACTGCTGGACATCATCTCTCCGTGCGTCACTTTCAACGATCACGAAGGATCGACCAAGAGCTACAAATACATGCAGGAGCACGACGACATCGTCGGCGAAGTGGGACTGGTGCCGCACTTCGAGGACATCGAAGTGGACTATGACCACGACACCACGGTGGACGTTCCGCTGCATGACGGGTCGCACATGCGGCTGCGCAAGATCCATGAAGACTACGCGCCCACCGACAAGGTGCTGGCGATGAAGATGCTGATGGAATCGCACGCGAAGGGCGAGGTGATGACCGGAGTCTTCTACGTCGATACGAAGCAGACGGACTTCACCACGATGCTGAATATGGTGGATGAGCCGCTGGCCACGCTGGCGGAGAGCCGCGTGCGTCCAGGCCGCGAAGTTCTAGCGGAGATCATGCAGGAGCATCTATAGAGCGCGGAGGCGGGCTTCGACGAGGCGCAGATCGGCTTCCGTGTCTACGCCGATGGTGTCGTGCTCGGTAGCTTCAACGTAAATGTGCAGGCCGTTTTCCAGGAAGCGGAGCTGCTCCAGGCGCTCGGCGCGTTCCAAGGCGCTGGTGGGCAGCGTGGGAAAGCGATTGAGCGCGGACTTGCGGTAGGCATACAGGCCGATGTGCTTCCAGTACTGCGGCACGGGATCGGCGGCGTCACGGTGGAAGGGGATGGCTGCGCGAGAGAAGTAGAGCGCGAGACCGTCGTCGTCGGTGACCACCTTGACAGCATTTGGGTTGGCGATGTTCTCCGGCGTACAGATAACTTTGAGAGTGGTGATGTCGACTTGCGGTTGCGCAAACGGACGCAGAAGCGCGGCGATGTGTTCCGGGCGCAGCAGCGGCTCGTCGCCCTGGATGTTGACGTAGACATCGGCGTCATTGAGTTGGGCGACGGCATGGATGCGGTCTGTGCCGCTGGGAAGCTCAGGCGAAGTGAGCTGGACGGGAAAGCCCAGCCGGTGACACAGCTCCGCAACTTCATCCGAATCAGCGGCGACCAGCACCTGGTCGAGTTGTGGGCAGGCGCGCGCGGCTTCCACCACCCAGGCCAGCAGCGGCTTGCCGGCAATCTCACGCAGCACCTTGCGCGGAAGGCGGGTGGAGGCGAGGCGAGCAGGAATGACGCCGAGTGTGCGTAGGGGTGTGGTCATCGGGTGGTGTGGCATGCGCGGAAACACGGGCCATGCGACTAGATCAGCATGCGGTCCGCTTCACGCGCGTTGCCGTTTCCAGTATCATAGCTAAGTTGTGCTTTTGAGTCCCGCAGATGGGGCTCGGGCGCGATTCCTGCCCTTTTGCAGCCCCTTTCTACACCTGGCGGTGTAGCTCAGATGGTTAGAGCGCGGCACTCATAACGCCGAGGTCAGTGGTTCGATTCCACTCACCGCCACCACACAATCCGTTCCAATCGATGAGCAGACATTTTGGTTGTGAGACGGTTGCGGAAAAGTCAACGCGTCGTATTAAATCTGCCCTCACGCGGCTAAAGCCGCATTGATTTTGCAACATTTACGGCACGGCTGAAGCCGTGCCCTTAACGAAACAGCGTTTCTCAGCACGCTCTCAAGACACAGTCATTTGAGGCCGATAATTCGTGGGGTCAAACCCCCACGCTAATCTGGAAAGGCGTTTTCAGCAGCCTCCACAGCGCCGTCTAAGCGCGAGTGCTGGGAGGGCTTCCGGTCAAAGAATTCATTTTGCCGGATCGTGATGGGTTGGCGGAGATTGCGGGTTGGCGTAGGTTTCCGCGAAGGACTCATCGGGCGAGGCAGCGGGCCAGCCGATGATGACCAGAAAGACATCGAGGACGAAGAGAGCGATAGCGAGATCGTTGAAGACTGTGGCCTGATGGGGGTTTGGCCAGAACTGGTTGGCCGACCAGAAGAGAAATGCGGCGGCCAGCAGGATGGCCTTGAGCCACTCTCTGGCTGGAGGCCGATGCACGCTCTGGTACAGCAGATACACAAGCGCGATGAGGGCAAGGGGAGTAGCCTCGACTAAGCCATGAGCGCTGACAGGAAGAAGCGTTGGGAAGAGATCGCTGGCGAGCAGCAGCGCAACGCAGGCCATGGTAACAACTCCCAGAAGGACGGGGACTGCTCTATGGTCTGGATCGACACGGTTGTACATAGTTATTAAGGGTACCGTACATGCCGTTAAGAATCGGTATGTATGGAGGAGTCCGATTCGCGGCGGATGCACGGGCGGTATATGATTTTTCTATCGGCTTGCCATCGGGATGCGTCTAATCCTGATGGGTGCCGGAGGACCGGGGCCTGTGCTGGAGACCAGACCGGTGGAGATGCTGCGACTTATGCCTAAGCTTTCGAAGATTCTGTTGCTCGCAGTGTCGGTTGTCCTGGTGCTGGCTGTATTCCTGGGTGTGAACTCCAGGAGCGTGAGCGCTGCCGCGCCGGGACAGGATGGCGCGTATCGCCAGATCGATGTGTACAGCGAGGTGCTGCGCCACATCCAGACAGACTATGTGACCGATCCGAGCATTCCAGCGGTGACCAATGGCGCGCTGCGCGGGCTGCTGGAGTCGCTGGACGCGGATTCCAGCTACCTGACTCCGGAGGACTACAAGAGCTATAAGGCGGACAAGGGCGGCATGGCGCAGGTGGGGATCAATATCTCCAAGCGCTATGGATACGCGACCGTGGTGTCGGTGGTTCCTGGAAGCGCGGCGGACAAGGCCGGGCTTGTGGATGGCGACATCCTGGAGGCGATCGAAGGCAAAGACACGCAGGACATCTCGCTGGCCATGATCCGGTTGATGCTGGAGGGTACACCGGGCAGCACGTTGTCGGTTGGGGTGGTTCGGTCGAGCCGCGCCGAGCCGGACAAGATTACGATGACACGCAGTTTGCAGACCGTACCTCCGGTGGGAGAGGCGCTGTACGAAGACGCAACGATCCTCTATCTGAAGCCCGAGATTCTGGATCACGACCACGTTTCCGAGGTGGAGACGAAAATCAAGGGAATGCAGAAGGCAGGTAACAAAAAGGTGCTGCTGGACCTGCGCGATGTGGCTGCGGGCGATATGACGGAGGCAGTTCGGCTGGCCAATGTGCTGCTGAAGAGCGGAACCATTGCAACGCTGGAGGGACAGAAGTTCCCTAAGCAGATGTTTGCGGCCGATCCGGCGAAGACGATCCAGGCGACGGCACCGGTGGTAGTGCTGGTGAATCGCGGAACGGCGGGGCCGGCGGAGCTGGTGGCCGCGGCGCTGCTGGACAATAAACGCGCCGAGCTGGTGGGCGAGAGGACCTTTGGCGAAGGCACGCAGCAGAAGACCTTCGAGCTGGCGGATGGCGCGGCGTTGATCCTGTCTGTGGCGAAGTATGAGTCGCCTTCGGGCAAGAAACTGCAGGATGATGGCGTGACCCCAGATGTACTGGTGGCCTCTGGTCTGGACGAGAGCGCAAGCATGGACCAAGGAGTGGCTCCGCCGACAGCGGCGCCGGCACCCGCGGTGAAGAAGTCCGGCGTGCATATAGACGAGCAGTTGACCAAGGCGCTGGAGATTCTGAAGGGCAAGCCAGCCTAGGGAGAGTTACTGCGGTTTCAACTTTGCGGCTTGAGCCTGACGCACTGCAGCCGCGTCAGCGAGGTCCTGGGGTCTACCCGAAGCGAGTTTGTTGGTAATGAGATCTTCAGCAGAGATATAGCGCGCGGGGATATCGCCGTCGATGAGTAACTCTTCGCCATTCTGATATACGGTTGCGAAATCGACACCGGCAATCTGTTGCAATATATCGAAACAGTAGGGTGGATTGCCGAATCTCGCGCAGACTGTTGGAGTATGGAAATCTTCGACAGAGAAATCAGCAAGCGGAGCACCGAACTCTGCGAGTGCATTGTAGGTTGCGATAGCGTTCTCTTGAGTGGACTCTATAAAGACGTCCAGATCTTTGGTCATACGCGGCTGCGCATGGACGAAAACGGCATAGCCGCCGATGACAACATACCTAACGCGGTGCCTGTTCAATGCGAGCAGCAACTCTCTTAAGTTCTGCTCCATCGGCGGAATAGCCATAGGCTCGGTACCCCTCCACGCTCATCTGATGGCCAGCCGCGAAGCGCTCGGCGGGTGTCAGGCTTTGCCAGTAGCGATATTCCTCGTCCTTCATTTCTTCAAAGGATGCGAATTTGCGAAAGGTCTTATCCATAGAACACCTAGTCCATTATACCGTGGAGTGCCGTTCTTCTTTGGACCATGCGCCGCCCTCCGTCGCGCATAGGGTACACGGCAATCATTGGACTTCGAGCGTATAGGTTCCCGGCAGGCTGAGCACGACGGTAGCACGCATACTGTCCTCACTGAGTGGGCCAGGCGTGACCGATTTTCCGTTGAGTAGGATAGAACTGTGTCCCGGGGAGATGGGAACCAGGACGGAGAGCTCGATGCCGGCGGGAAGAGTGACGGTGGTCTGCGCGGGTTTGAGGTCGATGACGATGAGGCCGTGGGGAGTGGGCTCCGTGCCGCGTGCCCAGGCAAGGCCCGCAAGGTCGGGGCGCAGGGTTGCGGTGCGGAATCCGGCGGCCGTGGAATGAATACCGAGAACCTCCTCCATCAGCCACGAGGTTGGCCCGGACGACCATCCGTGCGCCAGCGAGACGAAGTAGCCGGTGGAGCCATCGGCCTGTAGCGAGACGTGCGCGTTGCCGGTGGGCCAGTGTGTGTCGTAGGCCTCCCAGAAGCTGGTTGCGCCTTCGTGGATCATGCCTCCCCAATACTTGCGAATCCACTCGAGCGCCTCCGCGCGGTGGCCTGTGGCGGCCATTGCGGATAGGACATAAGCATTGTAAAAGGGCGTGATGGGAGGCTCGCGGAAGCTGGCGTTGGCTGTTTGGGAGAGCACTGTGGACCAGATGACCGGAACCTGAGTGGGCGTGGCTGCTCCGGAAAGGATGGCCATGCTGTTGACCTGCCATCGGCTGCCGAATGTACCCGTAGCTGGATCTAGCAGATGGGATTGGGCTGCGGCGGTGAGCTGCGCAGCGGCTTGGTCGCGTTGCGCGGCTGCGGCGGTGTCGCCCAGCTCTCGCAGCAGGAAGGCGGCGTCGTGGAAGGCGAGGATGTACTCGAACTGGGTGCCGCGGCGGGCCTCGGGCGTGTCGGCGGAGAGGTCGGCGGTCCAGTCGACGAAGGGCCAGTCCTTGGACTTATCGGCGAAGAGGTGGTCGGCGTCCATCTCGGTGTCCATAGTGGCGAGCAGGTCGAGCAGGCGCTGATGCACGCTCTTCAGGTAATCCAGCGAACCGGTATGCAGGTAGTACTGGTCGAGCGCGGAGATCCACAGCGCGGAGTAGCCGGGGATGGAGTTGACGTGGTGGCCGGGGGCGCGGTCGTCCAGCAGGCGCGTGAGCGTGTCTTCCATCAGGAAGCGGTCGGCGAAGACGTTGTCGATAACGCGGCCAGAGACGTCCAGATCGCCTGCCCAGCGTCCGCGGTCGCGCTTGGGTGCGTCCCAAATATCGTCCTGCATGCAGAGGTGCGCGGTGTACACACCGGTCTCCCAGATCTTGTTGAGCAGCGGGTCGGAGGACTCAAAGCTGCCGCTGTAGCTGACAGGATAGAAGATGGCGTCGAGCTGGATAGAGCCGATTTGGATAGGCCCCGATGTGGATAGAAAGCGCACTCGCGCATAGCGGAAGGCCGACTTGGGCCCATAGGCCGTAGCGTTGGCGGGCAGCGTGAGCAGATCCGTACCAAGATAGGGATGGTCCAGCAGCTCGTTCTCCGACTCTCCGTACTCGATGGCGACTATGGCCGGCGTGGCCGAGGTGGAGACGAGTTGCAAGCGGCCCACCGTTTCGCGTCCGAAGTCGAGAACCAGGCTGGGCGCCTCCTGCTGCGGCAGATTCGGTGACGCGAGATGGACGGTGAGCGGGGATGAGCCGGGTTTGGTCAGCGCGTCAGAGCCGGTGATGATGCTGCGCCCACTGAAGACGTGGGTGACGGCGACGGCGGGCAGCGGAGTCTGTCGCAGGAAGGGCGATACACCCTGGTAGCCCGGCCAGTTATACATTCCGGCGTCGGTGTTCCACTGGCGCAGGTTGATGTCTGTCTCGATGGGGCCGAGACTGGCGACCGCGGGCCATGCGGAGTCGTTGAAGGCTGGGTTCTGCCAGTCTCCGGAGGCGGAGAGCGTGGCCTTCCATGATGTGTCGGATAGCAGCAGCGCGGGCGAATCGGTGGGCACCCAGGGCGCGGCGGGCAGAATCTTGGCGACGACGACCTTACCGTTGGCGATCTGGATGGTGCTGGGAACCGTGGTGGACTTGCTTCCTCCCTTGCCGCGGACTACTTCCATTGCGAGGACGTTGCGACCGATGTGCAGACCCGTGAGTTGCGAGGCGAAGACGCGGAAGTCCAGGCCGGGCGCGGTGAGGTCGGAGTCGAACTGGTCGACCAGCTTGCCGTTGAGGTAGATTTTGGCGGAGCGCGGGCCCGCGAGATAGAGGGTCGCATCCTTCGGCATGGCGGTGAGGTTGAATGCGGCGCGGAAGAATCGCGGCAGGACCTCGGCTTGGCCCACGGGCGGACCATTGCGCGTCCAGATGTACTGCTCCGGCAGCGGCTGGTGGGTGGATTCCGGCGGGATGACCAGGTTGCGCGCGGGGTCAAGCGGCGGCGCAGCCTGCGCGCGGGCGAGGCTGGGTAGAAGAGCAAGCGCGGCAATAGCGCCGAGAAGAAGTGTGCGGAAAATGCGAGTCGTCATGGCGAGACGACTATATCGCGCCGGGTGGGGGGATGGCGAGTGGGCACATGCCGGGCTATGAGATCGCGTGCCGCACGGGCTTGAGTCCGGCCTCGGTCAGCCGCATCATGCGCCGCGCACGACTGAGCCGATTGCGCGACCTCTTCCTCCCGCCGCCAGTCGTGCGCTACGAACAGCCCACTGCGACGGTGGAACAACCTCTTGACCATCTACAGGCACCCGGCCCGTTTTGCTCTCGGATGGAATTTTGGCGAGGGACATCGGTAAAAGATCGACCGGCCGCGGCGCTACGCCTGCAGGAGCGCGGCACGTGCAAGGCGCAACAACTCCACCGCGTTCTGCTCTGTTCGACCGGGTTCAAAGACGGCGGAGCCCGCGACCAGAAGTTCCGCTCCTGCATGAACCACGGATGCGACCGTGTCGTGCGCCACTCCACCGTCTACTTCAATGCGGAAGTGTAGGCCCATCTCGCGGCGCAACCGGGCGAGATGCCCGATCTTACCCACAGCGAGGGGCAGAAACTGTTGCCCGCCAAAGCCGGGATTGACGCTCATGACAAGCACGAAGTTCACCATGGGGAGAACTTCGATGAGGGTCTCGACCGGCGTGGCGGGGTTGATGACGACGCCGGGCAGTACGTTGAGTTCCGCGATGTGCTGGAGCGTGCGGTGAAGGTTAGGACATGTCTCCTGATGCACGGAGATCATGTTGGCGCCGGCCTTGGCGAAGACGGGAATGTAGGCGTCGGGGTCCTCGATCATCAGATGGCAGTCGAGGGGGAGCTTGGTGATGGGACGCAGCGCCTTGACCATGGGCGGGCCGAAGGTGATGTTGGGGACGAAGTGGCCGTCCATGACATCGACGTGGACGATGGTGCCGCCGCCGCGCTCGGCTGCGGCAACTTCATCGGCGAGGTGGGCAAAGTCGGAGGCGAGTATGGAGAAGGCGAGTTCGATCATGGGAGTCAGGTGCCAGGTACTAGGTGCTAGGTTCGAGGTACGAGGTGAAAGACGCGTTGTGGGAAGTGTATCAGTGGACTGGTTCGACTGGCGTTGGCGGTGATTGGATCTGGGCCTCAGCGACAGGCTTCGGTTCGCCGAGGGAGATGCGGGCGGCGGCGTTGAGGATGCGGCGGATGGGCCATGTACCATCTTCCTTCGGCAAAAAGACTTCTCCGGCGCGCTGCTTTTCCGGGCGGTAGTACCAGCGGCGGAGGAGCGAGAGGTGGTCGGAGTGTGTGGCGAGGTCGGTCGGGGCGGAGGTTTGTTGTTCGAGTGAGGTAACGACGGTGGTAGCGCGGACCTCGGGCGATTCGGTAGGAGTGAGCGGCGCAGGAATCTTCGCGGCCTGCGAGTCGTCGGCGAGTGGGACGGCTTGGAGCATGAGCGGCTGCGCAAAGAGGGAGGTGCCGACAGAGGCCTGATCTTTGACAGCACGAACACCGAGTGTGGAGTGGCGCGCCGGGCCGGTGATGCAGCCAGATGCGAGGAGGAAGATGGCGGCGGCGGGTTCGTCGTCGGAGTGCAAAGAGTTCGCGGCGGCCTGCACGATGACGGCGCGGAGATTGGGGATGGGCTGAACGAGCGGGTCGGCGAGTGAGGCGGCGGATTTGACGCGCAGGAACTGGGCGTGAAGCTGGGCGGCTTGCTCGAACTCCATCTCGGCGGAGGCGCGCTCGCGTTCGGCGGTGAGATGTGTGAGAAGCGATTCGCCGCGCGTGGCGAAGAAGGCCTCGACGGCGGCGGCCTCGGCTGCATAGGCGGCGGTGCCTGCAGGCGAGCAGGCCTGATTGCAGGGCGCGAGGCACTTGTTCATCTCCTGGTAGACGCAGCCGGGATGTTCGGGATAGGGCGCGAGATCCTCATAGCAGCGGCGGAGCTTGAAGAGGTCGAGGACGGCGTCGCAGTATCGGTCGGCGGCGGCGCGCGAGGGGAACGGTCCGTAGGTGTGGGCGAGAGCGCGGCGGCTGAGACGGTTGGTGGAGTAGACGCGGGGGAAGGCGTTCTCGGCGGTGAAGCGGAGGAAGAAAGGCGTGTGCAGGCGCAGGCGGCGACGGGCTTCGACGAGGCCGAAGAGGTCGGCGGAGGCGTGGTAGAGGGTAAGGTGCGACTCAAACTGGGAGCCGGTGACGGTGTAGTCGATACGGGCGACGCGAGTGCGCAGGTTGAGGCGCTTACTCTGCGAGTCGGGCGGGGCGAGGATGCGAGTGATACGGCGGCGAAGGTCTGCGGCTCGTGTGAGGTAGGGTTCGTCTTCACTGCGCGGGCCGTGCAGGGCGAAGACTCCGGGCAGCGCGGGGATTGCGCGCAGGATTTCGGCGGCGCTCTCAGGCGAGAAGGCTAGGGAGTGCTCGAAGTGGAAGGGTTCAGCCACATGAGAATTGTAGCTGTGTGGCTGCCCGACGCATCGACAACCAGCGGAGCTGAGCGCTACGATCCGGCGATGGTCATGCCTTCGATGCGCAGGGTGGGCGCGGCGGTGGCAGTGCGGAAGATGAGGTCGTTGCCGATGGCGGAGATGTTGCGGTACATGTCCTTGAGGTTGCCGGCGATGGTGATCTCTTCGACGGGGTAGGCAAGCTCGCCGTTCTCGATCCACATTCCTGCGGCGCCCTGCGAGTAGTCCCCGGTGACGAGGTTGACGCCGAAGCCCATGGTCTCTGTGACGTAGAGGCCGCTCTTTACGTCGGCGATGATCTGGGCTGGCGTCAAAGTGCCAGGCTCCAAAAAGAAGTTGCCCGCGCCGATGCCGGGATTGCCGGCCAGTGAGCGCGATGCGTTGCCGGTGGAGTGGGCCAGGCCGAGCTTGCGCGCGGTGTAGGTGTTGGTGACGTAGCTCTTGAGGATGCCGTTCTCGATGAGGACGGTGCGGCGTGTGGGCAGGCCTTCTCCATCGAAGGGTGAGGTGCCAAAGCCTCCGGTGCGGATGTTGCCTTCGTGGTCCCCGTTGTTGTCGTTCTTTGTAAAGACCATGGTGCCGTCGTCGATGGCGGTGACGTTTTCTCCTGCGACGCGCTCGCCCAGCATTCCGGCGAAGAAGCTGGCGTGGCGATAGATGGCGTCTCCGTTGGCGGCGTCGAATATGTTGCCGATGATGGAGCGGGCGATCTCCGGCGAGAAGACGACCGGGGCCTGCTGCGTCTTTACCTGGCGCGCACCGAGGCGTTGCAGGGTGCGGCGTGCGGCCTCCTGGCCGATGGCAACGGGATCTTCCAGCAGGCGCGTGGTGCGAGCGGCGGAGTACCAGTAGTTGCGCTGCATGCGGCCATCGGCTTCGTGGGCGATGGGTTGGGCGGAGAAGCCGCAGTAGCTGCGACGGTACTCGCCGAGGAAGCCGCGCGAGTTGATGTGAATCTTGTGCGAGGTTGCCGTGTCGAAGTCGCCTCCGCCGGAGTTCTGGATGCGAGTGTCGAAGGCCATGGCAGCGGCTTCGACCTCGCGCGCGATGCGGATGCGGTCGGCGGGAGGCTGCTGGTTGACGTCGTCGAAGTAGAGATGCTGGGCGTCGGCGGAGTGCTGGCCGAACTCGGAGGGGTCAGGAAGGCCTGCGAAGGGATCTTCAGAGGTGATGCGCGCGAGTGCGACGGCACCGTCTACGAGACGCTCAAGACTCTCGTCTGAAAAGTCAGAAGACGAAGTGCTGGCAGTGCGTTGGGCTTTCCCGGAGGCGATGAAGACGCGCAGGCCGACGGCGCGGGAGCCGGACTCCTTGAGTGTCTCGACCTGGCCGAGACGGACGAGAGTGGAGAACTCGTCTCCCTCGTAGACGACAGCCTCGGCGTCCGTGGCTCCCGCCTTGAGGGCTCGTGCGAGAACATCGGAGGCGAGCTGTTTCAGGTCGGTGGAGGCAATGGTTTCAGTCGGCAAGGTGTGTCCTCGGTGGATCGGTGATGCGGGGGGATGGGTACCCTGTAAAATATCTGAATACAATAAGATGCGAGTTTTTACCTGCAAAGTACTGATTCGAACTGGTTAATAGCTATCCGTTAGAAAATAAACAAGCTAATTGGATGTGGTGTGGCTATGAAAGCCGTTGCGATGTCCCAGGACAATGCTTGTTTTCTATCTCTTCTCCTCTTTACTACTTCTATTATACGGGATGCAGCTAACTATCATGCCAACTATTTTTCTATGTAAATTATTGATATAGAGTGGTTTAGTTGAATTTTGGAACTTGAGGGCCTCGCAGAGAGGTTTGCGGTCTCCCGCCCTTCCGCGCTAAGGCTGCGAAAGATGGGCAACCGAAGTTTTGTGGGGATTCGGAGGGTGGGCACCAGTCCACAGCACTAGTGAGCGGGGAGGGCGAACTGGCGGGTGTGAATACTGGACTGGGTCTCTGGGACGCTGCCGTCGTTGACCTCGACCTGCTCAGGTTTGGTGGCGAAGACGAAGCGAGTGGAGGCTGTGGACCGGCCAGGAATGCGCAGTCGTTGGGTGTCGGAGGTTGTGGCGGAGCGGACGGTGATGGGGACTTCGGCTGCGGCGTAACCGTCGTTGCGTACCTCGACGGCGACCATCCAACCTGCGGGCAGACCGGCGCGCGAGGTGAGTGGGCTGGGGGTGACGTTGGCGATACTGAGGTCGGGCAGGTCGCGGTCGCGGTAGACCCAGTCGTCGAAGAACCAGTTGAGATCTTTGTGGGAGGCAGTTTCGAGTGTGTGTTGCAGGCCGGCGGGATCGCGGTCGAGCTTAGCCTCGAGGCGGTATGTTTGCAGGGCCTGCTTGAGCGCGTCGTCGCCGACGATGGAGCGGAGCATCCACCAGACGGCCGCGGCCTTGGTGCGGTAGAAGACCTCGCCGGTGGCGTTGGCGAGGCTGGAGCCCGCGATGCTGTCGGATTGTGCTGTGTTGCTGGGCGTCTCGGGTTCGATGAGCGCGAGGGAGCGGGCGGCATCCTGCAAATCGGTGAGGGCGGCGGCGCGGCCCGAGGTTCGCTCGGTCCAGAGCAGACCGAGGAACTGGGCCAGGCCCTCGTCGATCCAGGGGTGAGTGGATTGGATCCAGGCGTGGGTGAGGGAGTGGGCGAGTGAGGGGGCCAGGGTTGCGGGTTCGGCGGCACGTATGGGCCGGACGAGGAGTGCGTCGTCCTCGAAGGGCTGGCCGGAGTGGTCGAGGAGGTTGAGCGAGGTGAGTGGCTGCGGGCCGAGCCAGTCGGTGAGCAGCGGTTCAACCAGTACGGCGGCGGCGGCGTAGGCGGGCAGCGCGTCGTAGTGGCTGGTGACGGCGGCGATGAGCGCGGGATTGGCAGGCGTTCCGGCCAGGCTGGATGGGCGATCGGTGACGAAGAGGCTGAGCGGGCGGAAGCCAAGCGGCTGAGGATCGAAGAGGGCTGTGGCGATTCCGGGCGATTCGGCGGCGGGCAGATTGGCGTTGTCGCTGATGGCGGTGAGCGGCAGGCGCCGGCCGCAGAAGAAGGCTGCATCGGGCGGGTCGCCGGTGTACTCGACCGCGAGGCGGAGGCGGACGGTGGCGGCAGAGTTGCGTAGGCGGGAGTTACCCACAGACTGGAAGAGACGTGCGCCGTCGCCGAGGAAGACGGGCGGCGCGGAGACAGGGAACCAAAGGACATTGCCAAATCCGCGCAGCGCGGTGAGTGAAGGAGAGACGGAGTCCCAGTCTGCGAGGAGGGCCTGGTCGCTGGGAGCACCGATGCGCTCAAGCCGCTCGGCGGAGGGAGCAATGGTGCCGGAGTAGAGCGTAGTGAGAGAGATGGATGCGCCTGGAGCGAGCGGTTGCGGGAGGGTGGCGACGGCTTCACTCATCTTGCCGGTGTGGTCTGTATCGGTGTCGACGAAGTGGGCGATGAATGGGAGGGGTGTGGTGGAACTGGTGAGGCTGCGTAGAGAGAGAGCGTCCCAGTGGAGGGAAGAGCTGATCTGGAGGATGAGGCGGGTGAGCGGGGCAGCGCCGTCGTTGCGCAGGGTGAGGCCTGCGCGGACGGAGATTCCGGCGGTAGCAGGGGTGATGTGGACGTCGAGATCGTAGGCGGTGAAGGCGAGAGCGCCGCGTTCTGTGTCGGTGAGCGAGTCCGTTGGCGTGGACGCGGCTGGAATTATTGAATCACCTGGCTTCTGCTCGGCTGGCGTGTCCAGGTCGCGGGAGAAGAGGACCTTTCCGGGCGGGGGCGCGGGTTCGGACGATTGATCGGGCGCGGCGGTTGGTGCGGACTGCGGCGCAGGAGGTTGCTGCGCGAACGCGAGTGCGGCCCCCAGGGTCAGTGTCAAGATGATGGCGATAGACGAACAGCGGCGGGTCACGAGCCGAGCCCTTTGCGCTGTTTTACGGGTATGGCGGGCTTGGGTGTCGCCAAGGCGGGTCGGGTGCGCTGGCGCATGGCCTCGTACATGACGACCGCGCCGGCGACCGAGACGTTCAGCGAGGAGACAGCACCGGCCATGGGGATGCGGAGGAGGTGGTCGCAGGTCTTTTTGACCAGGTCATGCAGGCCCTCACCCTCGCGTCCGAGGACGAGGACGCAGTCGGTGCGGAAGTCGAAGTCCATATAGTCCGGAGTGCCGCGCTCGTCAAGGCCGAGCACCCAGACGTTGGCCTGCTTCATCTGCTCGAGCGAGCGGACCAGGTTGGTGACGCGCGCGATGCGGACGTGTTCGGAGGCCCCGGCGGAGGTCTTTGCGACGGTTGCGGAGACTGGGGCGGAGCGGCGCTCGGGCAGGATGACGCCATCGACTCCGGCACCGTCGGCGGAGCGGAGCAGAGCGCCCAGGTTATGCGGATCCTCGATGCCGTCCAGGGCGAGGAAGAAGCGGTGCGCGGGCAGGGTAACTTCGCTGTTCCTGTCTGCTTTGTTGGATATGGGCTGGGGTGCGAGCAGGTCTTCGATGGTGAGGAAGGCGCGTTCGCGAACCAGGGCAAGCACTCCCTGATGGGCGTCTGTGCGTGCCATGCGGGTGAGCTGGTCGCGCGATTCGAGGGTGACGCGGAGGCCGGCATCGCGGCAGAGCAGGGCCAGGCGTTGCAGCCGGGCGTCACTGCGCTCGCGGGCGAACATTACACAGTCCAGGCGGCGCGCGCCGGACCGAACCGCCTCCTCGACCGGGTGCAGGCCGTAAAGAACATCCATAGGGAATAGTTTACGTCTGAAATTGGCCTCGCCAAGCGTTGCATTCTGGCCTTAGAATTAGGCAGAGAGCCGGACACGCAGATTTTCGTCTGTGGCGATGTGTGTCCGGGAAGGGATTATTGGATGCTATTTGTATCTCGCGGTGAAAAGACTGGTGTGGACCGAGACTTTTCCCCGCGAACTGCCGTCTCTAAGAGTATGGGCAGCACAGCCATTGCCATTTCGGCGGAACAGGCGGAGCAAAGCCAGCGTGAGAACGCGGCCATCGCACGCGGCCTCAAGTCCCAGGACACGGAACTACTCGACCACCTGATAGAGATGTATCAGCACCGGCTGTTGCGCTATTTGCTGTTTTTGACGGGCAAGCGCGAGGTGGCGGAAGACCTGTTCCAGGAGACCTGGATGCGGGTGTTGCTGCGCGGCGGTCAGTACAACGGCAAAGCGCGCTTCGACACATGGCTGTTCACGATTGCGCGCAATCTGGTGATCGACCTCTCTCGCAAGCGCAGTATGGCATCGCTGGATGAGATGAGCGAGCCTGGCGAAGACGGACGCGCCTTCGAGATTGCCGCTGTGGGTCCATCGCCACTGGAGCAGTTTGCGGGGAGTGAGGACCGCGCCGAAGTTGCCGCGGTGCTGCTGAAGCTGGAACCCAACTACCGCGAGGTTCTGACGCTGCGCTTTCACGAGGAAATGTCGCTGGAAGAGATAGCAAGCGTGACACGGGCACCGCTCTCAACGGTGAAGTCGCGGCTGTATCGCGGCCTGGCTGCACTGAAGCCGGAGATCGAGCACCTGCGCGGCACACGGGTGCAGGAGGCGAATGCATGAATGCCTCCTTCGAACCACAATTTGAGACACAGTTCGATTCCCTGCCGGGCGATTCTGTAGCGCTTGCTTACACTGCGCAGGACGCCACCCTGGGCGCGCGCGCCTGTGTGGTGAACCGCACGCACCGGGTTGTGCGGGAGCGGGCTAAGTCGCTGCACGAGAGACGGAGCAAGACGCGCAGCATGATGATCCCGCTGATTGTCTGCGCCTCGCTTCTTCTACTGACGTGCTTCGCGGTGTGGAGCGGACTTGATCAATACCAGGCTGCCGAGGCAGTCCAGACCGATGTGGCAGCAGTGGCTGCCAGCGATGCCAATAACCAACTTCTCGTAGTGCTGCTCTGGTTTGTGCCAGTCTCTCTCGCGCTGCTGGGTGCTGTCTGGTTTCGCCGAGGGCGTAACAGCACTGACCGCGGGACGATTCGATGAGCAAATTCTGGAACAATCTGACCTCGGACGGTTCGGAGTTAAAGGAGTACGGCGAGGGCGACAGCCTGAGCATGATTCCGCTCTGGTCGGTCCTTCTGGCGGTCGCCGTGTTTCTGGGGTCCATGTACTTCTTCAATCATGGGCCAGCGCCCGCGCATCGCAGACCGGGCTCGCTGCCCATGCATCTGATTACGAGCTATATTACTGGCACGACGCTGGCCAGCTATATGCTTCTGATCGGCTATGTGAGCCGCGATGTGAAGCGGCGCAATATGCCGGCAGTTCTGTGGATGCTGGTAGTGGTAGTGATGCCGGGAGGGATTGGCGCGGTTGTCTACTTCCTGCTGCGGCAGCCGATTACGATACGCTGTCCGAGTTGCAAGACCGAACTGACCGCGGGAGTCCACTTCTGTCCGCAGTGCCGGTTCCAGGTGGCCCCAGTGTGCGGCCAATGCTTCCGCGGCTTGCAGACTACCGATGCATACTGCCCGCAGTGCGGACGCAACGTCGCTGAAGACGGTGGGCCATCGCGGTTGCGTGCCTATAGCGACGGATAGAAGTTGCAGTTGTCCGTTGATGGCGATTCTACTCAACATTCAGAGGCTGACAACATCTGGCTCCAAGCACTAGAGTGGACATTGCATATAAGCTTGCCGGATTGATTGGCTTTGGCCAACTACTAACCTGCAACTGGCAACCTGCAACTGACAACCGTGCCCCTAACCGCGCTCATCATCGACGACGAACCGCTTGCCCGGCAGGAGTTGCTGTATTTGCTGCAGTCCGTGGAAGGCGTGGAGGTAGTGGCGCAAGGATCGAATGGCATTGAAGCCGTGGAACTGGTGCGCGCGCACAAGCCGGATGTTGTTTTCCTGGATGTGCAGATGCCCGGGTTGGACGGGTTCGCCGTACTGAAGAAGCTGCTGGACAAGCGGGTAGGTCTGCCGCAGGTGGTATTTGCCACAGCCTTCGACCAGTATGCGGTGCGCGCCTTCGAGGTGAATGCGGTGGATTACCTGCTGAAGCCGTTTGACCGCAAGCGTGTGCTGAAGACCATTGAGAAGGTGCAATCCAGGATTGCGGCGAAGGCTGGGGAGATACCGGCGAGCGATGCGGCGACCACAGACGCCCGGCTGGAAGAGCTGCTGCGGCTGGTGGAGACGCGCACGCAACCGGTGCGGACGCAGACGGGCAAAGTGATTGTGCGCGCGCAGGGGCGGCTTCTGCTGGTGGACCAGAGGGAGATATGCTTCGTCTCGATTGAAGGCGGGGCGATCAGCGTGGTTACGCGCGGGGTAGAGGGCCAGTCGAACTGCCGCACGCTGGAGGAGTTGATGGACCAGTTGGATACGGATGCGTTCTGGAGGGCGCATCGATCGTATATCGTGAACATCCAGCACATCCGCGAGGTTGTGCCGTGGTTCAAGTCCAGTTATCAGTTGCGCATGGACGATCCCAAGAAGACAGAGATACCGGTGAGCCGGGCGCAGACCAAGCGTCTGCGGGAGCTGTTCAATCTGTAAGCGCAAGCAGGCGAGCAGCGTTACGCTTAGGGCATTCCCAGCCAGCCGATGTGATAGACCAGGCCAATGGTTGCAATGGCAGGATGGATCTTGCCAGAGGCCGTCGGCCCATCCCAGATCTGGTACTGGCCATCGACCTTGATCGCAACGTGGGTGCTGAGGTCGAAGTCGAAGCCTGCGCCTGGGGAGTAGACGTAGGAAGTGGTGACCAGGTAGGTGAAGTTGTTGAAGTCGTATCCTCCGCGGGCATACTTCATCGCTCCTCGCCCGAAGAAGAAGTCGCCATAGGGGTGCAGGCGAGAGCCGAGAAGGAAATCCATGCGGAGGCCTCCGATGATATCTTTCTGGGCCACTGTGGAACCATGGTCGTAGGGAGTGGTGGCGCGCACCTCGAGTATGGGCCGCATCCCTTGCCAGGGCGAGAGAGCGAGATCTAGGCCGAGGGTAACGCTACCGTTCCTGCTGCCGACTAGCCCGGTATACACGCCCGAGACCCCGCCGAAGGTCGACAGTGAAATATCCTGGGTTGCGGTGGGCTTGGCCTGCTGCGCCGTGGCAACACAGGGCAAGAGGGCTATTGCCAACAGCAACGTCAGCGTCGGCAAAATAATGACATGCTTCATTCCAGCTTAGGCCCCTTGCGCTCCACAGACTCTGCGAGATGGAACGCACCCTATCTTCTCATCATGAGATGCCGCCATAGAGCGTAACAATGATCTCATCGGCAAATTTCGAGATTCACTAGATGGGCCCGGATGAATAAGAGTGAAGCATGGCGCTATACGGGGCTGGGATTACGCTCCTCGAACTGGCGTTGATGCCAGTAGGGATAGATGAGCGGTACCTGGCTGGCGGCATCGAGCCGGGCAATCTGTTCCGGCGTCAGGCTCCAGCCGACGGCCCCCAGGTTCTGCTTGAGCTGGTCGGCGTTGCGTGCGCCGATGATGACTGTGGAGACGGTGGGCCGGCGCAGAAGCCAGTTGAGCGCGATCTGGGGAACGGTTTTGCCGGTCTCGCTGGCGATCTCGTCGATGGCGGCTACGACTTTGTACAGATGTTCTTCGGGGACTTGCGGGCCGATGTCGACGACGAGTTTTGAAGTCAGGCGGCTGTCTATTGGGATGCCGGTCTCGCGGCGGATTTTGCCGGTAAGCCTACCCCAGCCGAGCGGCGACCAGATGAGCGCGCCCAGGCCCTGGTCGAGGGCGAGGGGCATCAGCTCCCACTCGTATTCGCGGTTCAGCAGGGAATAGTAGACCTGGTGGCCGATGTAGCGGCTCCAGCCATGGCGCTCGCTCACCGAGAGCGACTTCATCAGCCGCCAGCCGGAGAAGTTGGAGCAGGCGATATAGCGCGCCTTGCCCTCGCGGACAAATTTGTCCAGCGTGTTGAGCGTCTCATCAACGGGGGTGAGGGAGTCGGTTTCGTGCATGTGGTAGACGTCCACATAGTCCGTGCCGAGGCGCTTCAAGGAGCCTTCGAGCGCCTGGGTAAGGTGATAGCGCGAGGAGCCGACGTCGTTGGCACCGGGGCCGAAGCGGAAGGTGGCCTTGGTGGAGAGCAGCACGTCTTCGCGGCGGAGGTGCTGGATGGCGGCGCCGAGGACGGATTCGCTTGCGCCGAAGGAGTAGATGTCGGCGGTATCGAAGAAGTTGAGGCCGGCCTCCATGCAGATGTCCACGATCTTACGGGCCTCTTCCACGTCGGCTGCGCCCCACGCCTTGAAGAACTCGTCGTTCTGTCCGCCGAAGGTCCCGCAGCCGAAGCATAGCTCCGGCACCTTGAATCCCGATCTGCCTAGTTGTCTGTATTCCATGGAAATAGGATGCTACGACATTGAAAGAGGGATCAACTGCCGGGATAGGGTGAATGGGAATACGCACTAAAATACCTTATGGGGATTCGTCTGCTTGGTATTGCGATGTTGGTGGCATGCTCGGCGATTGCGCAGAGCCCGGCTACGGGCACGTCGGGAGGCCAGACGCCCGCGCTGCAGACAGAACTTAAGAAACTTGCGGCCGATGCCGAATTGCTGCACTCTGACCTTCCTGGGTTCGCATGCACAGAGACCGGGGTCAGCGAGGCGATCAAGGAAGACGAGCGCAATCCCAATAAAAATAAGGTGAAGGCGCAGGTCCAGTTTGTCGCCAGTGTGCGCGCCGAGCGGGCGCAAGACGGCAGGCTGCACGAGTCCCTCACGTTGAGCGAGGTGAACGGCAAGCCCTACAACGGGCGCAAGTTCAATCCGCCGATGATGGTGGAGGGCGGCTTCGACCAGTTGCTCGACATTTTTCTGCCCGAACGGCAAACGTGCTTCAACTTCACGCTGAGCAACGGCCGGATCGACTTCGTCTCTCTGCCCGGTACGTTCGATCGCAAGCAATGCGGCGAGCTGGGCGCTCCCCAGGGATATGTTCTGTTCGACAAGGCCGGCAACGTGAGCCATATGGAACGCCAGGTGACACCTGAGTTGGCGCGTCAGGTCCATATCGTGGACTTCGCTTCCGCCGATATAGTCCCCACAGAACTGGCTGGGAAGACGTATCCACTGCCGGCAAAGGTGGTGGCCGAGGTGCCGAAGGATGGCCAAGTTCTCCACTTTGAAGCGACGTATACGGCGTGCCACCTGTTCAAGGCTACAAGTACCATCCTGCCCGGCGTGGCCCCGGTACCCGAAAGCACTCCCTCGCCCTCGCATCCTTGACTCACAGGGTAGAATCTAATGAGTGATGAATTGGACTGATTCAGTTATGGTGAATGCTCCCCGCGTGACGCGCTCGCGTCGCGACCAGCTCTAGCTGCGCTTCCTTTCCCCCCCTTATATAAGACAGACGAGGCTATCGTATAGCTGAGACGCGCGAAAGGCGTACCTCAGCGGCTAAAGCCGAGTGGCGATATGGGGCGTTTACGGCATGGCTAAAGCCATGCCCTTAAGCAGGACAGCACCAGGAATAGTGGTGCGAAGGAGAGATTTATGTTCGATCGGCTGGAACAACTGGAAGCGCGCTACGAAGAGCTTGGCCGGCAGATGTCTGACCCAACGCTGGTGAACGACCAGGAGAACTTTCGCAAGGTGTCGAAGGCGCATCGAGACATCGAGCCGGTGGTGGAGAAGTTCCGCGAGTACCGCAAGATCAGGGACGGTATCGCCGAGGCGAAAGGGATGCTGGCCGACGCGGATGCGGATGTGAAGGCAATGGCTGCCGAAGAGCTGGCGCTGCTGGAGCCGAGACTGGGGCCGGTGGAAGAAGAACTGAAGATCATGCTGCTGCCCAAGGACCCGAACGACGAGAAGAACGTCATTCTGGAGCTGCGCGCGGGCACCGGGGGCGATGAGGCCGCGCTGTTTGTCGCCGAGGTCTTCCGCATGTATATGCGATTTGCCGAGCAGCACAAATGGAAGGTGGAGTTGCTGTCGCAGACCGAGTCCGGCATCGGACATGGGCTGAAGGACGTGACCGCGATCATCGAGGGCACGAATGTTTATTCGCAGTTGAAGTACGAGTCGGGCGTGCATCGCGTGCAGCGCGTGCCAGAGACCGAGACGCAGGGGCGGGTGCATACCTCGGCGATTACGGTGGCGGTGCTGCCGGAGGCCGAGGAGGTGGACATCAAGATCGAGGCAAAGGACCTGCGCATCGATACGTTCTGCTCTTCGGGGCCGGGAGGACAGAGCGTGAATACGACGTATTCCGCGGTGCGAATTACGCATCTGCCAACCAATACGGTGGTGAGCTGCCAGGACGAGAAGTCGCAGATCAAGAACCGCGAGAAGGGGATGCGCGTGCTGCGGGCAAGGCTGTACGAGATGGAGGCGGAGCGGATTCATCAGATTCAGGCCAAGGACCGTAAGCAGCAGATCGGGTCTGGCGACCGCAGCGAGAAGATCCGGACGTACAACTTTCCGCAGAACCGCATGACGGACCACCGCATCGGGTTGACGAACCATCAGTTGGCGCAAGTGATGGAGGGACAGTTGCAACCGACGATTGACGCGCTGATTGCGCACGCCACGGCGGAGAAGCTGAAGGCAGAGACGGCGGCGGATTGAGCTGAGACTGAGAGGTGTCGGCTTAATGGGTGGCGATGTGATGTGGCAGGAGGATGGAGAAGGTAGTGCCCTGGTGGGGGCCATGGGGGTTGGAGCGGACCTTGATGGAGCCGATGTTTTTTTCGATGAGTTGCTTGGAGACCCATAGGCCGAGGCCGGTTCCCACCGTGCCCTTGGTGGTGAAGAAGGGCTCGAAGATGCGACGTGTGATTGCGGGCACCATGCCGCAGCCGGCGTCGGCGATGGTGATGCGGACGCGGTGGCTGGCGTTGAGGGGATCGATGGAGACGGCGGCGCGCAGAACGATTCTGCCGCCCGGGGCGATGGCGTCCAGGCTGTTGGCGAGGAGGTTGGCGAGGACCTGACGCAGCTCGCCGGCGACTCCCATGACGTGCAGGGATGGGTCGCACTGCTGATCGATGTGCGCGGAGTTGGAGCGGATCTTGGCCTGTAGGAGATTGACGACCGAGTCGAAGAGCTTGGCGGCGGAGTTGCTGGTGGCGGCGGAGAACTCGCGGTAGAAGCCGAGGGTCTGTCGGGTGATGTGGGCGATGCGCATCAACTCGCCGTCGGCGATGTCCAAGTACTCGAGGGCGCTGGCTGGTACGTCTGGGGTGGCTCGCGCGAGGTAGAGGGTATTCATGACGGCTTCCAGCGGGTTGTTGATCTCGTGCGCGATGCTGGCGGCGAGCCGTCCGGCGCTGGCCAGCAATTCACTCCGCAGCAGCGCCTCTTCCGCCTGCTTGCGCGCGGTGTTGTCGGTGCCGATCAGCAGGTATCCTATGATGGCTTCGTTGGCGTCGCGCAGAGCGGTGACGCTGACGATAGCGGGAAAGCG
>CAIZFH010000103.1 GCA_903932155.1 uncultured Granulicella sp. | reverse complement strand
TGCCCATTGTGCGAACATTTATAGCGTTTCCGGCGGGCGTGGCGAAGATGAACCAGGTGCGCTTCCACATCTATACGTTTGTGGGGTCGTGGCCGTGGTGCTACGCGCTGGCGTATGTGGGTGTGCGGCTGGGCGTTTCGTGGAATAGCAATCCGCAGTTCAAGGCCGTGTTCGAGCGCTTCCACCTGGGCGTGGAGGCGGTGCTTGCGGTGGGTGTGGCGTGGTTCCTGGTGTCGCACTGGAAGAACAGGATCAGGACCGAGGCGGCGTGAAGCATTCGCAGAATGGGCCCTCAGGGGCTAAAGCCCCATTGATTTCGCGACATTTTACGGCACGGCTAAAGCCGTGCCCTTAAGCAAAACAGAGTATTTAGCAGCGTCTCGAAGCCAGCCTAGGCTGGGCTATGCGAGGCCGAGGGACTCCAGGGCGATGCCCGCGCCGCGCAGGTTTTCGGGCTTCATCTCAGAGTAGCTGCGGGAGAGGACAACGCCCTGCGCGCCTCCTTTATAGGCGGCGAGAACCGCGTCGCGGACGCCTTCAGGCGTGCATTTACTGTGGCCGCCAGCGGTGGGTACGTCGATGTCGATGCCGGGGTAGGTCTGGGTGCGGGTGCCGGTGAGCGAATCGATGGTGCGCTTTGTTTCGCGGTAAACGTAATCGGCGGAGAAGCCGGCGGCGGCCAGTTTGTCGAGCGGAGCTTCGTTGTAGCCGAGGACTTTGTACTCGAAGTCGAGGGCCTGGGATTTGGCGAGGTCGCCCTGGAAGTTCTGGCCGACGGAGTCGAGATAGCTGATCATGCGCTCGCCGGCGCAGTTGTTGTAGACCACGGGCTTGACGTAGTCGGTGAAGGGGGCCATGGCGGCGAAGTCCTGCTCGGCGCGGTAGATGGGGTTCCAGGATGCGTTCTGCCAGATGTGCCATCCGGCGAGAAGGGTGGGGTTGATGGATTTAACTTTGGCGTGTAGGGCGGCGTAGGTGTCCTGCTGGCCGGTGGTCCAGAAGCGCTCCCAGACGAGGATTTCGGGATACTGCAGCAGGACGCGCCAGAAGGCGACGTAATAACCATCTATGGGGCGCTGGTTGGAGCGGCCGGCGCGCACGAACTTTTGCAGCGCGAGGTAGCCCTGGCGGACACGGGCAATATCGATTCCTATGCGGCGTGCCTTGGACTCGCAGAAAGAGCAGAAGCAGCATGTGGTGGCTGGATCGGCGCGGGCTCCATTGTGATATGCGCCGAGGGAATAACCCAGTGGGCCCTGACGCTCGGAGCCGAACATGATGCCGTCGACTTGATACGACCGGCAGTAGTCTTCGACCAGGCCGAGGAGGTAGTTGGTGTAGTTGGGATTGTTGAAGCATGGGCCGCCGGGATGGCGCGTGGCGGGATGTCCGTCGAGGCCGACCTCCCAGAGCTTGTCCATGTTGGGGACGTTGGGGAGGGTGTTGTCTTCGATGATCCAGCAGAAGGTCTTGATGCCGCGCTTGCGAGCGGCGGGCACGACGGTGGCGAGGATGTCGAGGCCGGGGAAGTAGGGAGAGCGCGTGTCTTCGGGCTTGAGGAGGGTGTCGTGGTAGTACTGCGGATGGACGGTGGCGAAGTTGCCGCCTCGGAAGGGCGCGGTGGTGCGGGCGTGGACACGCTCCTCCATGTAGGTGATGGTGTAGAGGAAGAGCGCGTTGACGTGGGCCAGGCGTTGGATGTCGTCGAGTACGCGATCGACGCCGTCGGAGAGGATGCGGCCGATGTCCATTTGAATGCCAACAAAGGTTTTGGCTGCGGCGGGCTGGGCGAGCGCTGGAGCAGTGGCTGGGGCAAGCGCAGCGGCAGCGCTGGTGAGTGCGGCGGACTTCATAAATTCACGGCGGTCCATAGGGTTCCTTTGACTATTGGAGATAGCTTACCTGAGCAGGGGAAGAACCGGCGTTGGAGGGGCGAGAGGAGGTTTTGGCAGCGGCATGGTATTTCGCGGGTTAAAGAGTGCAGGGAGACTTCGGACTGATGTGGCGTGATTTATATCTGGCGAGATTCGTGATTCAGTTATGTGCTACGGGCTATGTGCTATGGGTATTTGACACGTGAAAG
Source organism: uncultured Granulicella sp. (assembly GCA_903932155.1). GTDB lineage: Bacteria > Acidobacteriota > Terriglobia > Terriglobales > Acidobacteriaceae > Edaphobacter. The sequence continues at coordinate 8,706 of CAIZFH010000103.1, read as the reverse complement.
GGTACGGAGGGATATACTGATCTTTCCGGCTTAACGGAAGAGCGTCACCTAACTTGCAGGACAGAGGGGTAAAGAACAGCATGTCAACACCCGGAGCCGCTGCGCCAAGCGCGGCGAGCATTCAGCCAGCTAAAGGAAAACTTGGAATCATGACGGTCGGGATGGGAGCGGTTTGTACCACTCTCATCGCCGGCGTAGAGGCGGTTCGCAAGGGAATCGCCAAGCCCATCGGGTCGCTGACGCAGATGGGAACCATTCGCCTGGGCAAACGCACCGAGGGCAGAAGCCCGCTGATGCGGGACTTCCTGCCGCTGGCCAAGCTGGACGACATTGTGTTCGCCGGGTGGGACATCTTCGGCGGCAATCTGTACGACGCTGCGAAGACGGCTCAGGTGCTGGACAAGGATTTGCTGGAGCAGATCCGTCCGTTCCTGGAGTCGATCGAGCCGATGCCCGCGGCGTTCGACCAGAACTACGTAAAGCGGCTGACCGGCACTCACATCAAGAGCGGCAAGAACAAGCGTGACCTGGCGGAGCAGATCCGCAAGGACATTCAGGCATTCAAGAAGAAGGCCGACCGGGTGGTGGTGATCTGGACCGGCTCGACCGAGATATTCCTGAAGCAGACGGCGGTGCATCAGTCGCTGGCGGCGTTCGAGAAGGGGATGGACGACGACGATCCGGGGATCGCTCCGTCGCAGTTGTATGCGTGGGCTGCGCTGACGGAGGGGATTGCGTTCATCAACGGAGCGCCCAACCTGACGGTGGATTTTCCCGCGATGAACGAACTGTCTCGCAAGATGAATGCGCCGATTGCCGGACGGGACTTCAAGACCGGGCAGACGTTTATGAAGAGCGTTCTGGCTCCGGCGTTCAAGACGCGCATGCTGGGCGTGAGCGGCTGGTTCTCGGACAACATCCTGGGCAACCGGGACGGCGAGGTGCTGGACGAACCACAGTCGTTCAAGACCAAGGAAGAGTCGAAGCTGGGACTGCTGGAGATGATCCTACAACCCGATCTACATCCCGACCTTTACAAGGACATCTACCACAAGATCCGCATCAACTACTATCCGCCGCGCGCCGACAATAAGGAGAGCTGGGACAACATCGACATCTTTGGCTGGCTTGGGTATCCGATGCAGCTCAAGGTGAATTTCCTGTGCCGCGACTCGATTCTGGCGGCGCCGCTGGCGCTGGATCTGTGCCTGTTCATGGACCTAGCGGCGCGGACACCAAGCCTGAGGGGGCTTGGGATTCAGGAGTGGCTCAGCTTCTACTTTAAGGCGCCGGACAGCGCGCCTGGCGTGTATCCGGAGCACGATCTTTTTATCCAGTCGATGAAGCTGAAGAACACGCTGCGACACATCATGGGCGAAGACCTGATCACCCACCTGGGCCTGGACTACTACGGCGAGTAGACGGCACCTTGCTTCAGCATTTGGGACTAGCCCTGCAACCGAAATGTTGCGGGGCTTCTTGTTAGAGCATTTCTCGAATTCATGTGGATTAGGAAAAGTGTGCGAGGTGGCTTTTTTTTGAGAAAAAAGCCACTCTGCTGCGGTGACTTCCTCTACACCAATTCGAAAAATGCTCTCTACGGAAGGTTTGGATGGAGATTGCAAACACCAGCGACCGCCAGTTAGAGACACTCCGCCTATACGGCGGGCTGGTTGAGGAGCGTGAAGATTGGGGAGGGGGGCTGGTTCTGTGCTGTGGCGCGGGCAGTGCCGCCAGCGGGACGCCCACCGCGGTCAGTATTGCGGGAGGCGCGACGCTGGTGCTTGAAGGCGATGCCGTGGAGGTGAAGGCGGCGATGCGGCGCGGCGAAATCGACTTTGTAGTGAACACGCTGGATGAGGCGTTGCGCGCACTAAAGAATGAGGTGCGGCTGCACCGCCCGCTTAGCGTCGGTTTGATTGTGGACGTGGATGCGGCGCTGCAAGAGATGGTGGGGCGGGGCGTGCAGCCCGATCTGCTCATGATCGGTGCGAACCAGAATGCGGGTGCGTTTCTACAGGACGAAAACATTCGGGCGATGCAGGCTGGGGGGATGGGCTTGCGGCGGATCGGTCGACTTTCGAATGACCGGTATGAGGAGGTATTTCTGCCTGCGGCGAACGCGGTGGAGCTGCGAGCGTTGGATGAGAAGGTTCTGACGGTTCTTCCAAACGATGATTTGGTACGCAGTCGCTGGATTCAGCGTGTCCCGAAGTACCTGCGCGAAGCACGCAGCGGCGGACGCTGGGCGTGGCTGACGGAAGAAGAGCGGCGTCAGGTTTGCGGGTGAGCGGAATTATTCGGCGACCGCCAGGATGCGCGGCCAGAGGGCTTTGGTGCCGGCTTCGGAATTAGCGGAGACGGGGAGGACCTCGTCGATCTCATGCTCGCTCCTTAATGCGGCGAGCGACTTGGCGAGCGCGCTGTGGGAGAGGCGGTCGGACTTGGTGGCAACTACAAGGAATGGTCGCTGCGTATGCTTGAAGAAGTCGATGAGCTGGCGGTCGCTGGGCTGGGGCGGAATGTTGCTATCCACCAGGCAGACGGCGAGGGCCAGTGTCTCGCGTTCAGCCAGGTATGGTTCGATGAACTTCGGCCACTCCACGGAGATGGATTTGGATATTTTGGCGTAGCCGTAGCCGGGTAGATCGGCGAAGATGAGCGTGGGGCGGGGCTTGATCCTGTCGCCAGTACCATCATGCAGCGCGAAGAAGTTGATGGCGCGGGTGCGACCAGGAGTGGAGGAGGTGTGCGCCTGCTTCGAACCAAGCAGCGCATTAATCAGTGACGACTTGCCGACATTGGAGCGGCCGAGAAAGGCAATCTCTGGCGCGCCGAAGGTCTTGGCCCTGGATGGGAAGTGGGCAGAATCGGTGGCGGAGAGCAGGAAGACCGGGGTCAGTCGCATCGCTCTAGTCTAGAGCATCGGATGTGCAATCATGGGTGGAGGAGCAATCAGGCCATGTCGTTGCACTCTGCGCCGCGCAGCTTTCGCCACCAGATGCTGCGCGAGATCTACGAGCAGCCGGCGGCGATTGCGCGCACGCTGGAGCGTTATCTCGATCTGTCGGGTGCGCACCCGGAGTTTCGCGAGGAGCCGCTGCGGGCAGTTGCGGAATTATTTCGGCAGCATCCGGACCTGATTATTGCGGCAAGCGGATCGAGCCGGCACGCGGGGCTGGCGGCAGAGATTCTGCTTGAAGATCTGGCCGGGTTGGTTGTGGATGTGGAGTATGCGAGCGAGTATGCATGCCGCTCGACCTCGTTGCGACGGCATCCTGACAACCCCAGCCCGGTGCTGGTGCTGTCGCAGTCAGGCGAGACGGCGGACACACTGGCGGCGCTGCGCGAGGCGGCGCGGCGAGGACATCCGACGATTACAGTGACCAATGTGCATGGCTCGACCATGGCGCGCGAAGCGAAGGTGGAATTGGATACGCTGGCCGGCGTGGAGCTTGCGATTCCGGCGACCAAGAGCTTTACCACGCAACTTGCGTTGATGCTGGTGCTGGCACTGCTGGCTGCGCGCGAGCGGAGCGCTCTTGCGCAAGAGGCGATTGAGACGATGCTTGTTGCGCTGGCTGGAGTGCCAGATTCGATTGCCGCGCAGCTTCCGGCATGGGAGCGGACGATTGCCGCGCTGGCTCCGCTGTACGCCGATGCGCAGAACTTTCTGTACCTGGGTCGCGGCGTGCATTATGCGATTGCACGGGAGGGCGCGCTGAAGCTGAAGGAGTCGTCGTACCTGCATGCGGAGGGGTATCCGGCGGGCGAGCTGAAGCATGGGCCGAATGCGCTGGTGTCTGCGCATGTGCCGCTGGTAGTGCTGGCGACGGTGGATGGTGACGATCCGGAGTCGCTGCTGCGCTATGAGAAGACGGTGTCTCTGCTGTACGACATGCGGGAGCAGGGGGCTCGGGTGCTGGCGCTGGCGAATGCAGGGGATGCGACAATTGCGTCGCTGGCTACTCACACGATATGGATTGAGCCGATGTGCGAGTCGCTGCTGCCGATTGCTGAGGTGGTGCCACTGCAACTATTTGCTTACTGCATGGCGGTGAACCATGGCGTGGATGTGGACCGGCCACGAAACCTTACCAAGGCCGTGACGACGGAGTAGGAATTCTCGGGGGCTGGACTACATCGAGTCGCATGAGTGATCGGCAGATTCGGATGCGGCACTTGTAGTAACGGCGGGATGATCTCCGGCGATGGGCCAGCCATCCGCGTCCCACGATAGCGGGCGGATGTCCAGCACGGAGCGGCTATCGCGCTTCATGTCAGCCTCGTAGTGGATGCTGAAGCGCTCGGGAGCGCCCTGCGCGATAGAACCCTTGGCACTGGCATCGTAGTCCCTTACCAGCCCGAAGTGGCCGGGACCGATACGCTGCTCATCGGACGCGAGGAAGAGCGTGCCGCCGCCTTCGGACAGTGGCTTGCCATCGTGGTCCAAGTACGGTCCGGTAATGGTGCGTGCGCGGCCCACGCGGATATTGTAGGTGCTGTCCTTGCCTTTGCAGCAGCTTCCGTGATTGACGAAGAGGTAGTAGAAGCCGTCGTGGAAGATGATGTCGGTGGCCTCCGACCCGCTTGCCGTAGCAACCGGTGCGCCCAGCGCATTCGGCGCGAGAGCAAGACCGGTCTTGGGATCGAGCTGAGTGATGCGGATGCTGCCGTGGTAGGAGCCGTAGCAGATCCATAGCGTGCCGTCGGGCGCAAGGATGACACCGGGATCGATGGCGTTGAGGTCTTCGTTGCCGTTGGAGGTGGCGACTACGCCGCGATCGGTCCATTTATAGGCGGGGTCCTTGGGGTCGAGCACCGGGTTGGTGGCGAGGCCAATCGCAGACTGAAATGATCCCCAGCTCGACACAGCGTAATAAAGATAGAACTGGTTGTTCATGCGGATGATGTCCGGCGCCCAGACGTCCGTACCGTTATTCTTGGGCACTGCGGCGTGGACTGCGTCGGGAATCTGGGTAAAGACACTGCCTTCGCGCGTCCAGGTGACGGTGTCGAGCGAGGAGTAGAACGGGGCTCCGCGACCAGTGGAGAAGACGTAGTACTTGCTGTGAAAGCGCACCACGGTGGATGGATCGTGGACGAAGGGCATTCCGACGACGGGGACGCCGATGGCCGCCATTTGAGGACGCTGTGCTGCGGCCGGCGCGGTGGGAGTCTGCGCCGTAGCAATGCTCTCCTGCTTAAGCAGTGCGATGAGGCGCTTGAAGCCTTCGGTACGCGCCGTCTTGTTGGCTGGGTTAGTGGCGGGGTCTTCGCCGGCGCGCATGAAGCCGTGGCCGGCGCCATCGTAGATGACGGGCTCGTACTTTTTGCCGGCGGCCTTCATGGCGGCGGTGGTGGCGGGAACGGTGGCAGAGATGCGAGCGTCGTTGCCAGCGTAGAAGCCGTAGACCGGCGCGGTGACGTTCTTGAGCGCGTCGTCCGCGGGCGGCGGGCCATAGAAGACGAAGGCCGCGGAGAGATCGTGGCGGTGGGTCGCGAAGTTGAAGGAGTTGCCACCGCCCCAGCAGAAGCCCGCGACAAATAGCTTGCCGTTAGCCGAGGGAAGTTTTTTGCCGTAGTCGGCGGCAGCGTCCAGGTCGGCGGTGACGACGGCGGGATCGAGCGCGGAGACGGCCTTGGTGACTGCGTCCTGGCCGGGATAGGCATCGGTGCCGCCGCCGTTGGGACCGTATCCGTACAGCAGGTCGGGTGCGACGACAATGTAGCCTTCGGCGGCGATCTCGTCGGCCATCTCCTTGGCCCAGTCGCTAAGGCCGAAGATCTCGTGGATCATGAGGACGACGGGGGCCTTCTGGCTGACCTCGGGATAGACGACGAAGGCCTGCACGGTGCGGTCGCCATGCTTGATGGCGACGTACTCGCGGTGGCGGGGCGACTTCTCCAGCATCGCTTTGGCCCAGTCCTGCGCGACCAGCGGGGAAGCGGTGAAGGCGACGAGAACGATGAGAGCGAGAGGGAACAAGATTGAGCGGCGCATGGCGTGAGTCTAGCCGAGGAAGCGACAATCGGGCAAGGCGAAGGGGCAGAATCGAGACGCCCACCCCAGCGAGCAAAGACCGCTCGCCGGGGACCCCGGATGCCCACCCCAGCGAGCAAAGACCGCTCGCCGGGGACCCCGGTTGTGGGGCAGACGGAAAACTGAGCAATTTTGTATAGAACGGTGATTTCTGTAGCGGTAGGATGCGGAAATGATCAACTCTGTCCGAATACTCGCAGTGGAACTGGACGGCAAGGATGGCGTGTTTGTGACGTTCTCAGACGGAACCACAGCCGGATATGTGGTGGAGGAGCTGTTAGAGCTACGGCCAAAGAGAGAGCTGACTAAACCGCCTGTGGATTATTCAAACTGAGACACTCCCTGCCCTTCCGGTTTGGGGTTGGGGCGTAGGTTTGTGGCACGAACCCCACCCATGCGCGATGAGACCGCGCATGAATGGGGCACCCAGCGGGACGAGGAACGGGCAGCGCAGCGAAGTTGATGAGGAGTGAGTTGAATGGGGCGGTCGCGAGCTTCGACTACGCTCAGGGGCGATGCGGCCTCATCCTGCCCCACCAGCGAAGCTGGCGGGGGCCCCGTCGCAGAGTGCGCGATGGATGGGGCAGACGGCTTAGCGCACAGCTTTATGTTGCGGCTCGAAGGTGATGCGCAGGCGCGAGCGAGTGGCTTTGGCGAAGCGCTCGAGCGTTCGAGTGGATGGCAACACTTTCCCTCCCTCAAGACGCGCGACCACGGCCTGGGTCGTTCCCATTGCCCGGGCCACTTGTTCCTGGGTCATGTCGGCTTGGCTGCGGGCCTGGATGAGGGACGATGCCAATACGAACTCGCCTTCGAGCGCGGCGTAGGCAGCGGTGTATTCAGGGTCCTTCTTCCACTGCGCGAAGGATTCGGCTGCGGGAATGAACTTGCGCTTCATTGAATCTCCTTTGCCCTTCGCAGAGCGATTTCGATCTCCCGACGACATGATTTGGTTATACCATTTTTGCGATATGGAGGATGGGGGCGGAGAGGTGGCGCGATCCCCACCTTAGCGCCAGATGCGGGCGCGAAGATGGGGCACCCGGCGGGACGAGGACCGGGCAGCGCAGCGAGGTTTATGAGGGGTGAGTTGAATGGGGCGGTTGCCCTTTGGGCGATGCCCACATCTCAGAGGCGGGATGTCGGATACGCGGCGGTTGACGGGCGAACATGTGAGCGGTAGGTTGGGATAGAAGGTGCGGAGGTTGCCGTGGGCGGGATACAGTTCTTGACGGATGAGAAGGGGACGAAGACGGCGGCGGTGATCGACCTGAAGACGCACAAGGCGCTTTGGGAGGACATTGCAGACGTGCTGGTCTCTCGGTCGCGGCGGAGCGAGCGCGGGGTTCCGCTGGAGCGGGTGAAGGCTGGGTTGATTGCAAGCGGGAAGCTGCGTGGCTAAGTACGCGGTCGAGTTGAAGGCGAGTGCGCGGAAAGAACTGGAAAAACTGCCTGCGAAGATGATCGAACGGGTGTTTCCGAAGCTGGAGGCGCTTGGGGATGAGCCGCGTCCGGTGGGATGCAAGAAGCTCAAGGGTGGTCAGCAGGAGTGGCGGATACGCGTGGGTGATTATCGCGTGGTCTACACCATCGACGACGCGAGGCTGCGAGTGAGCGTGACCAGAATCAGACACCGCAGCGAGGTTTATGAGGGGTGAGTTGGGCGGGGCAGTCGCCCTTCGGGCGATTCCCACCCATGCGCTTCGCGCATGAATGGGGCACCCAGATTGTTTTGTGGGTGGGCCACCCGCCGATGCAGCCTCATCCTGCCCCACCAGCGAAGCTGGCGGGGACCCCGTCGCGGAGGGCGCGATGGGTGGGGCAGCCGACATACGGATGGATTCATTGAGCTAATTTCTCGGCCTGCTTGACAGTGGTTTCTCTGAGTGACTTTGCATTGACTTGATATGTCTTCAATTCGGATCGTTGTTCCATAACCTTCTGGGCGATGGATTGGAAATTAGACTGCTCTGCTAGGATGTTCCGGCATCCACTCTCCCATTGATCTTTTATGGTTGGTTCAGTGCCCGGCTTTTCCGCGTCTCTCTGATTGCAGGTCGTAACGCAATTCTCCAATTGCTGAGCAATTGTCTTTAGTCGATCTTCTATCGGCCACTCCCAAGTCTGATTAACGTCTATATCGAATAGGTCTCCATCGATGCGCTTCTGATTTACGTCTAGAGAGATCTGAAATCTGTCACCGCGATCCGAAGTACTTCTCTCTCGTTCAACGAGCTTCTGCATCTCGTCTTGAATCTGGTTATAGTTGTCTTCAGCAGTGGGGATTCGGCTCGCATGTAGTTGAGCATTTTGTAACCACGCTTCGGTGTCTTTTGCTGTCTGACTAAACTGTCGAGTCTGCAAAGAGAGGTTCGAATTCATTTTGATGATCGCGGATTTCTGTTGGAGCTGATCTGCACAAGTTCCGAATCCCGAAATTGAACCCCGGGTAAAAATTGAAGATGAAATGCGTCCATCCCGATCAACGCTTTGTAAGCGGATTGTATTGCCCACCCTTGTGCCACTGATATTCGTCCCGAACATTCCAGGATGGAGAGTGAGGGTTAGCTGCGCACCATCGAGCGTTCCTCCGGTAATGGACGACGTATCTGCTTTGACATTGCCCAAGATACCTATCTCAACAACGCTAACGACACCCGTGA
>CAIZFH010000102.1 GCA_903932155.1 uncultured Granulicella sp. | reverse complement strand
GTGTCCGCGGCGAAGGTGGTGGCGACCATGGAGGTGCCGGCGAGCCACCAGGAGACGTTGCGCCCGGAGAGGAAGAACTCGCCGATGCTGCCCGAGGCGCGCCGCATGTAGAAGAAGCCGATGGCGAGGTTGAGCGCGAAGTATGCGGCGATCACCAGCCAATCGAGCGGGGTCAGGATCATGAAGCCTCTCTATGGGGAGTGTATCTTCCGGCTACTGTTTGGAGAGGTCGAAGACCAATTCCATGGGCGCCCAGCGGCGGACGGGGTCTGCTCCCGGCGGGACGGCCTGGAAGTTGGCCATCAATGCCTCCCACTGCTGCACCTTGGGATTGGCGCGGTCCATGGCGGCCTTCTTTTCGAGGGAGAAGGTGTCGTTTACGTCCATGATCATGAACATGCGCGCGCCGGAGAGGTAGATCTCCATGGCGGTGACGCCGGCGTCGAAGAGACTGTCGCGGACTTCGGGCCAGATTTTTTCGTGGTGGCGCTTGTATTCGGCGATCTTGGCGGGGTCGTTCTGCAGGTCGAGGGTGAGACAGTACCTTGGCATACTTGCTCCATGGATTTCGGTTGCGTTGCGACGGCTGGAAGTTGGATTCGGATTTCGCTGCAAGGCCGTCGCTGTACCCTGAGCAGCCTATCATCGTGGAAAGTGCGGGTGCAAAGTGTGCGCCGGGAAAGTGTTGCGTGCTACCCTCAGAGCGCAGCGGAATCGCGTGATTGGCGGATGCAGCCAACGCGAGCATGGGAACAAAATCAGAGCGTAAAGCGAATGGGGAAGCAGAGCGGTACCAACCCAGTGCGCGTAGCAGGTGGACCCTATGCTGTGAGGCGCGGCAGAGTTGTGCGTGTATGCGCGTGGCTGGGGTTGGCGGTTTGGGTAGCGATTGGTACCGTGAATGCGGCGCGCGCGCAGACCCAGGCAACGGCGCTGCCGCTGATGATTCCTTCGGCAACTACGTTTGACGTGCAAGGCAATCTCTACTTTGCGGAGACGGGCAACCAGGTGGTTCGCAAGGTGACGCCGGGCGGAATTATCACAACGGTAGCGGGCAACGGGGTGCAGGGATTTGCCGGCGACAATGGATTGGCGGCGGCGGCGGAGCTGGACTCGCCCGCGGGCCTTGCGTTGGACGCGGCGGGCGATCTGTATATTGCGGACAGCCACAACCAGCGAGTGCGCGAGGTTACGGCTGCGACGGGAATCATTACGACGATTGCGGGTACAGGGATTGCGGGATTCAGTGGGGATGGAGGCGTGCCAACGGCGGCGTGGCTGGACTTGCCGACAGCGTTGGCGCTGGATGCGGCTGGCAATTTGTATATCGCAGACACGGGGAACCATCGTGTGCGACGGATTGCGGCAGCGACGGGATTGATTACGACGGTTGCGGGCAACGGCGTGGAGGGTTACGCGGGCGATGGAGGCGCGGCGACGGCGGCGTATCTCGATTCACCCAACGGACTCGCGCTGGATGCAGTGGGGAACCTGTATATTGCGGACACGCACAACGGACGTGTGCGCGAGGTGAGCGCGGTAACGGGGATGATCTCCACCGTCGCGGGGACCGGAGTCGCAGGCGGCAATGTGCAGATGTTTGGCGGCGATAATGGTGCGGCGACGGCTGCGAGCTTGGCTCTGCCGCGCGGGTTGACGATGGATGCGGCGGGGAATTTATATTTTGCGGACAGCGCGAACCATCGCATCCGGCGCATCTCGACGACGGGAGTCATTACGACGGTCGCAGGGCAGGGGACGGAGGCGTTTGCGGGAGACAATGCAGCGGCGGTGGCGGCCAACCTGGATTCGCCGCAGTCGGTTGCGGTGTCGCCGGTGGGGTTGGTGACTCTTGCGGATACGGGGAACGAGCGCGTGCGCCAGCTAGATGCGCAGACCACGCCGGAGATTCACACGATCGCAGGGCTGGGAACAACCACACTGGGCGCGCTGACGCTAAGCGGGCCGAATGTGACTGCCTATGGCAGCGGATCGGTGACGGCGACGCTGGCCGCAACAACCAATGCTACGGGAAGCGTTACGTTTCTGGATACGAGCGGCGGGACACAGGCGACACTGGGTACAGCGGGGCTGAGTTCTGACACGGCGAGCTTCAGTACTTCTATGCTGGCAGCCGGCGCTCATAATCTGGTTGCAACCTACGCTGGCGACGCGACGCATTCTGCCGCGCAGTCGGCGGTGCTGGCGATGACGGTGGCACCGCTGGGCATAACGGCTGTGGCGAATCCCGCGGCCATCTTGTACGGACAAGCGATCCCGGCTCTCAACGGAACGCTGACAGGCGTATTGGCGCGAGATGCGGGGAAGGTTGCGGCAATCTACAGTACGAGCGCGACGAGTTTGTCTCCGGTGGGCGTATATCCCATTGCGGCGACGCTGACAGGCAGCGCTGGAGGGAATTATTCGGTGAGTGTGACGCCGGCGACCAGCCTGAGCATTGCGCAGGTGCCGTCGCTGACCGGGCTGGCAGCTTCGAGCAGCGCGCCTGGGATGGGCTTACCGGTAACGCTGACCGTGCATGCGACGAGTACTACAAGCGGCGTGCCTACGGGCAAGGTGACGCTGATGGATGGCAGTACTACGCTCGCTGCAGTAGCGCTGACGGCGGGCGGGGCGACATTTACTACCAGCTCACTCGGGCTGGGTGTGCACAATTTATGCGCGACGTATTCCGGTGACGGAAACTTTTTGCCCAGCAGCTCGGCGACGGCGGAGCTGGCGGTGGGCGCGGCGTCGGACTTCACGATGACGGCCACGGGCGTGACCTCGCAGAGCATTCCGGCGGGCAGCGCGGCGACGTACAGCTTTACGGTGGGGCTGGTGGGCGCGGCGATGGCGAGCCCGATTGCGCTGGCGGTGCAGGGAGTGCCGACGGGGGCAATTTCTTCGATCAACCCGACGTACATTCCGCCGGGCGGTGCAGTGACGAGCTTTACGATGACGATTCAGACGCCGCTTCCACTCGGTGCGTTGGAGAGGAAGACGCGGCCGAGAACCCGGAATGCTTCAGTGAAAGGCGTGCTTGCGATCCTGCTGTTGCCGATGATTGGATTCGCGCGACGACGCATGGGGAACTTCGGATTCATAGCGGTCGCGTGCTGCATCATTTTTGCAACGCTAACGACTGGCTGCGGCAATCGCATCAACACGGACAACGCATCGATTCAATCGAAGACTTACACGCTGACCGTGACGGGGACGGCTACCGGACCGACGGGAAACGCGCTGCTGCACACGGCTGTGGTTACGCTGCAGGTGCTGCAGTAACGAAATTCTATCCCGGCCCCAGCAGACGCAGCAGGAAGAACAGCGCCACGCCGGCGAAGAAGACGAGGGCCATGCGCACGCCGGGCTCGCGATTGACCTCGGGGACGAGGTCGGTGGCGGCGACGTAGATGGTGACACCGGCGGAGAGTGGCAGGCCGGCTTTGACCCATCCCGGCTCGAGGTTGATGGCGAGGACTCCTAACACCGTCATTGCGCCGAGGAAGAGAGCGGAGTTGAGCGCGGCGCGGCGACCCTGTCCTCCGGCGAGCATGACGGAGGCCACGGTGAAGCCTTCGGGAATCTTGTGCAGGAAGATGGCGATGAAGAGCACCCAGCCAAGCCACGCGGAGATGACAAAGCCGGAGCCGATGGCTACGCCGTCGAAGAAGGTGTGCGTAGCCAGGCCGAGCAGCACGGAGTAGCTGCGCTTGGTGGAAAGGAACTCGTGCGCGTGGGTCTCTTCGCCGAAGTGGAAGTGGGGGACGAGGGTGTGCTCCAGCAGATGTACTACGCAGTACCCTGCGAGTATCAGCGGCGCGGCCCAGAGTGCATTGACGGCGAAGGCCTCGGGAAGCATCTCCAGCAGCGCGGCGGAGAGCATGAATCCGGCACCGAGGGCGACGAAGTAACGCAGCGCACGGGCGGAGGGCGAACGCAGGACGAGCAGGAATCCGCCGAGGTAATCGGCAAGGCCGGCAAAGAGGCCGAGCGCTAGGGCCAGCCAGAATCGCGACGATATGGCTGTGAGATTCATCGCGGTCTATCCGCTATGGCGAATGTTGAGAACATCGCCATCTTTTACGGGATAGTCCTTGCCTTCGAGGCGGAGCGTACCAGCCGCGCGGGCAGCGGCTTCGGAACCAGCCGCAAGCAAGGTGTCCCAGTGGATGGTTTCGGCGCGGATGAAGTGCTTCTCGAGGTCGGAGTGGATGGCCCCAGCGGCCTCCTGCGCGCGGCAGTTGACGGGGATGGTCCAGGCTCGGGTCTCCGGCTCGCCCACAGTGAAGAAGCTGGCGAGGCCAAGCAGTTCGTAGCTCTTGCGGATGAGGCGGACCAGGCCGCTCTCCGTGAGGCCGTAGCCTTCGAGGAACTCGGCCGCCTCGTCGTCCTCCATCTCGGCCAGCTCAGCCTCGACCTTGCCGCAGATGGCGGTGGCTCCGGAGTTGGGGCGCGAGGCTGCTTCGGTGAGACCGTACTTCGCGACGGCGGCTTCCACGTCCGCGCCCAGCGTGGTGCTCTCAGAGATATTGAGGACGTAGAGGATGGGCCTTTGCGAGAGGAACATGAAGCCGCGGACGAGCTTCTTCTCGTCTGCTGTTAGCTCCATCTCGCGCAGAGGCTTTTCGGCCTCGGTCTGTTCTTTGCAGCGCAGGAGGAGGGCGTGCTCGCGCTCGAGATCGGCGGTCTTCTGCTTCTTCATGTCCTTGACGACGCGCTCCAGCCGCTTCTCGATCTGGCCGAGGTCGCTGACGATAAGGTCGATCTCGACGTTGCCGAGGTCGCGCAGGGGATCGATGGGGCCAACGTGAGGAATGGTGTCGTCGTCGAAGGCGCGCAGGACGTGGATGATGGCGTCGACGTTGCGCAGACTGGTGAGGAACGAAGTCTCCTTGAGCGCTTCTTCGCCGATGGCGGCGAGGTCTGCGTACTCCACCGTGGCGTAGACGGTCTTACGGGTGTTGGCCTGTGTGGCGAGCTTGTCCAGGCGATGGTCGGGGACCTTGGCGATGCCGATGTGGGCCTCGCGCGAGTGGCCAAAGCTGTCTGTCTTCGCCTTGGTGAGGATCTTGAAGAGCGATGTCTTGCCGACCTGGGGCAGACCGATGATTCCAGTTTTCATGTATCTACAATTCTACCTGCGGGGGTTCTAACTGCTGGGAGGATGCTCGCCTGACGGCTCCGCGGCCATGAGCAGGATGACGCCGAGTCCGAGGAATAGGGCGGAGCCTTCGAACTTCTCGGAGTGGGCGTGCAGGCGGTCGAAGTCGATGCGCGCAGGGTTGTTGGCGGGGACGGCGGCGATGTCTCCACCGGCGGCGGCGCGGTCGCGCTCCATGGCGGGGATGATGCTGTGCTGAACATATAACGTTGCGCCGATCATCAGAACGACTAACACGATCTGCGCGAGAAGAATCCTGCGTGCACGAGCCGCAGAGCGGAGCCAGAGCAGGAAGGTGGCGATGAGGAAGAGGAGGCCGGCGGCGTGCCCCAGCCGGTTGAGCGCGGTGATGCTGCCGTCAATGAGCAGGGCGAACTGGCGGTTTGTGCCCATGACGTTGAATGCCGTGGGCGCTTCCACGAAGGCGAAGAAGATGAGACCGCCGACCCATACGACGATCGATAGCAGACGCAGCGCGCGCAGGAGGGTGTTCATTGGTTGATAGTAGCCGAAGTCCCACCCTTTCACGATACGGCCGTGAAAGGATGGGGCACCCAGCGTTCCAGGTTACTCAATAGGCGGGGTTTGGGTCCGGTCGATAGCGCGGCGCAGCACGATGTCGAATGCTGCCTTATGCGCGACGTATTCCGCCTCGCTCAAGCGGCCGGCAAGGCGATCTGTCTCCAGAACAAACAACTCGTCTTTCAGTGCGTACAGCAGTACGCCTGGCCCCGCAGTTGGGACTTGGGCAGACGCAGTGGCTGGATAGGCTCCAATTTGCGCGGAGGTGAGCGAGGCAGTTTCTACAGAGGGTAGCGGCGGAACTGTTCCGGCATACGCAGCAGCAGCAGTTGGCTGACCGGCCTTGAGCATGACGCCCGCGCCGACGATCAGAGCGAGTCCCAGCACACTGAGGATCCACCATTTGTACTTGGCCCATGGATCGTTGGTGCCATTGGGGTCGTCGGGCGCGCCCAGCCCTCCGCCGGGCCGCGTACCGTTGGAGACTTGCTGGCCACCGCCTTGCGATGCACCCTGCGCGTCCTGCTGCTCCTGCGGCAACTGGCCGGAGCCAGCGATGGAGAACTGCACCGGCTGTGTGGCGAGTGGATCATGGTCATCGAAGCTCTGCGCATTGGGGTCCTGGTTGAGCGGCTGGAACGGCGATGTTCCCTGAAACTGCATGGACTTGGGCAACATGACGGCGACGTCGCTGGTGGGCACCGAAAGTTTAAGCGAAAACGCCTGCTTACCGCTGTAGGGAAGGGTGTAGACGACCTGAAAGCGAGTCTCGCCGGGACGAATGGGGAAGGTGAAGGCATAGTGTCCGCCGGCTGCGTCGATTGTTTTCACATCGGTGTTGGTGGGCAGGCCGCCGGGCGAGCTGGCCAGGGTCTGCATGATGATTGCGCCCTTGGGAAGGTAGAAGTCGAAGGTGTTGCCGCCGACCTCGGTGCGCGGCGGGGTGGATGCATTCTGGACAAAAAAATTCTCGGCAATGTTAAGCAGCTTGCCTGCGGTGTCGGTCTCGGCGCGCAGCACGAGGGCCTCGCCGGTGATGCCGTCGATCTTGGCGGCGGAGTCGTAGACATCGATCTGCACGCTGCTGGTGCCGGGGGGCACGCTCTTGAAGTACTCCGCCCCATGATGCGTGACGTGGAGCAGGATCTGGCCGCCATCGGGCGCGGTGGCCTGGAAGCGTCCCTGCGCGTCGGATGAGACTTTGGTGAGCTCATCCATGCTCTGTGCCGTGTTGATGACAGCGACGGTGTCGCCTGACGAGGGCTTGCCTGTGGTGCGGTTTGTGACCGTGCCGGTGATGGACGAGGCCAGGGCAGAGGTGGCGCAGAGCAGGATGCAGGCGAGCGATAGAAGAGTGCGGGGTGTACGGGTGGAGGAGGTCAAGGTCAGTGGATCCAGTTCTCAATCGTCAGATTGGGGATGCGTTGCAATCGAATGTGAATCTAGTGTTCAGCATAGAAGGTGAGAGCATTTCAAACTACGTCCTGGCGCGGGTGCTCTTCATGCCGCGGGCGATGAGGGCTTCCATCTCGGCGATGACCTGGGCGGCCTCGGCCTCCAGCGATTTGCGCTGCTCGTTGTAGTCGGCCTCGGGATACTTGCCAGCCTGGAACTCAAAGTTGAGGTCGCGCAGGTTCTCGTAGATGGCCTCCTTGCGCTCGCTGAGGTAGTCGACGCGGGTCTTGTCGGCCTGGACGAAGGGATTGCGCTCCGGCCAGAAGATGTAGGCGAAGCTGCCGAGGATGAGGGCGAAGATAGCTGCGATGAGGCCCATTCAGTACTCCGTCTCGCGGCGAATGCGATCGCGCAGGGCCGCGTCCTGTGGATTGAGATCGCCGGGAACAGCGAGGTCTCCGCCTAATCCGGCCGTACCTGCCAGTGCGAGGGACCGCCGCTTCCAGAGCCAGACGATGCCGAAGGTTCCCAGCGTGGCGAGGATAAAGATGGCGGCAGGAACGATCCATGCTGCATTGTCGAATCCGCCGCGGATGGGCGCGGCAAGGATGGTGGCGCCGTACTTCGCCTCGAACCACTGCAGCACCTGGGTATCGCTGTTACCGCTGTCGAGTTGCGCGTGCAGTTCGCCGATCATGCGTGCCGAGTCTGGGCAGCCGACGTGGTTGCACTCCAGCAGGATCTGCGCGCATCCGCAGGAACACATGAGTTCGTGGCCGAGGCGGTCGTAGCGCGACTTTCCCGCGCCCAGCATGACGACGGTGACGACGCAGAGAAGAGCGATCTGGAGGGTACGCGCCCAGAAGATTGGGCTGTGCAAAGAACGCCTGAGTTGTGTGAGGCTACGCATGGGGCACCCTGGCAACAACATGGGTTGCACCCAGCGCGGCGGCGGGCGGCACGGCAACCGAATCTCCCTGGCGCAGGCGTACGGGTGTGCGGACAAGATTGGGGACCAGGGCGATGAAGGTGCCTGCAACCACAATTGCGACGCCAATCCATATCCATGCGATCAGGGGATTGAGGAAGACTTTGATGATGGGGCGACCGCTGTCGGGATTCCGTCCCTCGAAGACGGTGTAGAGGTCGGCATCGGCGCGGGAGTGGAGCGCGACAATGGTGGAGGACTGCTCGTGGTCGGTGCCGGCGAAGTAGGTGCGCTTCTCCGGCGCAAGCTGAGTGACATAGCTGTTGCCGCGGTAGACATTGAGCACGGCATAGTCGGTGTCGTACTCCGGCTTGGAGTCCTGCGTAATGCTCTGGCAGACCAGGCGATAGGGGCCTATGGCAAGGGTGTCGCCGTAGCCCATCTCCATCTCCGCGGCACGGTTGAACGCTCCGCCGGCGATGCCGATGAACATGACCACGATGCCGAAGTGGATGATGTATCCGCCGTAGCGCCGCGTGTTGCGATGGGTGAGAAGCAACATGGAGGACAGCAGGTTCTTACCGGTCTGGGTGCGGACGACCGAGGCACCGCGGGTGAACTCCTCGACGATGGCGGTAATGACACCCGCCGCCAGGGTGAACGCGATCAGCGAGAAGAAGGTGGACTCCATGTCGTCGCCATCGTTCCATGGGCGGACGCCGGCGATGATGAGTACGAGGGCCGTTGCAACCATGAAAATCGCGGGCAGAACGAAGTTGCGCCGGATGGAACGCAGCGTGGTGGAGCGCCAAGCCAGCAGTGGGCCAAGCCCGGTGAGGAAGAGGAGAAACAGGCCGATGGGGATGTTGACGCGGTTATAGTAGGGCGCGCCCATTGTGACCTTGGAGCCTGTGACCGCCTCAGAGAGCAGCGGAAAGAGCGTTCCCCAAAGCACAGTAATGCAGGCGGCCAGCAGGATCATGTTGTTGAACAGGAAGCTGGACTCGCGGCTGACCAGCGATTCCAGCTTGTTCTCCGACTTCAGATGGTCGCGGCGCAGGAGGAAGGTGATGAGGCAGACCAGGAAGACGAGGATGATGAAGGTGTAGAACCACGCGCCGATGGGCGATTGGGCGAAGGCATGAACGGAGCTGATGATGCCGGAGCGCGTGAGCAGCGTGCCCAGCACGGTGAGCATGAAGGTGGAAAAGATGAGCCAGACGTTCCAGTTCTTCATCATGCCGCGCTTTTCCTGCATCATGACGGAGTGCAGAAAGGCGGTACCGGTGAGCCAGGGCATGAGGGAAGCGTTCTCCACGGGGTCCCAGCCCCAGTAGCCTCCCCATCCCAGCACGGAGTAGGCCCAATGCGCGCCCATGAAGATTCCGCAGGTGAGGAAGAGCCAGGTGACCATGGTCCAGCGGCGGGTGATGTGGATCCACTTCTCGCCGGGATAGCGCATCATCAGTGCGCCCAGGGCGAAGGCGAAGGGGACTGCGAAGCCGACGTAGCCCAGGTAGAGCATGGGGGGATGGATAACCATCTCGGGATATTGCAGCAGCGGGTTGAGCCCCGCACCATCGGCCGCTACCGCGCCCGGAGCGATGGAGAACGGAGTCGCCGCAATGGTTAATAACAGAAGAAAGAAGACCTGGACTGCCGCAAGGATTACCGAGGCGAAGGCGCTGAGGCGAACGTCGACACGGTGACGCATCCGCAGGACGAAGCCGTAGGCGCTGAGGAGAAAGGCCCAGAGAAGGAGAGAACCTTCCTGCCCACTCCACAGGGCGGCAAACTTATAGGCGGGATTCAGCGCAATGTTGCTGTGTGCGCGGATGTACTCCACGGAAAAGTCATTGGTGAATGCGGCCCATACCAGGGCAAACGCCGCGCAACAGAGAACCACAAAGCTGGCGATTCCGGCACGGCGGGCAGTCTCGCCGAGACGGTTCCATCGTGCCTCCGGGATGGCTGTGATGCGCAGTCCACCAGGCGACGCGCCCCAAAGGGCGACGCCTCCCACAAGAAAGTTATAGGCGGTGAGGATGAGTGCAAGCAGCAGACAGAAGCTACCGAACTCCGGCATGGGGTGAAGTGACATCTTAATGTCATTGTCTCAGATAAGAGGTTGGGAATGTGGCACAGCTTGTGATGTACGTCACATCTGTAGGGTTAGCGGGATTGTGTGCTGAAACGGAATCTCTTACGCGACGTTGAGCTGTACCTGCTGTATCAGATCGCGCAGGTTGGAAAGCAATAGATCGGGCATCAGCGGCTTATGCAGGAAGAGCACATTCAGCCCGGCATACTCGACCTCGGCCTCGTCGAGACCGCTGATGACCATGACCGGAAGGTCGGGATGGGTCTTTCTCAGTTCACGCACGAACTCCGCGCCATTCATTCCTGGCATGACGTGGTCTGTGATGACGGCGTCGATGACCGCAGGGAACTCGTCTTGTTGGAAGCGCGCGAGCGCGCGCGTGGGATCGAGCGCGGCGATGACGAAGTATCCTGCGCGGCGCAGGATGGCCTGGCGGATGGTGGCCTGGATGGCGTTGTCATCGATCAGAAGGATGACCCTAGAGTTCTCCGGGAGAGTGTTTTCGTGGGGCAACTGCTGTTCAAACTTTGTCACATTGCTACCCCTTGCCCGTCTGCCTGGCGTGCTGGCGAAACACTGGCGTCTGCCCCGGTTTGGCACCCTGGCACTAGATTACAAACTTAAGATGCAGTGATGATGGTCAGCGTTTGCCTCGGACGATAAAATTTTTACCGGTAAGGTTGCCAGTTGTGCACAGGGTTTCGAGCCAGCCGGATTCTGCGCTGGACTGACCACCGCCAAACATTTAGAGTTTCCTCGCTACTATAAACCGTCACTGCATGCGCGGCTAACACGCCCGCCAAGGACAGGCCAACGTGAACCTCACCTATATCGACTGGCTGATCATGCTGGTCTACTTCGTCTTCGTGCTGGGCATCGGCTTTGCCCTGAAGCGCTACATGAAAACATCCAGCGACTTCTTCCTGGCCGGGCGCTCGATACCCGCGTGGGTATGCGGGTTGGCCTTCATCTCCACCAACCTGGGAGCGCAGGAGGTGATCGGGATGGGCGCGTCGGGCGCCAAGTACGGCATTCTGACCAGCCACTTCTACTGGATTGGCGCTATCCCCGCGATGTGTTTTGTAGGCATCTTCATGATGCCGTTCTACTACGGATCGAAGGCGCGGAGTGTGCCGGAGTTTCTGCGCATGCGCTTTGACGAGAAGACGCGCGCGGTGAATGCCTTCTCGTTTGCCTTCATGACGATTTTTTCCTCAGGCATCTCGATGTACGCGATGGCGCTGCTGATCCAGGAGCTTGGGCTGTTCCACAATATCCTGCCGGACGCATACATCTTCCACGTCTCCATTATTCTGTCCGCGCTGATTGTGTTGGGCTACATCTTTCTTGGCGGGCTGACCAGCGCCATCTACAACGAGGTGCTGCAGTTCTTCCTGATTGTGGCCGGGCTACTTCCCCTGGTGTGGATCGGGCTGCGCAACGTGGGCGGATGGCAGGGCATCAAGCACACGCTGCCGGCCAACATGACGCACTCCTGGCAGGGCATGGCTCATGCAAACACCAACTCGCTGGGGGTGGAGTGGTTCGGCCTGGTGATGGGGCTGGGATTTGTGTCGAGCTTCGGCTACTGGTGCACAAATTTTCTGGTGATCCAGCGCGCCATGGCCGCGGACTCTGAAGACTCCGCGCGTAAGGTTCCACTGATTGCGGCGGTGCCGAAGATGTTTCTGCCGTTCCTGGTGATCATGCCGGGGCTGATTGCGGTGTCGATCACATCGCACGTCATGGGCTCCGGCACGGGCGTTGCAACCACCTCCGCCAACCACTCCTACGTGGACACGCAGGGCAAGCCACTACCGATGGATGAGGCACATCCCCACGGCATTATCCCTGTGAAGACAGACCCGATCACTGGCAAGGACGTGGTGGATTCCAACGGAGTGCTGGTGTACGACTACAACAAGACCATCCCCGTGATGCTGCTGACCTTCTTCCCAACCGGGGTACTAGGACTGGGATTGACTGCGCTGCTGGCCAGTTTCATGTCAGGCATGGCGGGCAATGTGACCGCATTCAACACGGTGTGGACGTACGACATTTATCAGGCCTACATCAACAAGAATGCAAGCGACGCGCACTACCTGTGGATGGGTCGAATGGCGACCATAGGGGGGATTGTGCTGTCGATTGGGGCGGCCTATGCCGTCACCAGCTTCAACAACATCATGGACGCTCTGCAACTGGTGTTCGCGCTGGTGAATGCGCCGCTGTTTGCGACGTTCCTGCTGGGCATGTTCAGCAAGCGGACGACAGGCCATGGGGCCTTCACCGGGTTGGTAGCTGGTACCGCGGGCGCGCTTGTCCACCATGGCCTGACCCTTCCGCTGGGCGATGCTGCGGGCATCCACGGCGGATGGATTACCGTGTTGCACCAGTACCCCAGCGATATGGCGCAGAACTTCTGGACCGCGATCTTCGCGTTTACGATCAACCTGGTAGTCACCGTCGTGGTGTCGCGCATGTCAGCCCCGCGACCGGAGCAGGAGCTGGCTGGGCTGGTCTACTCGCTTACACCTAAACCCGTTGAAGCAGACAAGCAGTGGTACCAGCGGCCAACCGTGTGGGCACTCGCCGTGCTGGCCATGGCGTTTGTGCTGAATATTATTTTTGCTTAGGAACAGTTGTGAGTTGTGAGTGTCGAGAAGCTCTTCGTAGTATGGTCTCTGCACTTGGCTCTTTACTCACAACTCACAACTCATCACTCACACTGGAGTTCTTATGGGTCTCGACATTCGCATTCCGCTCGGCCTGGTCTTTCTGCTGATCGGTGGCATCATGGGCGTCTTCGGATTGTTTACGCAGGGCGACTCCGCGCTCTACCAGAAGTCGCTGGGCATGGACATCAACCTAGTGTGGGGCGGACTGATGTTTGCTTTCGGGGCGATCATGTTCTTCTTCGGCAAGCGCAAGAAGGTGTCCGACGCACCTGCTGCACCAGTTGATGTCGATATCGCCAGACCACGGCATTAGGCCATGCACATCGAATACCAGATAACGGAAGATGACTTTGTTTCGGCGGGCCAGTTCTCAAGCCATCGACGAACTACCTGGCGACGCATACGGCTGTGGCTTATCCGATTGTGTGGTGTGCCCTTCACAGTATTAGGCGCCTATACCCTCTTACATTCGGGGGGACTGGGAACCAAAGTAATCAATCTCTTCATCCTCTTGTATGGACTCTTCCTTTGCTTCTTTTCGGTGTTTACAAGGTTTCAATACAAGAGGAAGTTCCACAAGATGACTCAACTCCACGGTCGGTATGTTCTTGAAACGGATGAGAGTTGCTTCCGCTACGTCGCACCAGCGGGAGAAACGAGAATGGACTGGAAAGTATGGGGTTCATTTGCAGAAGATGCAAAATCATTTGTGCTCGTACAGCGAGGCAGCACAATATTTATGCCCATCCCCAAGCGCGAACTCACGCCCGCGCAAATTGACGAACTCCGCGCTCTATTTGAAGCGCACATCCCAAGTAAGTGATCGTTCGCAGATTCACCGCCCCGGCACCACATACAGCAGCACCGCGAAGTAGTGCGCCACGCTCCCAGCCAGAACAAACAGATGCCAGAACGCGTGGAAGTAGCGCAGGCGGTCTTTGGCGAAGAAGACGATGCCAAGCGTGTAGGCGAGTCCTCCCGCGCCAAGCCACATCATCCCGTGCCAAGTGATGGCGGCGAGTAGCGGTTTCACGCCGAAGACGATGCACCAGCCCATCAGTATGTACACCGTTGCTGATGCGGCCGGAAACTTACCCAGGGCGATGCTCTTGAAGACCACGCCGGCGACCGCCAGCGTCCACACGATGCCGAGCAGCGCCCAGCCCAGCCGGCTGCGCATGGAGACCAGCATGAAGGGCGTATAGGTGCCCGCGATGAGCAGGTAGATGGACGCGTGGTCCAGCACATGGAAGACGTGGCGCGCGCGGGTGCGCACCAGCGAGTGGTAGAG
>CAIZFH010000101.1 GCA_903932155.1 uncultured Granulicella sp. | reverse complement strand
TGGTTCTAAAAAGCTACTTCGACGGCGGGAACGAGGCCGATAGCCCGGAGTATTCTCACGCATGTATATTCGTGGGGCTAAAGAGGGTGCTGAAAAGTCGATATGTCGTCTTAAACTTGCCCTCAGCGGCTAAAGCCGCATAGATTTTGCTGTACTTACGGCACGGCTGAAGCCGTGCCCTTAAGCAAGACGGGGTTTTCAGCAACCTCTAAAGCCCCACGCTTCCTCCAAAAACCATAGACAAGGGCAAGTACGAAATGCGGGGGCCCTCCACTGCGCAACGGACGATGAGACCGTCCGTTGCTACGGTCGGGATGACGGCTACATTGAGGGAGTGTTCAACCCCCTTCGGTGAGTTTTTCAGTTTCACGGGACATGGTGGCGGTGCGGTCTAGCTTATCCCAGGCGAAGGGCTTGCCGTCGATGGCGCGCTTGAGCGTCTTGAAGAGCACAATCGAGAAGACCTGGCGGTAGGTGAACCGCTGAATCCAAATGTGGAAGAGCAGCCATGCGTCTCCCTTGCTGGCCGGGTGTTTGCGTTCCAGCGAGAAGGCGAGCGCGGAGGTGAGGAAGTCGATGACGAGGAAGGCCAGGAAGAAGGCGAGGAGCTTCTGGAAGCTGGCGGCCGAGGCTGCCTCTGGATGGAAGTATTTGTTGTAGAAATAATTGGCGACTCCGGCGACGAACATGAGGTCGATGAGCGGCGAGACGAGGGGAAGCAGGATCTGGAAGATGAGGGTGTTGGGCAGGGCGAAGAGGCCCATGGCGCGGCGTTTGCGGATGGCCCCGCGATGCTTGAAGATGGCCTGGAGGATTCCGAAGGACCAGCGGAAGCGCTGGCGCATGAGGCCATTCATGTTGACTGGGGCCTCTGTGAATGCCAGCGCCCGGTCCTCGTAGATGACCCAGTAGCCCTGTTCGAGCAGGTTCATGGTGAGGTCGGCATCTTCTGCGACGGTGTTGGAGTGGTATCCGCCGCCGGCGATGACGGCGGATGTGCGCCAAGCGCCGATGGCACCGGGGACGACCATGACAACGTCGAAGAGGTCGAGGGCGCGGCGCTCGAAGTTCTGGCTGGTGACGTACTCCAGCGCCTGCCAGCGGGTCCAGAGGTTGACCCGGTTGCCGACCTTGGCATTGCCGGCGACAGCGCCGATCATGGGGTCGGCGAAGTGGCAGACGAGGTTGGTGATGGCGTCGCGCGCGACGACGCCGTCGGCGTCGATGCCGATGTAGATCTCCTCGTCGGTGCTGGCCAACGCGAAGTTGAGTGCGTCTGCCTTGCCGCCGTTGGGCTTGGTCAAGACCAGTAGGCGACCTGAGGCGATCTCCGCCGGGTAGGCGTCGAGGACTGTTTGATAGGTACGGTCTTTGGAACCGTCGTCGATGACGATGATGCGGATATTTTTGTAGTTGGACAGCAGGACCGAGCGGATGGTGCGCACGATCACCTTCTCCTCGTTGAAAGCGGGAATGAGGACGGCGACACGGGGGGCGTAGTCGGGGCCGGAAAAGCTCCTGCGCTTGCGGAAGCGGTCGATGACGGCGAAGACGCCGATGATGATGAGGCGCGCGCTCATGAGGATGTCGCCGACGAAGAAGACGGCGACCACGAAGTGATTGAAGAAGGCCCAGACGAAGAAGGCGACCATGTCCACGCGGGCCTGCCAGAGTTGATGCTGATTGAGCGGCGGCATGACCTGTGCTCGCGTCTTGCCCATGAGCTGGGAGACGGGAACGATGGCGATTCCGCGGTCGCGCAGGGACTGGATGAGCACGGGAAGCGCGGCTACCGTAGCGGTACGGTCTCCGCCGCCATCGTGGAGCAGGATGATGGAGCCCTGCATCCAGGGGCGGGTCTGCATGTCGTGCATCTGCTGAAAGACACTGTCGGTGATCTCCTGCGGAGATTTGCGGGGGTGCTCATCCCAGTCGCTGGTGTCGATCTTGTCGCCGACGATGACATAGCCGAGGTCCTGAATGCGGTCTGCGGGCGCAGCCTGATCGTTGGTATCGGGCTCCTGGTCGATGGAGTAAGGGGGCCGGAAGTAGAGTGGCTGGACGCCGAGTTCGGCGGCGAAGAGACGTTCGGTGAGGTTGAGTTCCAGGTCCACGCTCTCGTTGGAGATATCGCTGATGTCGGGATGGGTGAAGGTGTGGTTGCCAATCTCGTGGCCTTCGTTGAAGACGCGTCGCATAATGCTGACGTTGTTCTGCGCCTCCTCTCCGATCATGAAGAAGGTACCGGCGACGTGATACTTCTTCAGGATGTCGAGGATGATGGGAGTCCACTTGGGGTCTGGCCCGTCGTCGAAGCTGAGGGCGACCTGTTTGGGGTAGTAGCCGGTCTGCTGCACGGTGTAGGAGAGGGGATAGGAGGACATCGACTCGGTGGCGACGGAGCGATAGGGCAGCGGGATTGAATCGTCGTCATCCATGCTGAGGGTGCGGTGGCCGATCTGCATCTTGCGCGTAACGCGCAGGATATCTCCCTGTCCTTCTGTGTCGACGTCGAACCCGGGCTCAACATTGGCCAGATCGATGGCCGGATCGGCACGGATCGGCTTATCCCATATAGCCCACAGAGAGTTGTCTTCGGAGCCGAGGCGCCAGAGGGCGAAGGTCTCGATGCCGAGCGCCCGTGCCGCGCGCATCTGGTTCAGGATGGTGACGGCATCGAGGAACCAGACCTGGTGACGGACATGCGCGTCGTCGTCGTCGTAGGCGAAGTGGACGTTGAGGGAGTCCGAATCGAGCTCGATCTGAGCTTCGGCATCGTCCGCCTCCTGCCAAGTCTCCTGGGTTGACATCTCCTCAGCCGCCAGGACCTTAGGCACAAAATGCTTTGAGGGCTTTGTGCCTACTGGCGGAAGCGACATGGTCCAGTCGTAGCCATAGCTGCCCAGGGAGCAGATGATCTTGTTCTTGGGCACAACCTTCAACACATTCTTTAGGTTGTCGAGGAACCAGTCCTGCGCGGCGATCGGGCCTGGGCCGCTGTCAGTTTGGTGCTGGTCGTAGTTCATGAGCAGAAGGCCGTCGGAGTGGTCTGCCATGAACTTGAAATCGAGACTGTCATCGCTGACCGGGGTGTTGACATAGAGCTTGAGGTTGCGCAACTGGAAGTTCTGATAGATCTCTGCCAGCAGGTCCAAGTAACCGTCCTGGGCCTCGTCTGGAATCTCCTCGAAGTCGAGGGAAATTCCATGGTAGGTGGGATTGGCGGCGAGGAACTGATCGACCTGCTGGACAAAATGAGTACGCGCTACCGGGTTGGAAAGGAAATCGCCGATGGAGGGCTGGAATACGCCCTTGATGGGGTCGTAGTTGTTGACCAGAGGAAAAATTTCGGTATCTTCGCGACCCGCCGCGATTACGCGGGCAACCCTGCGCTCGTGGTCCACGGGAAGTACGCCGGTCGCGTCCACCACGGCGAAGGAGCGATTGTCCATGCTGTAGGAGGTGAGCGCACCGTCCGGGGTGACGATGTGGATCCACTCGGGAAAGAGCAGGTCGATCTGGTGGATGTGCTGCTTGAGGGAGGAGTAGCTGGCCGGATCGTCTTCCACATAGTATGCGGCGCGCAGGCCTTCTCCTGAGTTCAGGATCACCTCGGATGGCTTGAGGTTGGATTTGCGGTGGGGGGATTGGCGCAGCTTCTGGCCTGGCTTCAGAGGAGGCTCGACCTGGAGCGGGACCCAGTTACGCGGACGCTGCGTCAGGAGCAGCCCTGGCAGCGTCGTCATATGCACCAGTCCAACGATGAATAAGACCCCGACGATGACGCCGAAGAGCGCGAGGCTATCGAAGATTCGCCGTAACCGCTTCCAACGCTTGCGTTGAGGATCGAAGAAGACTTGCTGGCTCATGTTTCCTTATTCGCCGAACTCTGACTGAAGCTGCTGGACTGCAAGAGACTGCCTGATAACCTGCTGCCCTGGCACCGGGCTGCGCACGGTGAAACGCAGAGGGACCTGGGTGGAAAAAGGTTTCATGGTGAATGATCGCATTCCCAGGCGCCTTTGACACCTCTGTAAAGCTGCCCCTGCGCAATCGTATCAGCCCTCCAGCCATAGTCAACGCGACGTGCGGAAGCTGCTTAGGCTACACAGTATGATGCAGGTAGATGAAGCGAGAAGGACTCAGATACTGGCTAGGTACGGGCGCGGCGCTGCTGGCCGGTCTGCTGCTGCGGCTGTGGTTCGTCGCGCACATGGGGCGGGTGGCAGGCGACGGCCTGTTCTATGGCGAGATCGCGAAGACGTGGCTGCAGCACGGCGTGTACGGAGTGACGAATGCCGGCGCAGCACCCGGCTCATTCGTGGTGCGGCCCACTCTGTCCCGGCTTCCGGGATATCCCCTGTTTCTGGCGGGGTGCTTCCGCCTCTTTGGCGTGGAGAATTACCGCGCCGTGCTGCATGTTCAGGTTGCCGTCGATCTGATTACCTGCTGTGTGGTGAGCGCGCTGGCCGGACGTCTGTTTGGCCGTCGCGCACGGCTGTGGGTTCTTTGGCTGGCGGCGCTGTGTCCCTTCATGGCGAACTATACCTGCACAGTGCTTGCTGAGACGCTGGTATTCGCAACGATTGCGCTAGCCTTTTATGCCTTTGCGCGATGGCAGGACGCGGGGCTGGGCTATAACCGCTGGCTGTGGGTGGTGGCTGCCGCGCTGACCTACTCCGTTCTGCTACGGCCAGAACAGGGTCTGCTGGCCGCGGCGGTGCTGCCGGCGATGCTGGGTAGATCGATGGCAACCACCCGACGCCGTGCGCGCGCGTGGCATTCGGCCCTTCCGGTACTTGCCGCAGCATTGTGCGTTGCCCTTCCGCTGCTGGTGTGGACGGCCCGCAATGAACGCATCTTCCATGTCTTTCAACCGCTTTCTCCGCGCGACGCAAGCGATCCGGGCGAAGTTGTATTGCGCGGCTTCGGCCACTGGTACGGCAGTTGGGCCATCGACTTCGCCGCAACCGACGAGGTTTGCTGGCCCATGGACGGCGATCGCGTCGAGTTCTTCAACCTGCCGCGGCGCGCCTTTGCCGCCTCGACACCGGCAGCTTCGCAGGATATGCGCCTCCGCACCGCTGCGCTGCTGGACGACTACAACGCCACGCTTACCCTGACCCCGGCTCTGGACAACCGCTTCGCTGCGCTGGGCGATGAACTGATCCACGTTCACCCGGTGCAGTACTACTTTGGTCTGCACATTGCGCGTGTGCTGGACATGGCACTGCGACCGCGCACCGAGATGATGCCCGTGGCCGATGAATGGTGGAGGTGGAGGGAACACCGGGCGCAGAGTGCCTTCGCCTTGTTGTACGCGGCACTTAATCTCGCCTTCTTTGCGCTTGCGTTTGCCGGCTTCAGGGTGTGGAAGCGCAACAACTGGATGTCGTTTAATCCTCCGGGACAGCGCGGCTATCGCGAACTTGTCTGGGCAATGGCCGCCAGCGTAGTTCTGCGCGCGGCGCTGCTGCTGTTCATCGACAACTCCGAGCCGCGCTATACGCTGGAGTTCTTCCCGGTGTTCTTTATCTGGATTGGGGCACTGTTTGCGGAGCCGCACAAAGTCAGACGCGAGTGCTAACTGCATTTGCCTTTACATTTGGGGGCAAACGCTTTCAGGTCGATGGGCTGGTTCAGCTTGATGTTGGTGTAGATGGTTGTGTCGGTGTCGCCTGAAGGTGCGAAGGCCACCTGCTTGAGGGAGATATCGCGCAGTGGATCGATCCAGACGGTGATGTGGGTGTAGGTATTGCGGACACTGGCGTCCCTGGAGACGAGGTCGAGCTTCTCCACCTCCACCGTCTGGAGGCCGTCGCTCATCTTCTCCGTGCCCTGATCCGTGATGATCCAGTTGGCTGCCAGATCGCGTCCGCTGCCGCCGGCGCCAAGCGCGAGGAACGTCTGCACGAGCGCCTGGTTCTGGCTGGTAGGATAGGTCTTGCGTTGATTGGTGCCGACTGTATAGATGGTCACGGTGCCGCTCTTGTATTCGATGGTCTGCGCGTTGGGCGGATCGAACTTTGCTCCCATCTGGATCGTGCCGCCGATGCGCTGGAAGTAGATCGTGCCCAACTGGGTTGTCGTATCGTTCACAACCTTTTCAAACTGCTGCTTCTGGACCGACGCTTCGGCGGACTTGAAATTCCTGCTGCCTGCGTCCATCTGATCCAAAACGCTCTTCAGGCGGTCGGGCCTGGCCTGCGCATTCGCCACGCCAAAGCCCGTTGCGAAGAACAGTGCGCCGGCAGCGACCGTGGCGAGCAGCGGAAGGCGCATCAGCGCACCACCCACGCGTTGTATGCGACGACTTTACCGTGTGCGTCCAGCACCGGCTCGGAATGATCGAGAGTTACCTCGCCGGAGATGGGTTCGACGATGCGCAGGATGGCTGCGTCGCGATCGTCCTGGGATTGGCTGGCTGTGGGGCCGCCGGCCTGGTCGCTGCGAATCTGGTAGACGAAGATGCTGCTAGTGCCAACGTGCCCCGCTTCCTTCACCAACACTTCACTGCCCTGCAACGCTACGGTTTCCACCGGGCGGTCCTTGAAGTTGATGTAGTGCGGCGAGACGAAGAGAAAGAGCAGGATGAGGGTCACCATCACGTCGAAGTGAAAGCTGCCTCGCTCGTAGGTCCAGAAAAAATAGCTGCGTAGAAGTTTTCCCATCAATTAGCTCCTGCCTGTGTGCTTCTGTGGCGCGATCACCGTTTCGCCGTTCATATACGGCTGCAGCGCCTGTGGAATGCGCACCGAGCCATCGGCCTGCTGATAGTTCTCCAGCACGGCCAGGTAGGTGCGCCCTACGGCGAGGCCACTGCCATTCAGTGTATGCACAAACTCGGACTTTTTGGATTTTCCCTGCGCGCTGCCGGAGGGCTTGAAGCGGATGTTGGCTCGGCGGGCCTGGAAGGCCTCGAAGTTGGAGCAGGAGCTGATCTCGCGATATAGATTTTGACCCGGCAGCCAGACCTCGAGGTCGTAGGTTTTGGCGGAAGCGAAGCCCATGTCGCCAGTGCAGAGCAGCATGCGGCGATAAGGCAGGCCAAGGAGTTCGAGCACGCGCTCGGCGTCCCGGGTGAGGCGCTCGTGCTCGGCATTGGAGTCCTGGGGGCGACAGAACTTGACCAGCTCGACCTTCTGGAACTGATGCTGGCGGATCATGCCGCGCACGTCCTTGCCGTAGCTACCGGCCTCAGACCGGAAGCAGGGCGTGTAGGCGCAGAAGCTGGTGGTGAGTTGCGACTCGTCCAGCGTCTCGTCGCGGAAGAGGTTGGTGACGGGGACCTCCGCGGTGGGAATGAGGTAAAAGCTGCGACGATAAAATAGCGCTCCGCGAGGCACTGTCGTTCGATACTGCGGATCGAAAGGGAAACCAGCAGCGTCTACAAGTTCGATCAAGACACCGTCGGGGCCGACGCTAACAACTCTGAAGGTTCCGGTTTGGCCTTGCGCCAAGACTAACTCTCCAGGCACCGGAGAGTGGTGTCTGTCTTTCTCGTAGCTATCGGTGGGTACCTTGAATAAGTCTTGCTCGAACTTGGGGAGCTGACCAGTTCCGTACAGTGAGTCTGCGTTGACCATATAGGGTGGCAGAACTTCGGTGTAGCCGTGCTCGCGCGTATGGAGGTCGAGCATGAAGTTGGCCAGTGCACGCTCGAGGCGTGCTCCCTGACCATAGTGGACGACAAAACGTGAGCCTGAGATCTTGGCGGCACGCTCGAAGTCGAGGATGCCAAGACGTTCGCCGATCTCCCAGTGTGGCTGGGGAGGATAGGCCGGCGCTGCGGGAGTGTAGGCAGTGTCGGGTGAGCCATCGGCGGTGAGCTTTTCGTTGCCGTCCCAAACCTTTTCGATGCGGTTGTCGTGCTCGGACTTACCGATGGGAACGGAGTCCTGCGGCATGTTAGGCACAGCCTGAAGGAGCTCACTCAATTTCCCCTCAAACTGATCAACTTCGACTTGACCGGCCTCGATATCGCCCTTGCTGTTGCGTACCTGTTCCATCAGAGGGCTTGCATCTTCACCCGCGCGCTTGACCTCCGCAATCCTCTCGGAAAGAGTATTGCGCCACATCTTTAGCGTTTCGAGTCGGGTAATCGCGTCCCGTCGGCGGTCGTCGAGGTCAGCGAATCCACGCAGTACAACAGCCGGGTCCATATTGCGGGCGCGGAGCTTCTCTTCCACAACCGGCAGATTTGCGCGCACATAGGCAAGGTCAAGCATCCCTACAATTCTACCCTTCCGCATACAGCGGATGCGCTGTCCGGTTGTTCGCCGTTACACTGGAGGGATGGGAATGGCGGTGACAAGCTGAGCAAGCCCGACATGCACGTGACGATAGCCGGGGTGGTGCTGCGCTCGCCGGTGATTGCGGCCAGCGGGACCTTTGGCTACGGTCTGGAGTTCGAGGAGATCGTCTCGCTGGACCGGATTGGGGCATTCGTTACCAAGGGCCTGTCTCGCGAGCCGATGGCGGGGAATGCAAGCCCGCGCATCATCGAGACGCCTGCCGGAATGATGAACGCCATCGGCCTGCAGAACATTGGTGTGCATGCTTTTGTGGAAGAGAAGCTGCCCAGGCTGCGCAAGATTCCCGGCGTGGTCATCCTCGCTAACGTCTTCGGCACCACGATTGAAGACTGCGTGGAGGTGATTCGCGTACTGAACGACGCGCCGGGTATTGCGATGTACGAGCTGAATGCAAGCTGCCCGAACACCAGCCACGGCGGCATGGTGTTTGGCACCGACGGCGACTCGCTGTATCAACTGGCATTGCGCTGCCGCCAGGCCGCACAGCGTCCGGTGATGGTGAAGCTGACGCCCAACGTGACCAACATTGGATTGATGGCGAAGATCTGCGAGGACGCGGGCGTGCAGGCGATCTCGCTGGTGAATACATTTCTGGCGCTGGCCATCGATGTGGAGACGCGCAGGCCGCGCATTGCCAACAAGACGGGCGGCTTGAGTGGGCCGGCGATCCGTCCCATCGCGGTGCGCATGGTGCATGAGGCCTCGCAGGCGGTGTCGATCCCAGTGATTGGGATGGGCGGCATTGTGTGTGCCGAGGACGCGGTGGAGTTCCTGTTGGCGGGCGCAACCGCGGTCGAAGTTGGCACGGCTACCTTTGCCGATCCGCGCGCGGTGGAGAACATCGCCACCGGACTGCGCCGCTGGTGCGCCAGCCACAACGTAGCGCGAGCGAGTGACCTGACCGGGGCCATGGTGAAGTGATGACAGTTACCAGGTACTAGGTGCCAGGTGTGTGGGGACAGGTGGCGCGGTCATGGTTTGAGGCGAGGTTTCAACAGGCGGCGTAGGCGGGCGGCATAAAATAGATGTGTGACTTCCCCATCTGATTCCACCGCCAGCCCTGAAGCATTGAGCGGCCTTCGCCGCGTCCGTCGCGCCCTACTCTCCGTAACCGACAAGACCGGCCTGGTCGAGTTTGCTCGTGCGCTGGCCAAACATGAGGTTGAACTGGTGTCGACCGGCGGGACTGCGCGCGCGCTGCGCGAGGCGGGGCTGACCGTGCGCGATATCAGCGACCTGACCGGCTTTCCGGAGATGCTGGACGGGCGGGTGAAGACGCTGCACCCCAAGGTGCACGGTGGGATTCTGCACATCCGCGGGAATGCGGAGCATGTGGCGGCGGTGAGGGAACACGCGATCGAGCCGATCGACATGGTGGTGGTGAACCTGTACGCGTTTGAGAAGACGGCGAGCAAGACAGGCGCGGCGTTCAGCGACATCATCGAGAACATCGACATTGGCGGGCCATCGATGGTGCGTTCGGCGGCGAAGAACTTTGAGGACGTGGCGATTGTGACGTCGGTGGGGGATTATGCGGGGATCGCCGAGGAGCTTGCGGCGAACGCCGGCTCGCTTGGGCGCGCGACGCGCTGGCGGCTGGCGAAGGCGGCCTTCGCTGTGACGGCGGCCTACGATGCGGGGATTGCAACGACGCTGGAGAGCATTGCGGAGCCTGCTGCGCATGGCGAGGCGGCGGTCTTCGATGTGGAAGCGATGCCGCAGGCCGTTCGTGTGATCGATCCACTGAAGACGGTGCTGCGGTATGGCGAGAATCCGCACCAGAAGGCTGCGCTATATCTAGATGGAAGCGGGCGCGGCGTGGCGTCGGCGAAGCAGTTGCAAGGCAAGGAACTGAGCTACAACAACCTGGTGGATCTGGACGCCTGCTGGGAGCTGGTGGGCGAGTTCGACGCGACGGAAGACGCAGCAGTAGCCATCATCAAGCATACGAATCCATGCGGCGCGGCGACAGGAGTGAGCGTTCTGGATGCGTACAAGCGCGCGCTGGAGTGCGATCCTGTGTCGGCATTTGGCAGCGTGATCGGCATCAACCGCGAGGTGGACGCCGAGGCGGCGGAGGAGATTGCGAAGCTGTTTGTGGAGGCGATCATTGCTCCGTCGTTTACCGCGGAGGCGGTTGCGCGCTTCGCGGCAAAGAAGAATTTGCGATTGCTGGAGATTGCAGACATCCGCGCGGACGCGGGCAGGCCAGTACGGGCGCTGAAGCAGGTTTCAGGCGGATTTCTGATGCAGGACGCCGACCGTGGACGGATCCGTGAGGCCGATCTGAACGTGGCGACCAAGCGCAAGCCGACGGCAGAGGAGATGCGCGCGCTGCTGTTCTCGTGGATTGTGTGCAAGCATGTGAAATCGAATGCGATTGTCTACTCTCGCTACGACCAGGGGCATGGGCAGACGGTTGGCATTGGCGCGGGACAGATGAGCCGGGTGGACGCTGCGCGCTTCGGAGCGATGAAGGCGATTCTTCCTCTGGAAGGCACAGTGGCTGCTTCGGACGCATTCTTTCCCTTTCCGGACGGGCTGGAGGCGGTGGCCAATGCGGGCGCGACGGCCATCATCCAACCGGGCGGATCGGTGCGCGACGCGGAGGTGATCGAAGCGGCAGACCGGCTTGGTATCGCCATGGTCTTCACGGGGATACGGCACTTCCGGCACGGCTAAGAGGGGGCAAATCCGCTGAGTGTCCGATGACAGCTATAATGTTCGTACTCTGCTGCAATGGCACGTTTGCCGCCGCCAACAGCATCCAAGGCAAGCCTTGCTGCGTCTAAACAGTGTTAGCTGCTCGATCCCGCCGGATAGGAACCTATGCCCATGGTCTTGCTCTCTCGAGCTTCTCGGATACACGCTCTCCGGCTGGTATGGGTCTTCGCCCTGCTGGTAGCAACACCACAGCTATTTTCCGCCGCGCAACAGACAACTCCACCGGTTAGTCCGAAGCCGCAGACCTCTCAGACGCCGGGCCTGCAGCGGAGACAGGGAGCCGGCACGGAGCAGGTTCCGGCAGACGCAGGCCGCTCCGGCGCCTACTACCACTACGGCCTGTCGCATCTTTATGAGGAGATGGCGGTCAACGCCGGTCGCCCTGAGTTCGCGACCCAGGCCGTCGAGGAGTACAAGCTGGCTTTGGACGCCGATCCAGACTCTGTTCTGCTACAGGATGGCTTGGCCGATCTGTATTTCAGGATTGGGCGCATCAAGGACGCGGTGAGCGCGGCACAGGACCAGGTGAAGAAGAACCCGAACGATGTGGACGCACACACACTTCTGGGCCAGGTGTACCTGCGTACGCTGGGCGACATGCAGGGTGCGCAGGCGAGCCAGATGCTACAGCTTGCGATCACCGAGTACGAGACCATCGCGCGGCTGAAGCCGAACGATCTGGAGACGAAGCTGCTGCTAGGGCAGCTGTACGCGCTGAACAATGACCATGTAAAGGCAGAGGCTCAGTTCAAGGCCGCGCAGAAGATCGATGCCGACTCGGAGGAGGTTGTGCTGCGGATGGCGGCGCTGTACAGCGAGGAGGGCGATGCGCAGCGCGCGGTAGACACACTGTCGGCGGTGCCAGCGGAGGACCGGACGGCGCGCATGGAGTATGCGCTGGCGGAGAGTTTCGACCAGTTGAAGAAGCCGAAGGAGGCTGCCGCAGCGTATCGTCGTTCGCTGGACCTGGAGCCGGACAACACGGATGCCGAGCGCGGGCTTGCCAGCGCGCTGCTGGGCGACGATCAGTTGGACGAGGCACTTAAGGTGCTGAACACGCTGATTGCGGCGGACCCCACGGATGCGCAGTCGCAGATTCGCATCTCGGAAGTGCAACGCCGCCAAGGCCATTATGACGAGGCCCTGGTAACGCTGGAAAAGGCAAAGACGCAAGCCCCGGATTCGCTGGAACTGAACTACAACGAGGCCCTCATCTACGACGCGCTGGGCAAGTACGATCAGGCGATTACAGTTCTGACTGGGATTCTGGACGCATCGTCGCATCCCGGAGGCAAGTACTCCGATCAGGAGAAACAGAACCGCGCCATCTTCCTGGAGCGGCTTGGCATTATCTACCGCGAAGAGAACAAGACGGCGGAGGCAGTGGCGGCCTACAAGCAGATTGCCGACTTTGGCGGCGACTATACTGCGCGTGGCTACGATGGCGAAGTGGAAGCCTATCGCGATGCGCACCAGTGGAAGGATGCAACCGCCATTGCCGCCGAAGCCGCGAAGGCGCTGCCCAAGGACCACCTGATTCAAGTTACGTACGCCAACCAACTGGTGGATGCGGGACAGGTAGACCAGGGGCTTGCACTGGCCAAGGCCCAGTTGACCGGCGGCGCGGACGATCGCGATGTGGATGAGGACATCTCCCAGACCTATATTCGCCTCAAGCGGTTCAAGGATGCCGGTGAGTATCTGGACAAGGCCGACGCGCTGGCCAGCAAGCCGGGAGAGAAGCTGTCTGTGCTGTTTCTGCGGGGAATGTATTACGACCGGCAGAAGATGCACGAGCAGGCTGAGGGTGAGTTCCGCAAAGCGATTGCCATCGACCCGCAGAATGCCGCAGTGCTGAACTACCTGGGGTACATGCTGGCCGACCAGGGACAGAAGCTGCCTGAGGCGCTGAAGATGATTCGCCAGGCGGTCGAATTGGAGCCGCAGAACGGCGCCTATCTGGACTCGCTGGGCTGGGTCTACTTCAAGCTGGGTGAGTACTCCGAGGCGGAAGAGAACCTGCGCAAAGCCAACGAGCGCATGAACGCCGATCCCACGGTACACGATCATCTGGGCGAGGTGTACGAAAAGACCGGTAACCTGAAGATGGCGGTTGCGCAATGGGAGCGTTCGATGACGGAGTACGCCCACTCCCTGCCCGCCGATGCCGACCCCGAAGACGTGCAGAAGGTGCAGCACAAACTGGAGAATGCGCGCGTCAAACTGGCCAAGCTGAACCCCGCACCGGAGCAACGCGCGAAGTAAAGGTCGAGCAGACGAACCCATTCAGCAGCGCACGGTACACTGAACTCACTGTGACTTTGATGGATGAGAAGAACTCCGACCTGCGTGTTTGTGCGGTCTCCGGAGATGCGAACGATTCGCTTACGCGACGCGTTTACGCAGCGCCGGAGCGGCCGCACCATACTGCATTCAAACGTGACTGCGAACGCATTGTGCAGGCACGCGCCTTTCGCCGCCTGGCAGGCAAGACCCAGGTCTTCACCAGCCGAGCTTCCGACCACTTCCGCAGCCGCCTGACTCACACCATTGAAGTAGTGCAAATTGCACGCTCTGTTGCCAAGGAACTGGGACTGAACGAAGACCTGGCCGAGGCGCTTGCTCTGGTCCACGACATAGGCCATCCGCCCTTCGGGCATGCCGGCGAACGCGCACTGGATGAATGCCTGAAACGCCATGGCCTGCGCTTTGACCACAACATACATGCGTTGCGCATCGTGGAGCACTTTGAACTGCGATACGCGGCTCATCGCGGGTTGAACCTGACGCTTGGCGTCCGCGAGGGGATTATCAAGCACTCGCGGGACTACACGGTGGCGCAGTATCCTGAACTGGCCGGCTATCTACTGGACCGCCGTCCGCCGCTGGAGGCCCAACTGATCGATCTGGCCGACGAGATTGCGTATCTCACCGCCGACCTGGACGATGGGGTCGAGTCGGGCCTGCTGGAGATCTACCACATCCGCGAACACGTCGATTTGCTTGGCGAATGCTACAGGCAGGTGGAGGGACAGCACGCTGGAGTGGACACCAAGTATCTTTTCAATGAGGCGCTGCAGCGGATGCAGAACGTACTGACCGACGACCTGATTGCAACCACGCAGGCCAACGTTCGCGCGATCGGGGCTGACAGCCTGGACAAGGTGCGCGCCCACCCAGAGCGCCTCGCCTCGTTCTCGCCGCTTGCGGAGTCGCAGCGTCAGCAGGAGAAACGCTATCTTTACGAGACGTTGTATACCAGTCGCGAGCTCTCGCTGGAACACGAGAAGGCCGAACATGTGGTGACGGACCTGTTCAACTTCTGGATTACGGAACCGGATGAATTGCCCGCAGGCTACGTGGACCAGATTGAGAGTGAAGGGCTGGCGCGTGTGGTCGCCGATTACATTGCAGGCATGACCGACAGCTACATCCTGCTGCAATACGCCCAGGTGAAACGCACCGTGCGCCGTTAAACAAAAGGCTTGACACCAATTCGCACCGATTATACCGATGAAGCGAGGACAGTTGAGGTGGGAGCGGTTTAGCATTTCCCACTCTCAATCCTTGCCAACTCAGGATCGGTTCTTCTCGGTGCAGACTGGTGTCAGGACTCTGCTCTTGCCTGACTGCGGCTTTAGTGGAAGTAAGCGGCGTTTTTCTCCGCGAACTCCGCCTTGTCGTCGGGAAGATCGTCGATCTGGAAGATAGCGTTCGACTGGCACAACGAGATGCAGTTGCCGCAGTCGATGCACTCGTCGGGGTTGATATACAACTGGGACGCCGTGTCTGCGCTGGTCTCATCGATCATAGGGTGAATCGCAGTGGTGGCACACTCGCTGGCACACAGAAAATCTTTCACACACGCATCTGTAATAACGTACGCCATGACGTTGCTCGCTTTCGAGTAAAGGGCTGTTTGATCTCTGCGGGCAAATTCGTTACAAACCCGCTCCCTCATGCAGGGGAACCCATTGCAAGAGTATCCGTGGACCGCCTTGTGGTCGGTGACGCCAGTCACAGTCTGCGGATGTAACAAATCCGCTGCCTACGACATTGATTCTTATAGGACCCGGCACTACCAGCTCGACATTACGGGACAGGGTCAGACCTTCAGCACATCACCCTCCTTGGCGACCATCTCGTACAGCACAGGGTTAACGAAGAAGCCGAGGAAGAGCCGCGAAACTACGCCCGCGACAATTACGATGGCAAATGGCTTTTGCGTATCGGAGCCGATGCTGGTGGAGAGCGCGGCAGGCAAAAGTCCGAGACAGGCAACCAGGGCGGTCATCATAATAGGACGCAGCCGCAAGAGCGAAGCCTCGCGGGTTGCGGTGCGGATATCGTTGTTTTCCAGGCGGAGCTTGTTGATGTAGGAGACGAGAATCACGGCGGTCTGGACGGAAACGCCCATCAAGGCAAGCAGCCCCAGGCCGGACGAGACGCTGAACGGCGTGTGGGTGAGCTTGAGGGCGATGAGGGCGCCGACCGGCCCGGTCAACAAGACGCCAAGCGCGATGGTCAACGGGAATTTGAAGTTCCCATAGAGAGCAAACAGGATCATGAAGATGATCAGTATGGCGAGCGGACCGATGAAGGCCAACTGAAGCTTGGCCTGCAGCAACTCGTCATATTCACCGCCCCAGGTGATCCGATAACCGGCGGGCAAGGACTTTGAAATACCCTCGATCGCACTCTGGCCTGCGAGCACGCCACCCTGCAGGTCGCGTCCTTCGATGCTGTACTGTACGCCGATATAGCGTGAGTTGCTTTCGCGATAGATCATGGACGCACCGCTGGACTCATGGATATTTGCCAACTCACTTAAAGGGATTTGTTGGCCTGAAGGTGTGCCGACCAGCAGATTGCCAATCTGCTTTGCATTCTCGCGGAACTCAGGTTTCATGCGCACCACCAGGTCGAAGAGCTTCTCCCCCTGAACAACCTGGGTTGCGGCCTGGCCGCCGACGGCAGCTTGAACGATTGCCTCCACGTCGGCCACGTTGATGCCGTAACGGGCGATCTTGTCGCGATCAACGTCGATCAGCAGGCTGGGCTGGCCGAGTTCGCGGACCACCGTCAATTCGGTGAATCCAGGCACCTGCGAGAGAAGGCGCTTGATGTCGAGCGCCGTATTCTGCAGCACATTCAGATCCGGGCCATAGATTTTTATCGCAAGCGCGCTTTTCAGGCCGGTCAGAGCTTCGTCCACAGCGTCTTCGGCAGGTTGCGTGTAATTGAAGATGACGCCGGGATATGCCGCAAGTTGCTTCTGGATGTCTTCGGTGAGCGCTGCCTTGTTATGTACCGGGCCTGTCTTCCAGGAGGCATCGCTATACGGCTTCAAGCCCACATAAAACTCATCATTGTAGAACCCGGTGGGATCGGTGCCGTCATCGGGACGGCCAAGCTCCGAGGCGACGTCGGTCACCATGGGATACTTCATCAAAATATCGCGGACCTGAGGCGAGAGCTTGCTGGCCGTATCGAAGGAAACAGTATAGGGCATGGTTGCCCGGACCCATAGTGCGCCTTCATCGAGATGGGGCATGAACTCTCCGCCAATGAACGGCACCAGCAGGAGCGAGGCGGCGAAGATCACGGTGGCCCAGAACATGGTTGACTTGGGGTGATCGAGGCACCAATCGAGCAGCACGGCATATTTGTCGCGTACCCATTCAAACGGCTTGTTGACGCGCTCGTGAACACCTTTCTTGAACCAGTAGGAGCACATCACCGGAACCAGGGTGAGGGTAAAGATCAGCGCACCGACCAGGGCGATGGCCATGGTGTCGGCCATCGGCTTGAATAGTTTTCCGGAAGGCCCACTCAAAGCGTAGATGGGAAGATAGCCGGCAATAATGACCGCGACGGAGTAAAAGACCGGGCGATCGACGTCCTTCGCTGCGCTCAGGATCACTTCGTTGAGGTCGTACTGCTGGCCTTCGCGCTCGCCCAGTACACGGAAGATGTTCTCTGCCATCACCAGAGTTCCGTCGATGAGGATTCCAAAATCGATGGCGCCGATGGATAGCAGGTTTGCCGGAATACCATCCGCGTGCAGGAAGATGAACGAAAACAACAGAGACAAGGGGATGGTGAAGGCCACGATGACCGCAGCGCGAATGCTGACCAGGAAAGCCATGAGGACAAGCAGAACCAGGGCCATGCCAAGCAGCATGTTGTGTTCCACGGTGTCGATGGTCAGTTGCACGAGGTCGCTGCGGTCGTAGTAGGGCAGCACCTTGATGTCGGAGGGCAGGACGTGTTCGTTCAGATCGCGGGTCTTAGCCTCGACGGCTTGCAGCACATTCTGTGTCTGCTCCCCGCGCCGCATCATGATGACGCCCTCGACGGCATCCTCCGTTTTATTAAAGCCAAATTGGCCCAGGCGAGGGGCGTTTCCAATGACGACTTCGCCGATATCCTGAATATGGATTGGGGTGCCGTTCTGCGAGCCCACCACAATGTTGCCAATGTCCGCGGTGTTCTGGACCAGGCCGAGTCCCCGGACATAATAGAACTGGTCGCCCTGCGAGTAGAAGCCGCCTCCGGCGTTGGAATTATTGACGGACAACTGTTGTATGACGGTCGGCACGGTGAGGTGGTAGGCGTAGAGTTTTGCAGGGTCGAGCAGTACCTGATACTGCATGACGGTGCCGCCGAAGCCTGAATCGTCCGCGACACCGGTCACCTGCTTATATTCGCGATCGACCACCCAGTCTTCATAGGTCTTCAGTTCCTGCGGCGAGCGGTCGGGGCTGACCAGAACATATCGATAGACCAGCCCGGATGGACTTGCCAGCGGAGAGAGCGTAGGGGTTACTCCCTGCGGATAGGTCACTTCGCTGAGCCGCTGAAATACGACCTCACGCGCAAAGTAGTCATCCGTGCCTTCGTTGAACGTCATGATGACGTCGGAGAGGCCATAGAGAGAGATGGAGCGCATGACGGACATCTGCGGCACGCCGTTCATCTCAACTTCGGTGGGAACGGTGACCAGGCGTTCGATCTCTTCGGCAGCATGACCGGGCCACTGGGTAATGACCTCCACCATAGGGGGCGAGAGATCGGGGTAGGCATCCACGGGCATGCGCTCAAACGAGATCACTCCGGCGACGGCTACAATCGCCACCACCAGCAGGATCAAAGCGCGTTGCCGCAAAGCAAACTGAACGATGCGATGGATCATTGGAAACCGCCTCCTCAGTGTTGCAGCGAATTGGCAAACTGTATAAACAAGCTGCCGTCGCCCACAACCCTCTCCCCAACGGAAATGCCCTTCATGATCTGGGTCTGGCCATTCTGGTTTTCGCCCAGGTCCACGTCTCGCCTGCCAAATTGGTTTGTGCCGGTGGCGACGTAGACAAACGGCTGGTTATTGTCATCGCGCAGTATGGATGCGTTAGGCACGGCAACGACATTGGAGAGTACGCCGGCTGTCACGGTAACCGTGCAATACATATCCCGCTTCAGCTTCTCGCCCGGATTGTCCACCAGGATGCGCGCCTGCAGCGTTCGTGTGTTTGGATCGAGCGCCGGCGAGATGTAGGATATCTTTCCATGGAAGCTGTCTGGAAAGGCGTCTGTTTCCACAACCACATCGTCTCCGCTATGAACATAAGCG
Source organism: uncultured Granulicella sp. (assembly GCA_903932155.1). Classification (GTDB taxonomy): domain Bacteria; phylum Acidobacteriota; class Terriglobia; order Terriglobales; family Acidobacteriaceae; genus Edaphobacter. The sequence goes on along the minus strand of CAIZFH010000101.1, from coordinate 9,552 downwards.
AGGTCCGACTGATAGATGTTGGCAAGCACCCAGACGGTGCTGAGGTCTGAGATGGTGAAGGCCTGGGTTTGGCCTGCCTGCACCACCTGTCCGGGCGCGACCAGTCGCTCGACCACTTCGCCACTGATGGGGGCAAGGACGGGAATGAGCGCTGAGGAAGGCGCCTTGGCAAGGTCCGCAGGATTCTTGATGCCGAGAATCTTCATTCCCTGTTCTGCTGCATTCAGGTCCGCCTGGGCCTGGGTCCGGTCTGACTCAGCCTGTTCCAGATCGCGTTCGGCTATGGCATGGTGTTGATACAGGTCCTCGGCGCGGGCGTAGTATTTTTCCGCGAGGCGCGAGGAATCCGCTGCCTTCAGATAGGCATCGAGTAGCTGCGAGTAGTCTGGGCTGCTGACGTCCAACATTGCCTGGCCCGATTTGACATGATCCCCCGGCACAACCAGTATCCTGCTGACAGGGCCGCCGACCTGGGTAATTACCGGCGTGGTGTTGAATGCGTTGTAGGCCACGGCACCGGTGAGCCGGAGGGTGCGCTTCAAGGTGGTCGGCTGAATGGTGACAACCTGCACATGCTGCATCTGGTCCTGCGGAATGGTGAACAGCTCCGGAGTCGCGGACTTGGCGGCATTGGTGGAGAAGGAGGTCATCTGGCTTGCCTGCTCGCGATCATTTGAGCGACAGGCGGAGAGCAGGAGCAGCAGAGTAAGTGCCAGCGCACACTGCATCCTGTAGGTACGGGGAGAACTGAGTTGAATGATCATGGTAAGCTCCTGGTTCCTACAGCTTCTCGAAGCTGCTCCAGCGACAGCAGGTACGAAGCCAGCGCCTGGCGGTAGCCGAGTTGTGTGGCCCGATCGCTGCGTTCCGCATCTAGAAAATCAAGCAGGGTCGCGGCCCCATGCTTGTAGGCATACTCGGTGATGTCGAGGGACTGCTGCGCCGCGTCGAGGTATCCGGAACGATAGAGGGTGACGACCTGGTCATTGGCATGCAAACCCTCAAACGCGTCTCGCACATCCGTCAGCACCTGACCGCTGGCGGAACTCTCCAGCTGCTGTGCCTGGGTCACGGCAAATCCAGCGCGTGCAATTTCTCCCTGGTTGCGGTCGAAGATGGGCAGTTGGAGTTGCCCGAAGAGCGAAAGGTCGTTGGTATAACCCAGGTGCGTGTAGCTTACCTGCCCGGTTACATCTCTCTTGGCAATGGATTTTTGCAGTGCAAGCTGGCTATTTGCGGCGCTGATTCCCAGCCGGGCCGCCAACAGATCGGGCCTGTTTGCAAGGGCCTTTGCCTGAAAGTCATCCAGATTACCCTTCACAGCCTGATAGTCGAACGCTCCAGCCACGTCATAGTCCGCGCCTATCGATTCATATCCCAGCAGTTGCCGCAGGTCGGAGAGTCCCTGCACTCTGGAGAGTTCGGCTGCGGACACGTCCGTCTGGAACTGAAGCAGTTGCAGCTTCATCTTCAGCAGGTCGCCTTCGCCTATGTCGCCTGCTTTATAACGCTCTTCGCTAATCGTCACCGAGTCCTGAAAGCTTTTGAGGTCCTGCCTTGCCAACTCCAGAGTGGATTCGGCGAGTTCAACATTGATGAACAGAGTAGCTACGTTGAAGCTGAGACTGCGTTCGTTGTCGGTCACCTGAGAGCGGGTCACGGCGGTCACATCCTTGGCTGCCTGCAAGCGGTGTTGCCGCTTCTGGCCGCGCTCAAACAGATAGCTGACACCTATATCGAACTGTGCCGTATTGTCGAGCCAATCGGAGGTGAACTGACTTGGCTGGAAGACCGGCAAGAACTGCGAGTCGCCCAACAGCACCGGATTGGGCCGCAGATTGGCCGTTGTCTCTTCCGCCTGGTTCTGCTGAATCATGGTTCGCGCAGCTATCAGAGTGTGATTGTGCTGCAGCGCCATCTGGATCGCGTCATCCAGCGAGATCGTCACCGCGCCTGGCTTCTGGGCAAGCGTTTGTGCCTGGGGCGATGGGGGCGACTGGCTTGGACCAGGGGGAGATTGAGCGCCTGCGCCAGCGACCAAAAGCGCCGAAACCAGGAATACAGGCAAATACATATAGTGCGAACGCATAGGCAGTCAGCCTCCTTCACGAGAGACATACACAGATTGAACGTGTCGTAGAGGCACGGAGGGTATGCTGGCGTTATGCGGGAGGCGCTCGTGCGGGGAGGCGGGGAACCGTGCGGGCAACGGGCTCTATGTAGATAGCATCGGAGACGGTGCCGACGGGGACCGGTACCCACCATGCCTGAATGCCTGCTACCAATGGCGTGATAACCATATGGCATAACGGACAGGCAGCGGCAGAGGAGTCGGCGTGATGATGCCAAGTCATTCCAAACGTTATCCCTAGTATCAACAGGAGGATCACGATTGGGATGACTGCACACCGGACTGACTTCTGCCTAGACATTCATGCGGAGCCTTAAAACGAAATCTTCGCGTTCTGGGCCGATCGGTTGAATTGTACTCTTCAGGAGGTATGACTGGAGCCGTCTTGCCTCTACAACCGAATATAGGGCAATTCCACGCAGTTGCACATAACGGAGTAGACGAGCCCTGGCTCTATGAAGTTTCACGGAATGGACTTAGCGGGAGCAAGCGGCATGCACGCCGCAGGATGGCCCTTGTCCAGGCAGTACGAGATGCAATAGAAGATTGGCGTTCCCAGACACCCTGAGTTCGAACCAATTTGCGGAGAACCTCACCAAAGCCGAGGCTCTGAGCGCCGAGATTGCCAAGATTCTCGATGGGGATGAGAGAACTTCTTAGTGATGAATTACATGAGAGACATGGCTAGATCCGAACCGGAGGTCTCGCTCGTAACATTGTGTGAATCGGAAAGAGAGTAATGGTCGATTCCGGGAGACGAATTTCGAACTATTCACGCACCCGGGTCCGGTTTCGAGGGCCTGTCAGCGTTCTGTTAATCACTTGGCCTGGAGCTGCACCAGAACTTTGATTCCCATCGCCAGCCCAGCGCTGGCTCCCTCCGGGCTCCAATCGTGTGGATTGCGGCGCCAGCAAAAAAGCGGCAAAGGGATTACAAGCGCGTGACAAGTGTGCGCGGAGCTTTCTCGATACTTGGTCGCATGGCACACATCCATCGACCGAAAACGAACAAGAGGAACTTACCATTTGCGCGAACGTGGCTAACGATTCTATTGGCCTCATTCCTGCTGTTGACGTGGAACCTGCGCGCCCAGACGCCGGGGACGGGGGCGATCGTTGGCACGGTGCACGATCCGACGGGACTGGTGGTGGTTGGGGCGGCGGTGTCGGCGGTGAATGAGTCTACGGATCTGTCGCGGACGGCGACTACAAACTCGGCGGGTGTGTTTACGATGCCGCTTCTATCGCCTGGGGGCTACTCGATCACGGTGAGTTCGCCGGGATTCGCGAGCAGCTCGCTGCAAACGCTGCGCGTGGTGGTAGGCGAGACGAGCACGGCTGAATTCAAGATGGCGCTGAAGTCGGTGAGTGTGTCGGTGGCAGTGACGGCGGATGCGGAGATTGTGCAGTCGAGGACATCGACGCTTGGCCGGGCTGTGCTGCAGGAGAGCATGAACACGCTGCCGCTGGCGAGTCGCAATTTCACGCAGATTCTTTCGCTCTCGCCCGGTGTGGCAGTGGCGTTGCCGAATGCGACGGCGCTGGGCAGGGGCTCGCAGAATGTCTCCGCGAACGGGGCGAAGACCATTGCGAATAATGTGCAGTTCAACGGCGTAGACGCGAACAACATGGCGCAGAACTCCGTTGAGAACGCGACGGAGGAGGTGGGAGTTGCGATCCCAGCGCCGGACACGATTGAGGAGTTCAAGGTGCAGACCGGGAACTACGACGCGAGCTATGGACGCGGCGTGGGAGCGAATGTGGACGTGATTACGAAACAGGGGACAAACCAGTTTCATGGGAGCGTCTGGGAGTTTTTGCGAAACAATATCCTGAACGCGAACGACTTCTTCCTGAAGCTGGGCGGACAGCCTCGACCGGAGTTGAAGCAGAACCAGTTTGGCGCAGCAGTGGGTGGGCCAATATGGCGCAACAAGACGTACTTCTTCGGCGCTTATCAAGGACTTCGCGATGTGAACGGCTTTGGGGCGAAAGCGACGGCGCTGTTGCCGCAACTGACGTCGGACCGGTCCGCGGCGACGCTGGGTGCACAGTTCTGTCCGTCGAGCCCAGGCCGGGCGAGTGCCGCGTATCAGACGTTTGCGGGCGGCACACAAGTGTCGTGCGACGGCTCGAACATCAACCCGGTTGCGCTGGCACTGCTGAACTTCAAATTCACGAACGGACAGTATGCAGTGCCGAACCCACAGGTGAACCTGCCGACAGCAGCGGGGCAGTTTCCGATTGGACTGTCGACGTACGCTCCACCGGCGACCTACAACGAGGACCAGTACACAGCGAACCTGGACCATGTGTTTTCGGCAAGGAACCAGCTGACGGCGAATTTCTTTTATGCGCGAGCGCCGTGGTATCTGCCGTTTTCACCGAACGCGGCGACTGTGCCGGGCTGGCCGACGAACGAGCTGGATCAGAATACGATGGTGGTGCTCTCGGATACGCAGGTGGTGAGTCCGAGCCTTATCAATATCGTCCGCTTCGGCACTATGCGCTTCAATGGAATTGCATCCATCGCAAATCCAATTCTGGCTTCGGACCTGAAGACGGTGACGCCGACGGGGACGACGGGTACGGCGAGTGCGCCGGGGATTACAGTGGACGGGCTGTTTACTGTGGGCGACTCGGGAACGCCGGCGCAGTCGCAGGTAACGAACAGCTTTATCTGGCAGGACACGGTCTCGTGGACGCGGGGACGGCACAGCCTGAGCGTGGGCGTGGAGGCGAAGCGGCACCAGGTGGAAGTGAATGCTCCGTTCTCTGTGGACGGTCTGCTGGACATCGCGACGTTTAACGATTTTCTACTGGGCGAGAGCTCGGCGCAGAACCACAGTCCGCAGGGGGTCAGCAACGTGACGTTCAGCGGCGGCAGTTCCGGGTTCTTCCGCAGGGACGAGCGATACACGGATTTTTCGGCGTTTGTGCAGGACGACATCCAAGTGACGCCGCGGCTAATGCTGAATGCTGGGCTGCGTTACGAGATCTTTGGGCCACCGAGCGAGATTCACGGGCGGCTGCTGACGTTCGATCCGGCGATTGCAACTCCCACTGCGCCGACGGGTGGCACGCTGAGCGGCTTTGTAGTTCCGGCGAATCTGCCCGGACCTATACCGGCGGGAGTGACGCGGCTTGCAGGGAACAATCTGTGGAGCACGAAGTATGACGCGGTCGCACCACGCTTCGGATTTGCGCTGCGGCTGACGAACAGTCCGGCTGTAGTGTTGCGCGGCGGCTATGGAATTTACTTTGACCGGTTGTCGGCGGGGATGATTGAAGGAACTCTGTCTCAGCCACCGTTCTCTGTACAGCAGTTCTTTGCCGGTGCGCAGAATGGCCCGGCAACATTGCAGCAGCCCTATAGCCCGCTGCTACCGCCGAACTCGGCCTACCCACTGTTTCAACCGCGCTTGCCGGGAGGATCGCAGTTGATCTCGGGCGCCTCGTCGCGGATGGGCGAGCCGTATACGGAGGAGTACAACCTGAATCTGCAGTTTGCGCCGGGCCGCGACTATCTGATCGAGACGGGCTATGTCGGGACGAAGTCGCTGCATGTTGCAGGAAGCACGATGTTCAACCAGGCGGAGCTCGCCAGCCCAACGCATCCGGTAAACGGGGTGACTACCAACACGGTGAATAACGTGGCGCAGCGAATTCCATACGCGGGCGTTTCCCCGGTGGCTCTGTACAGCGATACGAAATACATGTCGACATATAACTCGCTTCAGACGAGCGTGACCAAGCGAATGAGCCACGGGCTGCAATTTCTAGGCAGCTACACATGGTCGCGAAACCTGGATGAGACCAGCGGATCGAATGGGGCGGAGTTCTACGAGTTGTGGCTCATGACGAACGACCAGACGAACCCGAGGCAGGCGTACGGGCCGTCCAACTTCGACCGGACACACAGGGGAGTTTTGAGCCTGACATACAGGACTCCAGCGGTACCGTGGAACTCGTGGATCTCGCGCAAGGCGCTCTTGGGCTGGGCGGTGTCGGGCATCTTCGTCGCGCAGTCCGGGTCGCCGGTGACGATCATCGACAATAGCGCGGGGCGGGTATACGGGACGTACTCGTTTGAACATCGTGCACAAAAGTCGGGGATGCCGGTGACGACAACGGGGTCTCTCTTCTCACGGGTCATCAACGGATACCTGAGTCCTGCGGGATTTACGTCTGCGCCGGAGGCTCTATTTGGGAGCAGCCCGGCAGACACGGACTTTGGCAACAGCAGCGTGGGCATGGTGCGGGGACCGGGGCAGCGCAATATCGATGCGGCGATTGAGCGGACCTTTGCGATTGAGGGGTCTTCCAGTATTCGTGTGCGTGCTGAGTTTTTCAATCTGACAAACACGCCAAACTTTGCGAATCCCAACAATATGCTGAATACGGGATCGGCATTTGGAACGATATCGTCCACTTCAAACAATCCACGCATTATTCAGATGGCATTGCGTTATGCGTTCTAGTCACACGGCCGAAACGGGTTGCGGCGGCCTGCGCGAACTGAGGGGATAAACGATGGGGGCTATGTTGATCACCGAAAAGCTGGAAGACGAGAAGCCGGCGACACTGGAGCGTTTCGATCCTTACCTTCAGTTTGTCGAGATGCCGTTCTCCGCGGTCTTCTATCCGTTGGGTTTTCCTGTACGTGTAACGAGCAATAGCGCGGAGGTATTGGAGGCGGCCGAAGAGAGCTGGGGAGACTTCCGGCAGGCGATAGACATGCCGCCGATCCTGATCAAGTTCGGCGTAATGGAGGGCGGCGGCAGAGAGTGTCCGCCTATTCCGGTGTCTCGTGCACAACAGAACATCATGGTGCGGATCGCGGATGCGGCGAACTTCTATATCGTCGATCTGTTGCAGGGCTTCTCTTTCGGATGGCTCAATGGAGCCGTGCTCTCGCACAGGAGCTATCTGCGGTATCACATTCTTGAAGCGGCGGCGCTGTCGCATATCGCCAATCGTTATACGGCTCCGGTACACGCCGCCTGTGTCGACTGGCAAGGCCGGGGCGTTCTGCTGTGCGGCGACTCCGGCGCGGGGAAGTCCTCGCTTGCGTTCGCATGCGCGCGCGCAGGATGGACTTACGTCACCGACGATGCTAGCTTTCTGTTGCATGGCGAGAGCGGCAGGCGGATCCATGGCAATTGCCACATGATCCGTCTGCGGCCCTCTGCGGCTGAGTTGTTTGGGGAGGTTGCCCGCAGGCCTATTACGCCACGAGCGACTGGGAAGCCCTCGATCGAGATACCGCTGGCGACGCTGCCGGAGATACGGCGGGCACCTTCGTCGGATGTGGAGTATATCGTCTTCCTGAGCCGGAAGAATTCGCCGATTCAGGAATTAGTTCCGTTTCCTGTAGAGGTTGCGCGAAGCTATGTTCACAAGCCCCTGTGCGGTATGGAGACTTTGCGCGAGGCCCAGGTGGCGTCTGTGGAGAGGCTGCTGACGGCGCGCATTTTTGAGTTGCGCTATCGCGATATGGATTGGGCTATCGAGCGGCTTGAGCGCATGGTGCAAGAGCGGTGACCATGGCTCCATGGGTCGACGTGCCCTCCGCAGCCGGATCGCCGATGCGGCGCGGTATGTCCGGGCGATTGATTGCGTGGATATCGGACAAGGAGCTAAGTCGAGAGTTCTGGATGTTCTTCGTGGCAGCGCTGTGTTTCGATTTCGGCTTCGCGATGTTCCTGTTTCTATACAACCTCTTTTTGCTGGACATCGGATTCAATGAGCGCCAGCTTGGCCTCGTCGCGGGAGCGATGACGCTGGGAAGTATGGCGGGCACCATCCCGGTTGGGATGCTCGCCCAACGCGTGGGTCTGCGGCGAGTGTTGGCTGTGGGTTTCGTTGCAACTCCAGCGCTTTCGGCGTTGCGGATTGTAGTTTCCGGCGAATATGTACAGGTGGGGATGGCGTTTATCACGGGAACATTCCTCTGCATCTGGGCGGTGTGCTTTTCGCCGGCGGCGGCAAAGCTGACGACGGCAAAGAATCGGACCTTTGCCTTCAGCCTCCTGTTCTCGGTCGGGATCGGTACCGGTGGACTTGGTGGACTGGCTGGCGGATATCTTCCGGGTTGGCTGCAGGTGATTGTTCCAACGCTGAACGCGGCGGATGCCAAGAGAGTAGTTCTGCTGCTCTGTTGCGGAGTGGTCGCGCTTGGGCTATGGCCCGTCCTCAGGCTGAGGCTGACAACAACCAGGGAGAGACGTGGCGGATGGCGCTTCGATCCTTTTCTGTGGCGTTTTCTTCCGGCCGCTGCGCTGTGGAGTCTAGTGGCTGGCTCTTTCATGCCCTTCGCGACGGCTTATCTGTCTAGGAGCGTGCATGTGCCGCTGACGCACATCGGCGTGATCTATTCAGCCTCGCAGATGGCGCAGGTGGTGGCCGTACTGCTGTCGCCTGCGGTCTTCCGGCGATGCGGACTGGTGACCGGCATCCTGTATACGCAACTTGCTACGGCGATTGCCCTCGCGGGTCTAGCGCGAGCGCACGAGTTGCCGGTGATTGTGGCGCTATACCTAAGCTTCACGGCGTTCCACTGGATGGGCGGGCCAGGCATCTACAGCCTGTTGATGAACCGCGTGGAGGAGGAGGGCCACAGCATTGCATCCGCCGCGAACAGCCTGGTGACTTCATTGAGCCAAGCAATCGCGTCGGCCACGGCGGGAGCTGCTTACGTCGAGTTCGGCTATTCCCAAGTGTTCCTGGCGATCGCATGCGTAGCCGCGCTGGCGGCAGTGTTGTTCTGGGTGTTATTGCGCGAGAAAGGCGTTTCTGTGGGTGACGCCGCGGTTCTGTTGGAGATGCCGGATCCCAATGCGTCGTGAAAGATGACAATGAAATGACAAACGGGAGGCAGCAGAAGGACAACTACTGAGCGGAATCACGATAAGTTCTCCTCATGAGGCATCTATTGTTTCCACGATCCGCGCAGAGTGTGTTGCTGATTGCCGTATTGGCAATGGCGCTGCCCGCGGTAAGTCAGGACACCCCGCTCATCTCTGGAGCGGTCGCGTTTCTCAGCAGCACCAACAAAGGGCCGACGTCGTTTGATCCAACGGTGATGCCCCTGGTTGCAATTCCCATCGCCCATCGTTTCCTATTCGAGACGCGCGACTCGTTTCTGGAGTCGGTGAATGCCAGGGGCGGGGGGAAAACCGACCAGACCAAGCTGCACGAGAACGTCCTCTATATGCAGATGGACTACTTCGCGACGAGCCATGCGACTTTGGTCGTGGGCAAGTTTCTGACACCGTTCAACACCTACAACGAGCGACTGGGACCGATCTGGATTGGCAACTTCCAGGATGGGCCGCTGATCTTTCCGATCGGCAACATCGGCAGCACGGGGACAGGCGGCGAACTGCGAGGATCGCTGTATTCGGGCTCGAAGATGAGTA
>CAIZFH010000100.1 GCA_903932155.1 uncultured Granulicella sp. | reverse complement strand
GGGGCGGTCGCATTGGTGTCGTTTTCAAAGTCAATGCGATAGGGCATCAGTTGACCAGCACGAATGAACCCCGCAGCTCCATAGCCACCGGGACCGATCTTCTCGTTGGGGTCGGACGAGGTGACGCCTTGGGTATTCCCATCGCCGCCGGGGTTGTAGGGTGGCTCAGGGGTGGGCTGCGGAGCGGGAGGCGTATCCGGCAGGGTGAAGGAAAATTCAGCTCGCGGCATTTCGCACGTCACCTCAAACGTGACATCATACACTTTGTCGTATGCCTCCAAGCGGCGACATGCGGCCGTCACTACCTCGACGAGATTTCCGGCCGAGCCCGAAAAGCCAGGAAGAAAGTCAAAAGTGTCTAATACGCTTAATGTGAGATGGAATGTGACTGATACCTTACGGTCGTTCTGTGTAACAAATACTTTTCCCGTCACCCAGCGACTATCCGGATAGAGGTCTCCTTCCCCGGACCCACCTGCAATCCTCTCAGGAATGCTCCCGTCTGTGTCGTAATTCCAATTCCAAACGTCAGAATTGGCATTTGCCGGGCTGTAAAGGAGATCCTTGTAGGCCGGCACCACCTTATCGATGTCCATACCGTCCGGTGGTAGTTGTGGGTGCTCGGAATTCTTGAACAACCGATGGATTGCGGTCATAGCCGCTGACTCAACTGCAGTGATGTTCCCTTGTGTAATACCAGAATCGCGAAAACCCTTTGCAAACCAGGATCCTTTGACGATGTCTGAGCCTTGACCAGAGAATGGAAGAATTGGAGTAGGCCTCTCCTGAGTTGAGTTCAAGTAATTAGAAAATATAGTCCGTGCGCTAGAACCAAGCTGTAAGCCTAAGTCCCAAAGCGCGAGGGCAACGAAATTCTTGAGCTTTTCCAAATCATACTGCACCAACAGGTCGGTCGCGTCCGCTGGCAAAGGGGGGTGTCCTTTGCGGACCCACCCGGGTGACCAGCCGGTCGTAAACACCGGTGGCCAGACTGACGAACCATACCCCATCGTGTAACCATTGGGGCGAGGTGAGTTCGGAGATCGTATGGTAGGCTGGGTCTGGACAATGAGGATTGTTCCTAGATTCAACTGCTGTCCTGCTGCCAAGACCAACCCGTTTGTATGCACATTTGCGCCGTCGATCCAGTCCAATACCGACAGGTCATACATTCCCGCCGGTAAGTCTGCGAGATCGAAGCGGCCATCGATTCCGGTGGTCGCGGCAAATAATTCAGGTGCGGGGCTTCCTCCGATAGCTGCGAGTACCAAGACATTAGTCGCCGGCAGACCATTAAGAATAACGGTGCCAACGATGTGTGAAGGAACGCCTAGGATAACAACAGCCTGAGTCGCAACCCCGGTTACATGTACGTTAGTGATCCAATTTGGCGCATAATTTGTGGCCGAGGCGGCAAGGGTATAAGTTCCAACCGGGATGCCTCGAAGAGTGTAATGCCCATTCGTAGCCGTTACCCCAGTAGTAACAAAGGTCTGATTGGAATACAAAATAACGGTGGCACCCGCGATACCAGTACCTGCCATGCCACTGATTACGCTACCCGATAATGTCACGCCACTGACCGCCACATTCTCGCCGCTCAACGTTTGCCCAGCGCTGATTGAAACACCGGAGATCGTCTGGCACACTTGGCCGTTGAAAAGGCACTGCAGGGTGTAGGTATCGGCAGGAAGAGTCGCAAACTGGTAGGCGCCATCGGCACCCGTTGAAGTCGTAAATGAATTACTGCTGGTCTGGCTCTGGAGCTGGATGGTCGCACCAGCTACAACGGACCCGTCCGATTGTAGCTGGGCTGTGCCTGAGATAACCGCGCCGGCTGCAAGATTGAAGTCCGTGCCAGAGCGGGTCTGACCAAGCGTCACCACAATTCCTGTGGTGCTGCCACTGACGAATCCATCTGAGGAGCAGTTCAGCGTGTACGTGTCGCTGGGGAGTGTTGCAAAGTTATAGTATCCATCAGCGGCAGACAAAACGTGGAACGTCTGGTTGGTTGTCTGACTCGAGCACACAACAAGCACGTTCGTCAATGCGTGTCCGTCTGCGACAGCCTTCACACGGCCAGTGATGTGACCGGCTTCCACGGCTCGCAACTGCACGCCAATAACATCCATTCCGTTTGTGATTGTAACGACAGAGTTGGACTCGATGAGATACCCGCTCAAAGTGAGGTTGTGGATGCCGTCATAAAGCCCTGCTAGCGTAAAGAATCCCGTGGTGTCAGTCGTGGCAGAGGCGGCTGAGCGGAAATCGGTACTGAGATCACTGACCACCGCACTCGCCAAGGGATGCCCGCTCACCGCATCAATGACGTGCCCGCTAATATTGGCAATGCCGAACCCTTGCGCCTGCCGCAGCTCCAGTGCGAACAGGTTGGAAATCGTAATAGCGGACTGGCCGAGCAGCGATAAACGACTGGCATCTCTGGACAAAGCAGCAACGTAGTCGCCCCACGTCGGCCCGATTTGGCTCTGCAGGCTGGCGAACTCTGTGGCCCATGTAGCATCGTCAATACCGGCAGGGCGAACCTGTTGTTCAAATGCCATCCAGTCAATTGGACGCGAGTCATCTGCCGTGATAAAACCGAGGTTGAAGTAGATCGGCGGACGCGAGAAGTCCCATTGCGAGGTGAGCCAGCCGGCATAATGCACCGGAACCCTCCGGGATTCGCCGGGTTGCAACCGGCCGGCAGTGGCTCCGCTGGCCAGGATGGCGACCTCGGCCTTGTAGCC
>CAIZFH010000099.1 GCA_903932155.1 uncultured Granulicella sp. | reverse complement strand
GTGCAGGCGAAGATCAAGGACTACTTGTGGATTCCGGGCAAGTCCGCATGCTTCGACCGGGATCGGAACAACCAGGTTATGGGAGCGCTGATCCACAACAATCTGCGTTGCATGTATTTTGGCAGTTTTGATCAGCCGATGGCCGATGCGTTCATTCGCCACCATCTGCTCAACCCTGCCGAATTCTGGACGCCGATCCCGCTGCCCTCCATCGCCGCGAACGATCCATTATTCCGCAACCAGCCCAATAACAGTTGGAGTGGCCAACCGCAGGGGTTGACCTACCAGCGTGCCATCCGCGCGCTCGAAAATTACGGCCACTATGCGGAGTTGTCGTTGATTGGACGAAAGCTGTTCGAGGTTATCACGCGTAACGGGTTCGTCTTTCCACAGCAGCTCGATCCTTTCACAGGAGCGCCGTCCGGATCTGATGGCTATGGCCCGATGATGCTGGCTACGCTGGAATACATTGCCCGTCTGTCCGGCGTGCACCTGGCCCTGGCTAATAACGAGATATGGTGGTCAAGTCAGCAACCAGCGGGGAACGATTTCACCTACACCCAGCGGTGGGGAGACAGGTCCTTCACCCTGGCGAACCAGGCCGGGCAGATGCGCGCCAGTATCGATCAACGGGCAATCTTCTCCTGCTCGTCAGGCATGCGCGTGGTCACAGACCTGCATGGCGCGCTGCGCGCGGTGGTCGGGATTCAACCAGAGCCGCAGGCTGTCATACTGAACGCCGGCAGCGACCACTGGATTGCCACCGTCTCCCCAAACCAGGTGATTGGGCTTGGCGGATCCACACCGAGATTGCTGCGCGCCGCGCCTTTTGACTACCCGTATGCCTGACTAACCCTCGTCAAACCTCGGCGTCATGACGAGTGCGCCATCGCGTATAGCTGACTCATGGGCGCAGATGCCAGCGGCGCACCAGTCGGCTGCGGTCACGGCGTCGATGCGCGGCGGGCGGCCTTCGAGGATGCTCTGCACGAACTCATGCACCAGGTGCGGGTGCGAACCGCCATGCCCGCCGCCTTGCAGGAAGGAGAGATGCGGATTGGTTTCATCGTACACACTGGCTGTGGTGAAACGGCGAATCTCCGCCGGCAGACGGTCGGCATAATCAGGCACGCGCACCCGTTCTGCAGTGACTGGCCGGCCGCGCTCGCCCTTCAACCCTTCCAGGGGTGCAATCCGGAACAGGACCGGCTCCTCGCCGGCCACCTGCGGCCATTCGTAGACAGCCCGCTCGCCATAGACGTAGAAGCCTTCCTGGTAATCGCGCCCCACGTGAAAGAGCGAGCGGGTGGCTTCGGCGGCGATATCCGTCCCCGCCAGCCTGAAGATGGCGGTTTCCATTGGGTATGGGTTGCCATACTGCTGGACCAGTTCGGCGCGCATGGTTCCGGTGCCAAAGCAGTGCACCTTCTCCGCGCGCGTCTGCGCCAGCGCCAGCAGCGGCGCTATTGCGTGCGTGCCGTACCAGAAGGGCGGCAGGCCCTTCCAATACCAGGGCCAGCCCTCGTCATCCTGGTAGTGGCAGCCGCGCAGGAACTGGAGTTTGCCGATGGCGCCCGATTCGACCAGCTGCTGGGCGAACAGGAATTCACGCCCATACACCTGCGTCTCCATCATCATGTAATTCTTGCCTGATTCACGCTGCGCGGCCACGATGGCCTGCAGATCGGCGATGCGGGTGGCCATCGGCACGGTGCAGGCGCAATGCTTGCCGACCGCAAGGGCGGCCAGCGTCTGCGGCACGTGCAGGGAGATGGGCGTGACCAGGTGCACAGCGTCGATATCGCTGGCGGCCAGAACTTCCGCCAGGCTGCGCGCGCGGCGCTCGACTTGATATCGGTTGCCCCACTCCTGCAGTACCCTATCGTCCGGGTCGCAGATGGTCAGCGATGCCACGCCCGGATGGTGCAGGTAGATTGGGATGAACTCAGCGCCGAAGCCGAGCCCAACGAGAGCGACGTGAATACTACGCATCGAAATGTCTCCTTGCAGCGAATGGAAGCACGCACATCTTCATTTTCTGCGTTGAGCAAATTGGCAATTGACAGAAATCATAACACTTTTGGTGTGCATTGCACCGCTGCAGCACGCCGTTTTAATTCTTGTTTTGTGGGTTCAATCGGAACTTGCGACTAGAATATCATCCTGTGTAAAAGGTCTCATATATATATGGTCAATATACCGCACTCAGGAGCTAGCGTATGCCCATCCAACTGACCGAAGCCATGATTCGCGCAGGCGCTTTGAAAGAGTCGCTCGCCCGTGGCCATGAGTGCTACCACAATGGCGCCGTCTACGACACAGCGGTCAGCGGGAATACCCTCACCGCCAGGTGTCGCGGCGTCTACGCCCCGCACTACAAGCTGCGCGTGGAATTCGACGCCGCCGGCATCTTGGACGCCTCGTGCGCGTGCGCGTATGAGTTTGGCGGCTATTGCAAACACATTGTCGCGTTACTTCTGGCTTACTTGAATGACCCGGCGTCGTTCGAGACGCAAACCGCCCCCCAGGACCTGCTGCGCGAATTGGATCGCGATCAGATGGTGGAACTGCTGACGGAGCTCATGCAGAAAAACGATGACGCGCGCAACACGGTCGAGCGCTGGGTCGCCGAGCTGGCGCGCAAAGGCGCCGCCGCAACGTCCGCAAGCGGGACAAAAGACACGCCGCAGCGCCAGACCGTGGATGACACTCCGTATCGCAAGCGCATCCGGGCGCTCATCCGCGAGGCAGGTGAGAACTACAGCCCGGATTACGATGGCGAGCACGAGGAACTGGCCCAGGAACTGGATAAGATACGACAAGTCATCGTCGACTTCCTGAACGCGGACCAACCCAGGGATGCGCTGGCAATCGCGGCTGCCGTGCTCGATGAGATTCGCAAGTGTCAGGATCATGCGGAAGATGAACTGAACGAACTGGACGACTTTGCGCATCAACTGGACATACTCATTGCAGAGGCCGTGCTCAGCATAGAGATCAACAGTGCTGAGAAAAAGAAACTCCTCAAGACGATCGGGGATGACGGCTATCCTGCGGTGAGAGATGCGCTTGCGTATGGCTGGACCGTCGCCAGTCGCGCGGACGAAGCAGACCCCGCAATTGGCGCGAGACCAGGGG
>CAIZFH010000098.1 GCA_903932155.1 uncultured Granulicella sp. | reverse complement strand
TCCCAAGGGATTCGCACCCAAGCTGGAGATCATCCACAAGGCGATCGAGATCAGTGAGCAGACCGGCGGCAGCATCACGCTGATGCAGGACCCGGTGAAGGCGGTGACAGGAGCGGACGCAGTGTACACGGACGTATGCACCAGCATGGGGTTCGAACACGAAGCGACCAAGCGGGCGCCGATCTTCAAACCCTACCAGGTGAATGAGGCGCTGATGGCGCGAGCGCAGCAGGACGCGGTGTTCATGCACTGCCTGCCGGCGCACCGCAACGCGGAGGTGACCGATGCGGTGCTGGACGGGCCGCAGTCGATTGTGTTCGACCAGGCGGAGAATCGGATGCACGCGCAGAAGGCGATCCTGCTGATGCTGCTGGGCGGAGCAAAGCGGATTTCCAATGCGCGCGACCGCGGGCTGCAGGCGGCGAAGAAGAAAAGCTAACCACAGAGCGAAGAGATTGAGGTCACCGTTACCATGTCCGTAATCCTCGAAACGTTGCCGGTCGGCCAGAAGGTGGGTATCGCCTTCTCCGGCGGACTGGACACCAGCGCCGCGCTTCATTGGATGAAGCAGAAGGGCGCGCTGCCGTACGCCTATACGGCGAACCTCGGTCAGCCGGATGAGGCGGACTATGACGAGATTCCGCGGAAGGCGCTGGAGTACGGCGCGGAGAAGGCCCGCCTGATCGATTGCCGCGGCCCGCTGGTTCGTGAGGGCATTGCCGCGCTGCAGGCGGGCGCGTTCCACATCACCACCGCCGGCGTGCCCTACTTCAATACGACGCCCATTGGCCGGGCTGTAACGGGAACGATGTTGGTTACAGCCATGAAGGAAGACGACGTCAACATCTGGGGCGACGGGTCTACCTTCAAGGGCAATGACATTGAGCGCTTCTATCGATACGGGCTGCTGGTGAATCCGGAGTTGAAGATTTACAAGCCGTGGCTCGACGCTACCTTTATCGACGAGCTGGGCGGCAGGGCCGAGATGTCGGCCTACATGCAGAAGGCTGGTTTCGGATACAAGATGTCGGCGGAGAAGGCCTATTCGACCGACTCCAATATGCTGGGCGCGACCCACGAGGCGAAAGACCTGGAACTGCTGACGAGCAGCATGAAGATTGTTGTGCCGATTATGGGAGCTGCTTTCTGGCGTGACGACGTGGAGATCAAGCGCGAAGAGGTTACGGTGCGGTTTGATGAAGGCTTCCCGATAGCGCTCAACGGGACGGAGTATGCCGACCCGGTCGAGTTGCTGCTCGAAGCCAATCGTATCGGCGGGCGGCACGGCATGGGTATGAGCGACCAGATCGAGAACCGGATTATCGAGGCCAAGAGCCGCGGCATCTACGAGGCACCCGGCCTGGCGCTGCTGTTTATCGCGTACGAGCGGCTGATCACCGGTATCCATAACGAGGACACCCTTGAGCAGTACCGCGAGAGCGGTCGCAAACTTGGACGGCTTCTGTACCAAGGCCGTTGGTTCGATTCGCAGGCCATTATGCTGCGCGAGGCCGCACAACGCTGGGTCGCAAAGCCGGTGACAGGCGAGGTCACTCTTGAGCTGCGCCGGGGCAACGACTATTCGATCCTGAACACCGACTCGCCCAACCTCACCTTCAAGCCGGAGCGCCTGAGTATGGAGAAGACCGAGTCCACGTTCAGCCCGCGCGACCGCATCGGGCAGCTCACGATGCGCAACCTCGACATTACCGACACCCGCGAAAAGCTGATGACCTACGCGCAGAGTGGTCTAATCACACTGAGCAAAGGTTCTGAGATGCCGCAACTAAACAGCGGAACCGACAAGGAGTAATCACTGCACGAACGATAGGTCACGGCTTCAGCCGTGACATTCAGCATCAACAGCAAATCGGGCTTTAGCCCCTGAGGTACACAAGGCGGCATGAAGATGACTCAACATATCGAGATGCTACGGCTGACACGATCAGTAGTGCTCACGTTGATCCTCATCCCATTGCTGAGTTGCTACAGGAAACCTGACAGCGTCATAACGATCAAGTCACCGTCCGACGCTGTTTTTTACACGGAGGAAACTTCGTACGGAATAGGCCCAGCGACGGGTGATGACACGCGTATATATGCCCACTTCTCGAACAATGGAAGAAACGCTAAACAGCTCGTTATGAGCGGAGAAAATCTCGAGAATTCGTCAATCTCTTGGACATCACCCAATGACGTTGAAATCTGCGCGGATCACGGCCTGACTGACACCTTCCGCAATTACGTGACGCTGATCAGAGGGGACAAGCCCTCGGATTCCATCACAATTCACAACCACCTGAAAGAGGACTGCCAATAGATGTCCACTAACGAACAATCCGCAAAGATGTGGTCGGGCCGCTTTCGCGAGCCGCTGGACGCCGTGTTTGAGCAGTGGCAGCGGTCGTTTCCGTTCGATGTGCGGCTGCTACCGCAGGAGGTAGCCGCGTCGAAGGCGCACGCGCGGATGATTGCTGCGGCTGGGATTCTGACGGATGCCGAGCTGGAGAGGATGATCGAAGGGCTCGACCAGGTTGGAGACATCACTCCCGAGTTTGCGCCACTGGAGCCAGGCATGGTGAATCCCAGGCTGTTGGGGGCGGAGCTGGGCACGACGCCGCGAACCATTCGCCGCTGGCTTAGGAGGCAACCGGAGTTCAACGAAAGCCATGTGAAGCATACGCGGATCGCGTTGGCTAAGGACGATCCTTTGCTGCTGCGGATGAAGAACCATTTTGCGATTCAGGCGAACCTGAACCTGGACGGGGATGGCGCGTGCGAGGAGTTCCCGGCCCCGACGGAGGCCGATCTGGCCGCGTCGATGGCGCACGCCGAGGACATCCACCACTTCGTCGAGCTTCAACTCACCAAAGTGATTGGCCCGCTGGCGCTGAAGCTGCATACGGGGCGCAGCCGCAACGAACAGATTGCCACCGACATGCGATTGTTTGTGCGCGAGGCGATTGACGCGACGGCGAAGGGGCTGCGCAAGTGGGCGCTGGCACTGGTGGAGCTTGCGGAGCAGGCGGGCGATGCGGTGATGCCGTCGTACACGCACATGCAGCGGGCGGAGCCGGTGCTGGTAGCGCACTGGCTGCTGGCGTACGTGGCGATGATCGAACGCGACATCTCTCGGCTTGTGGACGCGCGCAAGCGGATGAACCTTTGCCCGCTGGGTTCAGGTGCGGTGGCGGGCGCGACGCTGGTACTCGATCGCAGCATCGCTGCGAGTGAACTTGGCTTCGACGTTCCGACGCCGAATAGCATGGATGCGACCAGCGACCGTGATTTTCTTCTTGAGTTCACCCAGGCGCTGGCTACGCTTGGGGTCCACATCTCGCGGTTTGCGGAGGAGCTGACACTCTATGCGACGGCGGAGTTCGGATTTCTCGATCTGCCGGAGGCGTACTCGACGGGATCGAGCGCGATGCCGCAGAAGAAGAATCCCGACTTCACCGAGCTGATTCGCGGCAAGAGCGCGCGGCTGGT
The DNA here is from genome assembly GCA_903932155.1 of uncultured Granulicella sp. Taxonomy (GTDB): domain Bacteria; phylum Acidobacteriota; class Terriglobia; order Terriglobales; family Acidobacteriaceae; genus Edaphobacter. Next base: position 4,216 of record CAIZFH010000098.1, on the reverse strand, counting down.
GGGCGCGGCTACGACGCTGGCTGTGTTGATGAAGGGTCTGCCGCTGGCCTACAACAAGGACCTGCAGGAGGGTCAGGAGCCGGTCTTCGACGCGGCCGATACGGCTCGCGGGATTCTGGGGATTCTGCCTGCGTTTACGCGCTCGCTGAAGTTCAACTTTGCTCGCATGAAGGCGGCGGCCGCGACGGGCTATCTGAACGCGATGGCGGCGGCAACTTATCTCTCGAACAAGGGCGTAGCGTTTCGCAAGGCGCATGAGATTATCGGCAACGCGGTGCGGATTGGGCTGGAGAGTGGGCGCGAGCTGGAGGCGATCTCGCTGACTGAGTTGCAGGTGCTTAGTCCAGCCTTCGCCGAGGACTTCTATGCGGCGATTGCGCTGGAGGCCACGCTGGATTGCCACGATGTCGTTGGTGGTACTGCCCGCGCTCGGGTGGAGGAAGCTCTTGCTGCGGCGAAGCGCAGATTGGGGGACAATAGTTAGATGAGCAGTTCAACCTCCTTGATGGCCGCCAGCGAATCCACCGCATCCACGCGAGCACGCGCGGGTGGGGCGATGGTGCGCAAGGCGCGATTGCAGGACGCGGTCCACATCTTCGAGCTGGTCAACTCACTCTCTGGGGATGGAACTCTACTGCGCCGCAGCTATGCAGACATCTGTGAAAATGTGCGCGACTTCGCGGTGGCCGAGTCGGAGAGCGGCATCTTCTTGGGCTGTGGCGCGCTGCATCTGTATGGACCTCACCTGGCTGAGGTGCGGTCGATTGTGGTGAAACCGGAGGCCAAGGGGCAGGGCGCTGGCGGGCGGATTTTGCGAGGGCTTCTGGAAGAGGCTGAGGAGCAGGGCGTGGCGTCGGTGTGCATGTTTACACGGATTCCGGACTTTTTCTTCCACTTTGGTTTTAGGCTGGCCGACCGGACAACTCTGCCGGACAAGATTTACAAGGATTGCCAAGCGTGTCCACGGCTGTATGCGTGCGACGAGGTGGCGATGGTGCGCGGGCCGCTGCCGCGGATCGCTGTACTTGGGCCAACTCGGATCGCGCAGCCGGAGTTGGTGAAGCTACAGGTGGGCCACATTGCTCATCCTGTTGAGGATGCGGCACAAAGGGATAGCGCGATCTCTCCCAAGGTACAGACCGAGGGCTGAACCGGGCCTCGCGTGGAACTGCGATTGCCCAATCAGCGGGTATGGCGGCGAGTCAGGCTCGGCGACAGAGGTTCATTGGCACAACTTTGTCCCCAGCAAAGCGTCTAACTCTATGGGTACTAATTTGTTTGCGGGAGTGTATCCTTAAAATGCAACCGCAGGAGGAACCAGTGCCTACGCCAACCCAGCCACGTTCGTTTCCACTACGCCCGATACTCTTGATTTCCAGCTTTGCGTTAGCTGCGGTGTTTGCGACAGCGGGTATGCGCGGCCAAACGGATTCCGCAGCGCCTGCGGCAGTTCAGGCTACAGCGCCCGCGCCGCCTCCGGCTGGTACAGCCGATGCGCCGGCGGCACAGAGTGGGACGCAGGTCCAGTCCGCGGCCCAGGTTGCCACGCTGCGCGCCTTCAGCAACCTGGTGGTGATCGATGTAGTGGTGACCGACTCGAACAAGAACCCGGTGCATGGTTTGAAGGCGGCGGACTTTACACTGCTGGAGAACGGCAAAGAACAGACTATCCGACACGTAGAAGAACACAGCGCGGTGACTGGTGTGAAGCAGGTTGCGCTGGCGCCGAAGCTACCTTCCGGACTATTCAGCAACATATCGGCTGCACCCTCAAACGGGCCTGTGAATGTGCTTCTGCTGGATTACCTGAACACTCCACTGAATGCGCAGCCCAATGCGCGCAAGCAGTTGTTGGATTATCTGGACAAGGCACCTGCAGGCACGCGCATCGCCATCTTCGGCATGACGACACACTTGTACATGCTGCAGGGGTTTACCTCTGACATGCAGGTATTGAAGGCTGCGCTGACCACGAAGAAGGGTACGCCGCAGGTCTCGGACATCCTCACGGATTCTTCCAACGGTGGAGCGATGGGCACCACTGCGTTCTCTGACGCGGTTGCGCAGTATGCCGATGCGACGCAGGAGATGATGGACGATATGGCGCGAGTCGATGCGCAGATCACATCTGAGACGGTGAACAACCAGATGCTGTACACGCTGAACTCGTTCGACCAACTGGCGCGGTACCTTGTGGGCATTCCTGGGCGGAAGAACGTCATCTGGTACTCCGCTGGCTTCCCGCTGGATGTTGAGCCCAATGTCAACGAGAGAGACGGGAACGACTCGGTGGTACGCAACGACGAAGCGATACGCAAGATGGACAATCTGATGACGCGCGCCCAGATTGCGGTGTATCCGGTGGATGCACGCGGGTTGATGACCGATCCCTCCTACGACATTGGGAATACGATGAATAACTCAGCAGGGGCTGCCGGCGACGCGACAATGGCATTCATGAACCAGACCGCGCAGGAGCATTCGACGATGGACGCCATGGCGGAGGACACGGGCGGCGAAGCGTTCTACAACACCAACGGGCTGACGCAGGCAGTGTCGAAGGCTGTTGAGGAAGGCTCGAACTACTACACGCTGTCCTATACACCGGCCAACGTACAGTGGGACGAAAGGTTCCGGACGGTCAAGGTGAAGGTCGACAATCCGAATGCGAAGAACCTGAGCTATCGCAATGGGTACTATGCGATTGATCCGAACGACCGGAACAAACTGAACGCGTCGGGGGCCGCGACTGCGATGGTCGCACCTACCACGATGGTGACTGCCATGATGCACGGCGGTCCAAACCCAGCGGAGATCCTGTTCAAAGTGCGCATTCGCCCGGCGAGCACACCACCTGAGCCAGCGGTGGTGGCAAGCAACAAGACCAATCCCGATCCGAAGGTGAAGGTAGAAGGTCCCTTCAAGGAGTATGGAGTAGACCTGGTACCAGACCCGCACGCGGTGAATTGCAAGGTGGATGCAAACGGCAATCACCATTGCGCTTTGGAGATATGGTCGTACGTATATGACAGCAACGGCAAATTGCTGGTAACGACGGGCAATCGAGTATTTCGCCTGCTGACGCCTCCCGACTACAACAAGTTGCTGGCTGGAGGCATGGCGTTCCACCAGGAGATTAGTGTGCCTGTGAATGGTGTTCACTTTCTGCGCACGGCGATCCACGATCTGGTATCGGACCGGGTGGGCGCGGTGGAGATTCCAGTAGCACAGGTTGCGAGGCTGGAACCGTTGAAGGAGCTACCAGCAGCGTCTGATGCTGTTCCGGCGGCCCCGGCTCCTGCATCTCCAGCGATGCAGCCAGTCAGCCCGGCGGGTGCAGCAGCCACGCCGTAGTACTCTCTAACGTAGCGTGTCTACCGAACTGATTGAAATATTTGAGCAGGAGTATCGCGAGCTTCGCCCGCGCGCACCGATCCCTGCACTGGACATCCGATTCCGCCGGTTCACCTCGCTGAATACGACGATCCGTCTGCGCGAGGGGCGGTTACTGGTGCGGCTGTCGGACCTGCTTGAGGCAGCGCCCGAATCCGTACACCACGCGATTGCGCACATTCTGCTGGCCAAGTTATACAAAAAGCCGATTGCGCGGAGCCATGCGGACCGGTATCGACGCCATGTGTCGTCGGAGGCGGTATCGCGGCAGGCCGAGCATATACGGCAGACGCGCGGACGCAAGACAATCCTGTCGGCTCAGGGGCATATTTACAATCTGGACGAGGTCTTCGAGAGCCTGAACACGCGCTTTTTTCATGGGCTGCTGGGACGGCCGACGCTGACGTGGAGCGCGCACCATGCGCGGCGCATGCTGGGCCACTACGATGCGGCGCACAACACCATCATGGTGAGCCGTGTTTTCGACCGTGCCGATACCCCTCGATGCGCCATCGAGTATCTGCTGTACCACGAGATGCTGCACCTGAAGCATCCGGTGCGGGTGAAGGCGGGACGGCGCTGCGTCCACTCGAAGGCGTTCCAGGCGGAGGAGCGGCTGTTTCCTGAGCTTGAGGCGGCAAAGGCGTACCTGAAGCGGTTGCCGGTAAGGTAGCTGAGTCCCTGCATCCTCGGTGGCCTGTAGGGTGGGGAGGATAGTTGCAGGTTGCAGATTGTCAGTTGCAAGTTGAAGGGCGGGTTGGGGATCGGCTATGGGCTGTGAGGTATGGGCCATGAGCAGGTTTTCGGGCATTGCGGCGATGGG